>VXMR01000086.1 GCA_009841005.1 Gemmatimonadales bacterium
CTGTGGATCTTCCCCGTCGTCCTCGAGGAGTGATGCGGGTCTCATGAACAAACTGACCATGCTCGGATGGGTTGCGATCTTCCTCATCGCGGTGGGCAGCGTGCTCGGACTCGCCGTGCTGCCCGCCGATGCGCTGCAGGGCGAGGTCCAGCGCCTTCTCTACGTCCACGTGCCGGTCGCGTGGGTGATGATGCTCGCGTTCTTCGTCGTCTTCCTCATGAGCATCCTCTATCTCGTGCAGCGGGAGCTGAAGTGGGATCTGCTCGCCGTCTCCGCTGCGGAACTCGGCGTGCTCGCCGCCGTCCTCACCCTCATCCTCGGCACGCTGTGGGGCCGGCCCACCTGGGGGATCTGGTGGGCGTGGGACCCGCGCGTCACGACGACGGCGCTTCTCGTACCCATCTACACGGGATACCTCGTCGTGCGTTCGATGACGGAGGATCCGGACCGGCGGGCGCGCTGGGCGGCCGTGATCGGTCTCATCGCCTTCGTCCAGGTCCCGATCGTGTACCTGTCGGTGTTCTGGTGGCGAAGCCTGCACCAGCCCCCGTCGTCT
Organism: Gemmatimonadales bacterium; assembly: GCA_009841005.1. Classification (GTDB taxonomy): domain Bacteria; phylum Gemmatimonadota; class Gemmatimonadetes; order Palauibacterales; family Palauibacteraceae; genus Palauibacter; species Palauibacter polyketidifaciens. The sequence goes on from VXMR01000086.1 coordinate 557, forward strand.
CCGCAGTCCATGTGGAGCGCGTACGGACTCGTGATGCTGCTCGGATTCGTCGCCTACACCCTAGCGTTCGCCTACCTGTGGCTGCGGCGATACCGGCTGGCTGCAACGGAACTCGAACTCGAACTGTCGGGACCGGAGGAAGGGTGAACCGGGTATGAACGATCACTGGCTCTTCATCGGCGCCGGATACGGCATCACCTGGGCCGCCCTCTGCTGGTATCTCCTCCGCCTGCGGCGCCGTGAACGCATGGCGGCCGCTGCTTCGGACCGCGGCGGCGAGGGAGCCCGAGCGGGGGGTCCGGGGTAACAGCCGTCGGGAAAAGGTGCGGTTCGCTCCGATTTTCTCTATTATTTCAAGTTTGTATCAAGAGCGATCGGATCGAACCGTGGCGGGGCGGAGTTCCGGTTGGCCCACCCCGCGGCGATGGTTTTCGACAACCGACCCGGATCAGGATTCGGATTTCATATGGCGAAGACGGCTACCAGCCGACGCATGTTCTTCGACACGCACGCGCTCGATTCGTTCGACCAGTATCTGCAGGATGTCGAGCGCTATCCGCTCATCGAGAACCCGCAGATCGAGCGGGAGATCGCGCGCAAGGCGCGGGCCGGCGACCGCCACGCGGCGGAGCGCCTCGTCACGGCGAACCTGCGCTTCGTGATCTCGTACGTGAAGAAGTACCAGGGCCGGGGGCTCAACCTGGCCGAACTCGTCTGCATCGGGAACGAGGGCCTGCTCAAGGCCGTCAAGAAGTTCGATCCCGACAAGGGCGTGAAGTTCATCTCCTACGCGGTGTGGTGGATTCGGCAGACGGTGCTGCAGGCGCTGGCCGAACAGACCCGCTCCGTGCGCATCCCGCTGAACCAGAACTCCAATCTCGTCAAGCTCTCCCGGACGGAGACGGCGCTCACGCAGAAGCTGGGGCGCTCGCCGACGGACCGTGAGATCGCCGAGGAGATGGAGGAGCCGGTGGAGACGGTGCGCGCGCTGCGGCGCGTGGCGTCCGCCGAACTCAGCCTCGACGCGCCGCTCGACAAGTCCGACCGCGACAGCGCGTCCTTCGGGGAGCGTTTCTCGGGCATGGACGACGCGGACATCGAGGAGGATGTCGAGGACCAGGCCCGCCGGGAGTTCCTCGAGAAGATGTTCGAGCGCTACCTCACCGAGCGCGAGCGGAAGATCCTCGTCCTCTACTACGGTCTCGACGACGGCGAAGAGATGACGCTGGAGGAGATCGGTTCGCTCCTCGGCGTGACCCGCGAGCGCATCCGGCAGATCCGGAACCGGGCCTTCGACAAGCTGCGCGCCTCGCCGGACGGAGAGGCGCTGGAAGGGTTCTGGCGCGCCACCGCCTGAACCCCCCCGGGGGGCCTACCAGCACGACAGGAGAGGTCCCATGCGACGATCCCCGCCCGTCTCGCCCCTTTCGCTGGTCCTCCTCTTTTTTCTCGCTCCGGCGGCGGCCGCCCAGACGAACCCGCTGTGGACGCAGGAGAAGGTGAAGAATTACCTGCCCCACATGACCGTGCCGGAGGTGCGGGACTTTCTCACGCGCAGCGACATGGTCCTGATTCCGGTCGCCGCGCTGGAACAGCACGGCAACCACCTGCCGATCGGCACCGACTACCTGAACGGGGTCGAGCAGGCGAAGCTCGTGGCGCAGCGGGCGGACGTCCTCGTGGCGCCGATCCTGCTGCCGGGACAGTCCCCGTATCACATGGGGTTCGAGGGGACGATCACCCTGCCCTCGACGCTGATCCAGGAGGTGTACGTCGAGGCGGTGAAGAGCCTCATCGCGCACGGCTTCAAGCGCTTCCTGATCATGAACGCGCACGGAGGGAACCGGGCCATCACGACGTTCATCGTGGACCGCATCAACCAGGAGACGGCGGGGATCGCCGTGGATCTGGGAGCGGTGTCGGGGCCGTTCCGGGATCGGGAGCGGATGGCCTCCGTCCCGACGCCCCCGCCCGACGAACTCGACCGTCACGGCGGGACGCCCGAGACGTCGAGTTCGCTCTACCTCATGCCGACGCTGGTGGACCTCGACGCGGCGGTCCCCGCCGAGGTCACGATGCCGGCGCACCTGGAGGCGATGCTTCCCGACGTGCTGGCGGGCGATCCGACGGCGCTTGCGGTGTTCCTCGCCGAGGGACTCAAGGATGAGTCGACGGGGAAGGGGACATCGTCCGCGGAGATGTCGTCCACGGGCGTGTGGGGCACGCGCCATCCGGCCGAAGCCACGGTGGAACGCGGCCGCATCGCCACCGAGATCTTCGTCGATGCGGCCGTGGCCTTCATCGAACGCTGGAACGAACTCCGCCCCCCCGGTTCCTGACCCGGCGCGGGCGCGTCAGCCCGAGCGGCGGAGCGCGCGGAACTCGGGGAGGGTGAGGAGGAAGATTCCGAGGGTGATGACGGCGCTGCCCACGCACCAGCGGCAGATGGCGTGGATGACCCAGAGTTCGAGGGCCGTCAGGTAGATCGTGAAGGCTAGTCCGCCCAGGGCGAGCAAGGCCAGCACACGCGGGATCCAGCCGGCGGCGCCGATCCCGTCTCGGGTCCCCAGCATCGAGACGCCGAATACGGCCACGTACCAGCCCACGCCCCAGCCGGCCACGGGGAATCCGAGGAAGCGGGCCCAGCGCGACCCCTGCACGAGATCGCAGCTGCCGCCCGCGCCGCACGCGAGTTCGCCGTAGTAGCCGAGCGCGTAGAGGAAGAGGTAGGTGGAGAGGAAGAGACCGGCCAGCGCCAGGAGCGCGATCCCCCGGCGCCGGTTCAAGTCACTCATGGGTTACGGTGCTCCCTGTCCGCTGTCCGAAGGATCGTCCCCGGAGGAGAGCGCCTCGATCCGGGCCTGGATGAGGCTCTCGATGTGCGTGTAGGGTTCCACGCCCCCGAGGTCCACCGGCACGCCGTCGACGAAGAGCGTGGGCGTGGAGTTCACCCCGCGCGACACGCCGAACTGGTGGGACTTCGCGATATCCTCGAGGGGGCGGCGCTCGCGCATGCACGCGTTCCAGGCGTCTGCATCGACGCCGGCCTGAGTCGCGATCTCCGCGATGGCGTCGGCGGGGTCGGCGAGCTGATACCAGCGCGTCTGACGGGAGAGGATGAGGTCGTGCACCGGCCAGTAGAGTCCCTGCTCACCGGCGCAGCGGGCGGCGAGCGAGGCCGCGACGGAGTTGGGGAAACCGACCATGTAGTCGTACGAGACCCAGCGCACGGGAGCGTTCGCGGTCTCCACGTAGTTCTGGCGCAGCAGCTTGCCGGCGAAGCCCGCGAAGGTCGCGCAGTGGGGGCACGAAGGGTCGTAGAACTCCTCGATCGTGATCGGCGCCGACTCGGGCCCGATCGGTACGCCGGCGGACGCATCGGGCTCGGCCTCGGCCAGGACCTCGAGAAGGTCCGGGTGTGTCGCGGGCGGACCCGAGCCGCCCTGTCCGCCGCCCACCAGGAGCCAGTACGCGCCGGCAGCCACGATGACGACCAGGGCGATCGGGAACCATCGGTTCTTGCGCGGGGGAGCGCTCTGCTGCTGTGCCATCTTCCTTGCCATCTGTCGAACTCCCTGTCCTAAATCAGGTCGCGGGCCAGCCAGGCCAGCGCTGCAGCGACGAAGAACGCCACTATCGCGAGAATCGCCCATCGACCCCGCTTCGACAAGCGTCGGGCTCGAAGGGCTGCCAGCGCCCGGAGGCCGGGGATCATGCGATCGGACCACAGAGCCCCGATTTCGACGAGCGCCGCGGCGGCCGCGGACACGTACGCGCGGTCGAGCTTCGTCACCTCGTCCTTCCAGGCCCGGATCGCCTCCTCGACGCTCGCTTCCTCCGCCTCCGGCGGGGCAAGATCGCGCGCGTGCAACTGCTGCAGGAGGAGCTGCTGCCGGGCCAGGGTGGCGTCGAACGCCGGGTTCAGGGCATCGATGTACTTTGACGTCGTCTCCCGCAAGACGGGTTCACCTGCGGCGGACAACGCCTTCTCGCCCTTGTCCCGGTCGAGACGCCTGGTCCTGACGATCCCCTGTACTTCGGCCGCGTACACTCGCACCAGCTCTTCCGTGACACCCCGAAACGCGGCGATCGCGTCCTGCCGCATCTGCTCCGCATCCATGGCCTGAACGGCGCCGACGACGGAGTCGGCTTCGAGCGCGGCGGAGCGCCGCAGCATGAGGGGCCCGAGCGCCATCTCGCCGAGCGTCCGGAAGTGGCGCTCGAAGTAGCGCCGATCGAAGCTCTCGCCGATCGAAGGGTCGATCCGCACGCGGTCGACCGCCGCCTCGCACACCTGCTGCAGCGTGTCCGCGCCCACAGAGAAATCGGGCAGTCGCGTCCGCACCGGGCGCGCGACTTGCCCCTTGTCGAACATCTCCAGGGCGTCGTCGGTGTCCGGAGGCTCCGGGACGGTGCCGGTGACCTCCAGGACGGCGCGAATTTCCTCCGGGAAGAGATAGCGAATCTCGAAGGACGCATCCCCCTTGGCGAGTTCGAGGACGGGGCGACCGTCCACATGAGCGTCGGCGGCGGCCTCGGCCGCGTGCTCGGTCGGCCAGCGCAGGGTGTACTCGTGCTCTTCGGCGAAGAGATGAAGCCCTCGCCTCGTAAACACCGCGAGGTAGAGTCCCTCCAGGGGCGCGTCGCCGATCCTCCCGGTGATCTCGGTGCCGGCGGTACACACGACGATGTCCGCGGCCAGTGGCCGGAGGAGGGACCGCCGGCCCGCCACGTCGCTGCCCCGTTCCACGCTGCGGGCGAAGTCCTCCAGGTCTCCGCTCTCCCCGAAGAAGGCGACGGTTTCCTGCCGGGCGAAGACGAGAATGAGGCCGGCCCGCCTCGATACCCAGAAGACGGATGCGAGCGGGATCTGCCGGTCCTCGAAGTGGACCCCGGCCGGCGTGCAGACGACGGAGACCCGCGGCCGCACCGGCTCGCCCGCGAGGCGGATGTCGAATCGATAGGCCTTCGGGTCGCCTTCCGGGCTCCGGTTCATGCGCCTGCCAGGGCCGACATCGCGCGGCCGGTGTCCCGGAGCGAAGGAAGGACCTGGTCGGCGCCGGCCCGGCGAAGGTCGTCCACGGAGAAGCGTCCGGTGGCGACGCCGAGCACGGACAGGTCGGAGCCGCGGGCACACTCGATGTCGTGCGGGGTGTCCCCGACGATCCAGGTGCGGCCGGGGCCGTACCGCGTTCCCGTATGGCGGAAGGCCCGCTCGAGCGCGATGGGCGGCAGTCGGTTCCGATCCGCGTCGTCGCAGCCGAAGGCGCCGAACGGAAAACGGCGCCAGAGGCCGACCGCCGAGAGCTTGCCCTCGGCGCCGGCGACGATGTTGCCGGTCAGCAGGCCGAGCGCCGCTCCCTCCGCCTCGAGCGCATCGAGGATCTCGGGGACGCCCGGCGTCGGGCGCATCCGGTCGCGCCGCTCGTCGATCTCCTCTTCCAGACGCGCCGCGTACACGGGCCAGAGCCGGTCGAATCCCGGCGCGATCTCGTCCTCCGACAGGCCTTCGGCGCGTAGGAGCGTGCGCACGATCTGAGGGTCCGTCATCCCGTCGAAGGGGAGGTCGTCGATGGGTCCGGGCGTCCCGTACACTTCGATCATCGCGCCCTCGATGGCCGAGCGGCCGACCCCTGCCGCGTGCACGAGCGTCCCGTCGATGTCGAACAGTACGAGCTTCGAGGCGCCGGCCCCGTTGGAGACCATCAACCGCCGATCCAGTCCGCGAGGAGCGCGGGCTCGATGTTGCCGCCGGAGAGGATCGCCACGGTCTCCCCCCGTGTCGCGGGCGTCACGGCGCCGCTGAGCAGCGCGGCCACGGTGGCCGCTCCGGAGGGCTCCACGACGAGCCGCAGGCCGAAGAGCCAGCGCACGGCGTCCCGGATCGCCTCGTCGTCGACCGTGATGACGCGGTCCACCAGGTCGCGGCAGTGGGCGAAGGTGAGGTCGCCGGGGCGCACCGGCTTGAGGCCGTCGGCGACGGTGGATACGCGGTCGAGCGTGACGGGCGCGCCGTGCTCGAGCGAGCGCAGCATCGAGGCTGCCCCCGCCGGTTCGACGCCGATCACCTCGGCCTCCGGGCACCGGCGTCGCACGACGGCCGCGACGCCCGACAGCTGCCCGCCGCCGCCGACCGGAGCCAGCACCATCCCCGGTTCCCGGGAGCCGAGTTGCTCGATGACCTCGAGCGCCACGGTCCCCTGCCCCGCGATGATGTCCGGGTCGTCGAACGGCGGCACCATCGTCCCGCCGAACTCCCGCTGAATCTGCTCGGCGCGCGCCTTGCGCTCGGCCGACGTCGTGCCTTCGAGTTCGACTTCCGCTCCGAGGGCGATCGTCGCCTCCCGCTTCACGTCGGGCGCATCGACCGGCATCACGATCCGCGCCGGCACGCCGAACGCCCGGGCGGTCCACGCCACCGCCTGCGCGTGATTGCCGGACGAGTAGGTGAGGAGCCCGGCGGCCCGCTCCTCCGGCGAGAGCCGGCTCACGTAGTTGTACGCGCCGCGCGCCTTGAAGGCGGAGACGCGCTGGAGGTTCTCGCACTTCAGCCACACGCCGTCCGGCGCATCGGTCGCGCCGCGCCCGCCCGCCCGAGGGAACGGGGCGGGGATCAGCGGCGTGCGCCGGACCGCTCCGCGGATCCGCCCGTGCGCGGCTTCGACGTCGGCGAGTGAAACGAGGATCGCGGTCGCGCCGGTCACTCGGCGTCCTCGACGTCACCGGCCTCGGCACCGTCAAGAGCATCGGCCTCGGCATCGTCGTCCACCGCCGGATCCGTTCCGATCGGATCGATCAGGCTCGCGACGTCCACGAGTTCGTCCCCCTCGTCGAGGGAAACGAGCCGCACCCCCATCGTATTGCGTCCGATAACGCGGATCCCCTCCGCCGGCTGCCGGTTGATGACGCCGTTGCGGGTCACGAACATCAACTCGTCGTCGTCCGTCACCTCCCGCACCGCCGCGACGAGACCCGACTTGTCCGTGGGCTTGAGGTTGATGAGGCCCTTGCCGCCGCGCCTCTGGATCCGGTAGTCGTCGACGTCGCTCCGCTTCCCCATCCCGAGTTCCGTCGCGGTGAGGAGAGAACCGCCCCGCCGGGCGACCACGAGCCCGACGACGGTGTCATCATCCGAGAGTCGGATGCCGCGCACGCCCTGTGTCGCCCGCCCCATCTCCCGCGCGTCGCTCTCCGAGAACCGGATCGCCATCCCACGCCTCGTGGCGAGGATCACATCGTTCGAACCATCGCTCAGCTTGACGTCGATGAGGCGGTCGTCGTCGAGGATGTTGATGGCCCGCAGACCCCCGGCGTGCACGTTCCGGTATGCGGCAAGGCTCGTCCGCTTCACGAGTCCGTGCCGGCTCGCGAAGATGAGGAATCGGTCGTCGGAAAACTCCCGCACGCGCACGATGGAGGCGACCTCATCGCCCTTGTTCATCCGGAGCAGGTTCACGATCGGTTTGCCGCGGGCCGTGCGCCGCGCCAGGGGGATCTGGTACACCTTGAGCCGGTACAGGCGGCCATCCCTCGTGAAGATGAGGAGGTAGTCGTGGGTCGAGGCGAGGAAGAGGTGCTCCACCCAGTCCTCTTCCTTCGTGCCCATGCCCGCGATCCCGCGCCCGCCGCGCCGCTGCGCCCGGTAGACCGCAGGCTCGATGCGCTTGATGTAGCCGGAGTGCGAGACGGTGATGACCATCCGCTCTTCGGCGATGAGGTCCTCGTCCGTGAGGTCCGAGGTGTCGGGCACGATCTCCGTCCGGCGCTCGTCCCCGAACTTGTCGACGAGGGCCGACAGCTCATCCCCGACGATCTCCATCCGCCGGTCGCGCGAGGCGAGGATGGTCTCGAGTTCCTGCCGGCGCGCGCGGACCTTCTCCAGCTCCTCCTCGAGTTTCTCGATTTCGAGACCCGTGAGGCGCGCGAGCCGCATGTTCAGGATGGCGTCGGCCTGGCGTTCGCTGAGATCGAAGGCCGACCGGAGTTCCGCGCCCGCGACCTCGGTCTCGGGGGAGGCGCGGATGATGCGGATGACCTCGTCGATGTGGTCGACGGCGACCTTGAGCCCCTCCAGGACGTGTTCCCGGTCCTTCGCCACGCCGTACTCGAAGCGCGTCCGCCGCTCGACGACCTCGTGCCGGTGCTCGAGGAAGTGCCCGAGCATCGTCTTGAGGTCCATCACCTGCGGCTCGCCGCCCACGAGCGCGAGCATGATGACGCCGAAGGTGGATTGAAGTTGCGTGCCCTTGAAGAGCTGGTTGAGGACGATCTGCGGCACCGCGTCGCGTTTCAGTTCGATGACGACCCGGATCCCATCCCGGTCGGACTCGTCGCGGAGGTCGGAGATGTCCGTGACCTTCTTGTCGCGCACGAGGCCCGCGATCTGTTCGATGAGGCGGGTCTTGTTCACCATGAAGGGGATCTCGCGGACGATGATGCGGTCGCGACCGTCCCGTCCCTCCTCGATGTCGGCCTTCGCGCGCATTACGACGCGGCCGCGCCCCAGCCGGTAGGCTTCGCGGATTCCGGCCCCGCCGAAGATCGTGCCCCCGGTGGGGAAGTCGGGACCGCGGATGATTTCCATCAACTCGTCGAGCGTCGTGTCGGGCGCCTCGATCAGACGGTGACAGGCGGCGGCCACCTCGCGGAGGTTGTGCGGGGGGATGTTCGTGGCCATGCCCACCGCGATGCCGGACGAGCCGTTGACGAGAAGGTTGGGGAGCGCCGAGGGCAGAACGGTCGGCTCCTGCAGGCGGTCGTCGAAGTTCGGCGTGTGGTCGACCGTGTCCTTGTCGATATCACCGAGCAGTTCGCTCGCGAACCCGTGGAGCCGGGCCTCGGTGTAGCGGTAGGCCGCGGCGGAGTCGCCGTCCACGGACCCGAAGTTTCCCTGCCCGTCGACGAGCGGATAGCGGAGCGAAAACTCCTGCGCCATCCGGACGAGCGAATCGTAGACGGCCGAATCGCCGTGCGGGTGGTATTTCCCGATCACGTCGCCGACGACGGTCGCGCTCTTTCTATAGGGTCGGGTCGGGCCGAGGCCGGCCTCGTGCATCGCGTACAGGATCCGCCGGTGGACCGGCTTCAGGCCGTCGCGAACGTCGGGAAGGGCGCGCTGTACGATGACGCTCATCGAGTAGTCGATGAACGATTCACGCATCTCTTCTTCGAGCGGTCTCTGCTCGACGCGTTCTATGCTCTCGGTGGTCATGGATTCCCGCTGGAACTGGCGTTTTCGAGATCTTCGAGGACGCGGCGGCCAATGGCAGCTCCGGGGGAGCCCGGCCACACTCGGTAAGACCCTCTAATCTACCGGATTTCGGGGCATTTCGCGACTTTCAGAGACGCCACTCGACGCTGCCGGGACCCGCGTTCACGACCGGCGTGTGACCGGCCCGAGAGCGGACGCCCCAGGAGTCGTGGATGTGGCCGCAGACGACGAGGCGGGGACGGGTCCGTTCGATGGTTTCGAGGACGGCGGTGCTGCCCACGTGCCGACCCGACGCGGCGGTGTCCGCGTGGCCGAGCGGAGGGGAGTGGGACACGAGCACGGCACCCTCGGGGCACGGTGCGAGGAGGTTCCGGGCCTCGTCTTCCGTGAAGTCGTAGCTCCATGCGCCGAAGGGCGTCACCGGCACGCCGCCGCCGAGGCCGAAGAAGGGCATGCCACCGATCTCGACGCCCGTGCCGTGCAGGACATGAGCCGCCGGCCAGCCGTCGCACGCGTTGGAGAGTTCCTCGGCGGACTCGCCGTTTCCGGGTACGAGGACGGTGGGAGTTTCGATCGCGGCCAGGACTTCGATGATCGTGCCCAGGCCACGGCGCTTCACCGCGAAATCGCCGGCACCGACGACCGCGTCGAAGTTGGCCGCCCGCTCGACGATCGACGCGGCGGCCGCGAGATCGGTGTGCAGGTCGCTGAACAGCAGCAGACGCATGGCGAGTCTCTCCGTAGTTTGGGGGCATGCTTGAACCGAAACTGCTCATCTACGGCGCCACGGGATATACCGGGCGGCTCGCGGTCGCCGAGGCCGTTCGGGCCGGGCTGCGGCCCGTCGTCGCCGGGCGGGACCCGGAGAAGCTCGCCGCGCTGGCGTCATCGGGGGCTGCGGGGCACGGCCTGGAGACCCGGGCGTTCGGGCTGGACGACCCGGCCGCGCTTGCCGGCGCGCTGGAGGACGTTTCGGTCGTCCTTCATTGCGCGGGACCGTTCTCGCGCACGGCCCTCCCGATGTACGACGCCTGCCTCGCGACGGGCACGCACTATCTCGACATCACCGGAGAGGTCGATGTGTTCGAGGCGCTGGCCGCGCGCGGTGCGGCAGCCGCCGAGGCGGGCATCATGGTCATGCCGGGCGTCGGGTTCGACGTCGTCCCGAGCGACTGCCTCATCGCGGACCTCGCCATGCGGCATCCGGGCGGCCGCACCCTGAGGCTCGGCCTCGCGGCCCGCAGCGGCGCCTCCCGCGGCACCATGCGGACGGTCGCCCAGGCGATCGGGCAGTTCCGGATCCGGCGCGACGGTGCGATCGCGACCGTGCGACCCGGGCAACTCCGTTACGAGTTCGATTTCGGACCCCCGCCGGACGCCGCGCTCGTCGGGGTGCTGGGGGACGTGACGACGGCCTTCCATTCCACGGGAATACCGAACATCGAGACGTACCTGCAGGCAACCCGGAGCTTCACGCGCCTCACGCGGATCCTGCGTGGCTTCGGGCCGCTGCTGGCTGCGCGGACGGGGCAGGCGCTACTGAACCGCCTGCTCGACCGCGGGCCGGAGGGGCCGACCGAATCGGCGCGCCGGACGGCGCACGCGATCCTGGTCGCGGAGATCGAAGACGCGGAGGGGAGGCGGGTGGCGGCGCGTGTGCGCACGCCGGATCCCTATGGCTTCACCGCGACGGTGGCCGTCGCCATCGCGGCGCGCGCGGTGGCCGGCGACTTCAAGGCGGGCTACCAGACCCCGTCTTCCGCTTACGGTGCCGACCTGTTGCGGGAGTTCGACGGAGTGACATGGGAAGTGCTCGACGGTGAGGGTCCCGCACGCGCGGGTGGGGATGAGCGACTGGTGCCATAATCCAGCGAACTCTCGAAACGGGGGTGCAGATTGTCAATCGAAATGACAATCTGCACCCCGGATGCACCGTCAGGTGTTAAGCCACGGCGCGGTAGTCCTCGATCTCCCGAAACCCCAAGCCCCCCAACGCCTCCCGGATCTCGCGGCGGGCGCCGGGCGTGCCGACGGCGAGGAGCACGTACGGGCGGGCGGGCGCGGTGAACCCCGGGAGGTCCTCCGGGCGGAGGACGACGGCGCCGTGGATGTTCTGCCCGATCTTGCGCGGGTCCAGGTCCACGAACGCCTCCACCGGGCGGGCGCGACTCGCGGCGCCTCCCTGCTCGAGCCAGCCGCGCGCGAAGGCCTTGCCGACCTTGCCCGCGCCCCAGATGACGAGCGGCCGTCCAGCCGGTAGGCAGCCGGCCGAAAGGTGCGCGACCTTCAGACGCCGGAACGCACCGGGGCTGTAGCGGTCCGACTTCTCGGACAGCCTGTGCGGACCCAGGCGCCACTCGTGGAGGACCTGCGGCACGTTCGTCATGCGGCAGCCCGCAGCGGACAGCCGCAGGATGAGGTCGTAGTCCTCCGGTCCCGCGGTGTCGCGATAGCCGCCGACGGCCTCGAAGGCGTCGCGCCGAACCATCAGGGTGGGGTGGGCGATCGGACATTCGACGAACAGATCCCGCTCGACCGCGGCGGGTTCGGTGAGCCCGTTGATCCAGCGCTCGTAGCGGAGATAGCCCGAGCCGCGGCGGGGCCGGGGGAAGTAGCGGACGCCCGTGCCGCACGCGGCGATGCCGGGGCGCCGGGCCAGGAGGCGGAGTTGCGCGGCCAGCCGGTCGGGGTGCGCGACATCATCGGCGTCCATGCGGGCGAGGAGCGACGCCCGCGCCTCCCCGGACAACCGGCGAAGCGCCGCCACGATCCCCGAACCGTCGCGATCGAAGAGGCGGACGCGAGCGTCCCGTTCCGCCCACGCCCGGAGCAGCGTCCCGGTGCCGTCTCTCGAACCGTCGTCGAGCGCGAGCACCTCGAAGCGCGGCTCGGACTGGGCGGCGAGGCTCTCTATGCACGCGCCCAGGAACGGTTCGGCGTCGCGACACGGCAGAAGGATGGAGACGTGCGCCGTGCCCGCTCCGCTCACGCCGACCCCGCGCCGGCGACGACCGCATCGAGCCCGAGCCGCTCCGCCCGCCCACGGAGGAAGGCGCCCGTGAGCGAGGCCCCGGACTCCGCGATGACGTCCGGCGGACCCGCCGCCACGATGCGGCCTCCGTCTTCCGCGGGTCCGGGCCCCATGTCGATGACCCAGTCGGCTTCCGCGACGACGTCGAGGTTGTGTTCGACGACGACGACGGCGTGCCCCTCGCCCACGAGTTCGCGCAGCACCGCGACGAGCGTGCCGACCTCCGCCACCCCGAGGCCGACGGTCGGCTCGTCGAGGATGTACAGCCTGCGGCCCGCACCTCCCCGGCGCGCGAGTTCCCGGGCGATCTTGAGGCGCTGCGCCTCCCCCCCGGAGAGCGTCGTGGCCGGCTGGCCGAGCCGAAGGTACCCGAGACCCACCCGTTGCAGCTGCCACAGCCGGGCTCCGAGACGGTCGTGCCGGATGAAGAAGCGAATCGCCTCGTCCACGGTCATGTCGAGGGCGTCGCGGATCGAGCGGCCGCGAATCCCGATCTCGAGCACCTCGGGACGGTAGCGCGAGCCCCCGCACGCCTCGCAGGGCACGGAGACATCGGCCAGAAAGACCATCTCCACCGTCTCCTCCCCCGCGCCCTTGCAGCGCTCGCAGCGCCCGCCCGGACGATTGAAGGAGAAGTATCCCGCCTCGTACCCGCGGGAGCGGGCTTCCGGGAGGGCGGCGTATGCGTTCCTCAGCACCGTGAAGGCTCCGATGTAGGTCGCCGGGTTCGAGCGCGGCGTGCGGCCGATCGGCCGCTGATCGACGAGCACGACGTCCTCCAGGAACTCCGCGCCTTCGAGCCGGTCCCAGGAGCCGGCGGGCTCGCCCAGATGCGGCTTGGCGGAGGAGCGGTCCGTGATCTCCCGTTCGAGGGCGTGGTACAGCACGCCGCGGATGAGCGTCGACTTCCCGGAGCCGGAGACGCCGGTGACGAGCGTGAGCGACCCCAGCGGAATCGCCACATCCACACCCCGAACGTTGTGCAGGCGGGCGCCGCGCAGGACGAGTCGGGGACCGCCGCTCGACGGCGCCGCGCCCTGCCCGGCGGCGGTCGCCCGCCGCGCGAGGGCCTCTCCCGTGCCGGTCTCCGACGTGAGGAGGTCGTCCCAGCCGCCCTGGAACACGATCTCGCCGCCCTGCTCCCCGGCCCCGGGCCCCAGTTCGACGATGCGGTCGGCCCTCTCCAGCACCGCGGGCTCATGCTCGACGACGAGGACCGTGTTCCCGCGGTTCGCGAGCCGGTGGAGGACGCCGGTAAACGCATGAATATCATGCGAATGGAGGCCGATCGTGGGTTCGTCGAGGACGTAGAGCGTGCTGACGAGCCGGCTCCCGAGACAGCTCGCGAGGCGGATCCGCTGCATCTCCCCCCCGGAGAGGGATCGGGCCTGCCGGTCCAGCGTCAGATATCCGAGCCCGACCTCCTCGAGAAACGAGGTCCGGTGCTCGAGTTCGCGAAGGATCGTCGACGCGACCTCGCGCTGAAACGGGGTGAGGTCGAGTCCTCCGGCGAGCCAGCCGGAGATCTCCTTCACGGTCCACCGGGCGACCTCGGCGATGTGCCGCCCCCCCACGCGGACGTTCAGCGACTCCGGCTTCAGGCGGTAGCCTTCGCAGCCGGAACACAACTCGGGAAGCTGATACTGGCGCAGAAAGACGCGGATATACGCCTTGTACCGCTTCTTTTCCTTCGAGCGGAGAAAGGGGATGACGCCCCGGAAGCGTTCTCCGGCGTATCTTCCCCCGTTCAACAGGACGTCGCGGCCCTCGTCGGGAAGCGCCTCCCACGGGAGGGACGCGTCGAGTCCCGAGGCGGCGGCGAACTCTCTCAGGCGCGACCGCTCGCGCCGGTAACGGGGCTTCGACCATGGATCGAGCGCCCCTTCATCCAGCGAACGGCCCGGGTCGGGAACGATGAGCTGGGGAGAGTACTCGAGCACGGCCCCGAACCCCGTGCAGGTATCGCACGCGCCGGCGGGGCTGTTGAAGCTGAACAGCTGGGGGGTGGGCCGCGGAAACGCCAGGCCGCAGAGCCCGCAGCGATGGGCCTCTTCGAAATCGCGGCGCTCGGGCGCCCCGGCCCCGCGCCACCAGAGAAGCGCGACGGCGGCGCCTCTCCCCTCGGCGAAGGCCGCGGCCAGCGAATCCGCGATCCGTTCCCGGTCCTCCGCGCGGGATCCGACCCGGTCCACGATCACGAGCGCCTCGCGGGCGTCGGTCAACACCCGAACCTCGTCCCCTTCCCCTTCCTCCTCCTTCTTCAGATCGATGTCCGGCAGGTAGAGTTCGCGACCGTCGGCGAGGACGCGGACGTACCCCCGCGCCCTGAGGTTCTGCACCGCCCTCGCGCCGTCCGCGCGGTCCTCGGGGGGGACGGGGAAGGCGATGGCGAGCCGCGCATCGGGACCGGCATCGAGGAGCGCGTCGGTGGCCGACGTCACGGTGTCCGGCACGACGGCACGCTCGCACTCCGGACACACGGTCGTCCCCACGCGCGCCCATAGCAGTCTCAGGTAGTCGTAGACCTCCGTGATCGTGCCGACGGTGGAGCGGCTCGACTGCACGCGGTTGCTCTGGTCGATGGCGACGGAGGGACTCACGCCCTCGACGAGATCGACGTCGGGCTTCGGCATCCGCTCGAGGAACTGCTTCGCGTAGGTGGAGAGCGACTCGATGTACCGCCGCTGTCCCTCGGCGTAGATCGTGTCGAAGGCGAGGCTGGATTTTCCCGAACCGGAGGGCCCCGTGAGGACGGTGAGGGCCCCACGCTCGATGTCGATGTCGATGCCCTTGAGGTTGTGCTGCCGGGCGCCTCGGACCCGGATCCGGTCGCTCATGGGAGCATGATGGCCGGCGCCGGCGGGGCGCGCCAACCTGATTGGACCGCGGGCGGCGAGTTCGTACTATGGGGCATGCAAGCGCCGGACGGTCCCCTCCAGGAAGAAGAAGCGCTCGGGAAGGCGTACGACGCCCGTCTCATGCGGCGTCTGCTCGCGTACCTGCGACCGTACCGGGGCAGGGTCGCGATCGCCGTGCTGATGCTCGTGGCGGCCTCGGGTCTCGCGCTCGTCGGCCCCTGGCTGACGATGGAGGTCATCGACCACGCGATCCCGGACGGCGATTTCGGCGCCATCCGCAACCTTGCGATCCTCTTCTTCGTCTCGCTCATCCTCTCGGGACTTCTGGAATATGGGCGCACGATCCTGACCACGTGGATCGGGCAGAACGTGATGCTCGACCTGAGGCAGGAGATCTTCCGGCACCTGCAGCGCCTCCGGCTCGCGTACTTCGACCGGAACCCGGTGGGACGCCTGATGACGCGGCTCACGAGCGACGTCGAGGTGCTGAACGAGATGTTCACCTCCGGCGTCGTGACGATCTTCGGGGACGTGTTCACGGTCGCCTTCATCATGATCGCCATGCTCGTCATGGACTGGCGGCTCGCCCTCGTGACGTTCGCGGTCCTCCCCCTCGTGTTCGTGGCCGCCTGGCTCTTCCGGAAGAAGGTGCGCGAGGCGTACCGCGACATCAGGATCCGGCTCGCGCGCATCAACGCCTTCCTGCAGGAACGGATCACGGGAGTGCGCGTCGTGCAGCTGTTCCGGCAGGAGCGGGCGGCGACCCGCTGGTTCGCCGAGATCAACGACGACCATCTCGAGGCCCACCTGCGCTCGATCACGTACTACGCGCTCTTCTTCCCCGTCGTCGAAGTGCTCGCGTCCGTCGCGCTCGCGCTCATCATCTGGTACGGAGGCAACCAGGCCCTCGAGGGGACGGTCACGATCGGGGTCATCGCGGCCTTCCTGCAGTACGCGAAACGGTTCTTCCGACCCATCCAGGACCTGTCCGAAAAGTACAACATCCTGCAGGGCGCGATGGCGAGTTCGGAGCGGATCTTCCGCCTCCTGGACGAGGCGCCGGGGATCGAGGACCCGGTGGATCCAAGGGATCTTCCGACGAGCGTCAAGGGCCGCATCGAGTTCGAGGACGTCTGGTTCCGGTATCTGTCGCCGGAGGAGGATGCGGCGGGGGTCATGACGCCGGCCCTGGCCCACGCCGCGGCCTGGGAAGGCGCGGAGGGGCGGCTCGACGAGGACGCGCCGGATGACGGCTGGGTGCTGCGCGGCATCAGCTTCACGGCAGAGCCGGGACAGCGGCTCGCGGTCGTCGGAGCGACGGGAGCGGGCAAGACAACGCTGTTCAGCCTCCTCATGCGCTTCTACGAGCCGCAACGCGGGCGCATTCTGCTCGACGGGGTCGACATCCGGGAACTCCGGCTCGCCGACCTTCGGCAACGGATGGGCCTCGTGCTGCAGGACGTCTATCTCTTCTCGGGCTCCGCCGCGGACAACATCGCGCTCGACCGCGAGGCGGTGGGGCGGGATCAGATCCGGGAGGCTGCCCGCCAAGTCGGGGTCGACCGGCACCTCGCGCGGCTGCCGAAGAAGTACGACGAGCCGCTGAGCGAGCGGGGCGGGAACCTGTCCGTCGGCGAGCGCCAGCTGGTGTCCTTCGCCCGCGCGCTGGCCGGCGACCCGCCCATCCTGCTCCTGGACGAGGCGACGAGTTCGGTGGACTCGGAGATCGAGGCCGAGATCCAGGCGGCGCTGGAGCGCCTGATGGAGGGACGGACGAGCCTCGTCATCGCACACCGGCTCTCCACCATCCGGGGGGCCGACCGCATCCTCGTGCTGCATCACGGACGCATCAGCGAATCCGGCACGCACGACACGCTGCTCGAGAGCGGCGGCCTCTACGCGCAACTCCACCGCCTCCAGTTCCAGAAGCCGACGGCCGCCGCATGAACGCCGTGCTGGACTGGGCGGCGGCGCTGGACATGCGCCTCGTGCTCGTGGCCCTTCTCGTGGCCCTGAACCTCTGGGCGACGTGCATCACCGCGCTTTCCACGGCGCCGAGGCGAGAGAAGACGCTGTGGGTCGCCGTGATCTTCCTCTGCCCCATCGTCGGCAGCGTGCTCTGGTTCGTGTTCGCCCCGAAGCTCTGGGCGGAGCGGCGCTAGACGGGCCGCCGGCAGCGTTCGCGACCGCAGGTCAGGACGGCCAGAGCAGGCGCAGGAGGTCCGCCGTACGGGCGGCCGCGCCGGATCCCGCTTCGACGAACGCCCGGGCGGCCCGGGCGTGGCGCCGGCGGCGAAGCGGGTCGGCCAGCCCGGTCAGGGTGTCCGCGAGCGCGCCGGCCGGGGAGACGAGCCCGCCTCCCGCTGACGCGAGGGCGCGGGCGTCGGCCCGGTCGTGGCGCGGGCCGAAGACGACGGGCAGCCCGGCCGCGGCGGGCTCGAGCACGTTGTGGAGCCCGGTGCCGCCCAGGCCGCCGCCCACATAGGCCGCATCGCCCGCCGCGTACAGCTCCGCGAGCCGGCCCACTTCGTCGAAGACGATGACGGAGGCGTCGGGCGTCGCGGCGGCAGCGCCGATCATGCTCCAGCGGATGATGCGTTCCCCGCGGGCCGCGCACGACGCGACGAGAGCGTCGACGTGCGCGGCGGTCGGCTCGTGCGGCGCGATCACGAACTGCCAGCCCGGGCCGCCATCCCGCCGCACGGCCGCCGCGGCATCGAGCAGCGCGCGTTCGTCCGCGGGCCACGTGGAGCCGGCGACGAGCCGCGGGGTCGCCCCGTCCGTCGCGCCGAGCGCTTCGCGGAAAGCCGCGGCCGAGCCGTCGGTGCGGGCGCGGTCCGCCCGTTCGAGCGCGAGGTCGAACGCCCCGTCCCCCGTCACTGCGAGCGCCCCCGGCCGGGCGCCGAGCGCTTCGAGTCGCCGCGCGTCCTCCGGGGTCGCGGCGCCGACCGCGTCCAGGCGCGCATACGACGCGCGGAAGAGCCGGCGGGCGAGGGCGCCGGAGCGCCGGCTCCCATCGCGGACCGTGCCGTTGATGAGCGCGGCGGGCACCCCGGCCCGTCCGGCCGCGGCCACGAGTCCGGGCCACACGTCCAGCTTCGCGAACACGAGCAGGCCTGGCCGCACCGCGGCGAGCACGGCATCGCAGTCGCGCGCCCGGTCGAGCGGCGGGGGGCCCGAATGATCCGGGTCCAGCCACGCGAGTGCCGCCCTGCCCGACGGCGAGCCGTGCGTGACGACGAGCTGCGCCCGCGCGCCCGCGCGCGATCCGGACGGTGAACCGCGCAGACGCCGTATGGCCGGCACTGCCCCAAGCAGTTCGCCGGCGGAAGCGCCGTGGAGCCACACGAGCGGCCCGGGCTCCCGGCTCCGCCCCCACGCGGCGAGCTCCGCGGTGGCGCGCCGCCGCGCCGCGAGCGCCCGCGCGATGTCCGGGCGGGTGCGCTGAAGCAGGGGAACCACCGCGAGCGCGACGCCGGTCGCCGCTCCCGTAAGACGCGCTCCGGCGTTCACGACGGCGCCCCGGAGCTTTTCGCCCGCATCCCGTCTCCATATTCTCCCGCGTGCGCTATCTCGGGAACAAAACGAAGCTCGTCCCCTTCCTGCTGGAGACCGTGGACCGGTTCCAGGAGACGCCCGGCGTTGCATGCGACCCGTTCGCCGGCACCGCCAGCGTGTCGGCGGCGCTCAAGGAGAAGGGCTGGCAGGTCCATGCGGGCGACCTGATGGCGTCTTCCTACGCCCTCCAGGTCGCGCGAGTCCAACTCGACGCGCACCCTCGGTATCCCACCTCGCTCCTGCCGCCGGCGGCCCGCAACGGAAAGCGGGAGATCGGCTACCGCACCCTGCTTGAGGGGCTGGCCGAACTCGACGATCCCCGCAGCGGGTTCATCTCCGAGAATTACACGAGCGACGGAGCCGGCGGCCGGGAGCACGGGCGCATGTACTTTTCCCCCGAGAACGGGCGGAAGATCGACGCGGTCCGGACGCGGATCGAGCGCTGGACCCGCGGATCCTCTCACAGCGAAGCCGCGGCCCAACTCCTGATCGCGACGCTCATCGAGGCCGCCGACCGGGTGGCGAACACGACCGGCGTGTACGCCTCGTTCGTAAAAACCATGCAGCCGAACGCGCTCCGCCCGCTCGAACTCCGTCCCATCGAGCCGACCCGGCGCCGGGAAGGCGCCGGCGCCTGCAGCGCGTTCCGCGGACCCGCCGCGCGCCTCCTGGCATCCATCAGTCCCGTCGATCTCGTCTATCTCGATCCCCCTTACAACGGCCGGCAATATCCCGCGTATTATCACATCCCCGAACTCCTCGCGCTCGGCTGGGCCGTGCCGCCGGAGATCCGGGGAAAGACGGGACTCATACCCGACGAGGCGCAGCGCTCGGACTGGTGCCGCAAGCACCGGGCTGCGGACGCCCTGCGGGAGGTGCTCGAAGCCGCGGACGGACGCCACATCCTGTTCAGCTACAACGACGAGGGGCACCTGGCCCGCGCCGCCATCGAGGGGGCGCTGCGCGAACGCGGACTGCCCGACAGCTACGCGTTCCACGACCGGCCGTACCGCCGCTACCGGAGCGACGCCGACGGCCCGCAGCGTAGCTACCTGCGCGACGACGTGCGGGAACACCTCCACTACGTGAGGTGCGCGTGAGCACGATACGCCGGTTGGGCGCCCGCCTCTCCGTCTCCCGCGCGCGCGCCGGCCTCGTGCTGCTCCTGCTGAGCGCGGGCGGCTGCTCGCCAGCGTACGTCCTGCGCGCCGGCTGGGAGGAGGCCCGCATTCTCTCGGCGCGCCGTCCCATCCGGGCCGTGATCCACGACACGACCGTGGCCCGCGAGACCCGCGACAAGTTGCGGCTCGTCCTCGACGCGAGAGACTTCGCGGAACGCGACCTGGGGCTGCGCGCGGGCGCGAGCTACGAGTCGTTCACGCAACTCCACCGCGACACGCTGGTCCTGATCGTGCTCGCCGCCCCGGAGTTCGATCTGCGCTGGAAGACGTGGTGGTTCCCCATCGTCGGCGACGTCCCGTACAAGGGGTACTTCGACTTCGACGACGCCCGCGCGGAGGCCGCCGGCCTGGCCGAGGAAGGCTACGACGTCTCGGTTCGGCCGGTCTCCGCCTTCTCGACGCTGGGCTGGTTCCCGGACCCCATCTTGTCGACGACGCTGCGCCTCGACAGTCTCGGGATCGTCGAGACGGTGATCCACGAGATCACGCACAGCACGTACTTCCCGACCGGTCAGGCGGATTTCAACGAGAGTTTCGCGAACTTCGTCGGGTACCGCGGCGCCATCGAGTTCTTCTGCGACGCGGTGGCGGATGAGAGCGCCTGCGTGCGGGCGCAGTGGAGGTGGGAGGACACGCGCCTGTTCGGCCACTTCTTCCATTCCATCCTTGCGCCGCTGGAGGAGGTGTACGCCTCCGCCATGCCGGACGACGCGAAGCGGGCGGCAAAACGCGAGGTGTTCGAGGCGGCGGCCCAACGCTTCGAGACGGAGTACAAGCCGCGGCTGCACGCGCAGTACGGCTCGCTCGACCCGGACGGTCTCGACAACGCGTGGATGATCTCCCGCCTCCTCTACTACACGAGGTTGGATGACTTCGAGCGCGTGTACGAGTCGCACGGCGCGCTGGTGCCCTCCGTCGAGGCGCTGATGCGGGAGACCGCGACCGGCGACCCGTGGGAGGCCCTGACGCGCCTCGTGGGTCCCGCGGACACGGGCCCCCGCCAAGGGGACGGCTCCGAGACCACGGAAGGTTCGAGATGACGGAACCGTTCGTCTGTGTACGCTGCGATCGCGACGACCCGGACCGGATCGAGCGCGTCCCGTTCCCGAACGAACTCGGCCAGCGGATCTTGGCCGAGATCTGCGCGCCTTGCTGGGAGGAGTGGAAGGAGCGGCAGATGCTCCTCATCAACCACTACGGGCTCAAGCTCCACGAATCCGCGGCGCGCGAGTTTCTCTACAAGAACCTGCGGATCTACCTCTTCGGCGAGGAAGGCACGGCCGCCTCCATCGACGCGAGCGAGGAAGGTTCCGTCGAGTGGTAGAGCCCGCGCTCGCCGACGGTGCTAGGAAACCACGAGGTTGAGCATCCGGTCCGGCACGTGGATCACCTTGCGGATCGCGACCCCGTCGAGGCGCCGGATCACGTTCGCCTCGGCCAGCGCCGCCTCGCGCACGACCTCTTCGGGCGCTCCGCGCGCGACCCGGATCGTCGCCCGCAGCCGGCCGTTCACCTGCACCGGAAGTTCGACCTCGTCCACCACGAGCTTGCTCTCGTCCCAGGCCGGCCACTCCGCGTGATCGAAGATGCTCGACTCGCCGCCGAGGCGGGCCCACAGCTCCTCGGCGATGTGGGGCACCATCGGCGCGATCATGATCACGAGCGGCCACACCTCGTCGACCGAGGCCGTGCGCCCGCCTGAGCGCACCGTGTTCAGGTAGTCCATCGCGGCAGCGATCGCCGTGTTGTAACTCAGCGCTTCGAGGTCCTCCGATATCTGCCTGATCGTGGCGTGCAGCGCCCGCTCCACGCCGGCATCGTCGAATCCCGTGCGCCCCGCCTCGGCCGCCGCCGTCACGCTGTCCCACACCTTCTTCAGGAAGCGCTCGGGCCCGGCCAGACCGCTGTCGCGGAAATCTCCACCCCGCTGGAAGGGGCCCAGGAACATCAGGTACATGCGGAACGTGTCCGCGCCGAACCGCGCGATGTACTCGTCCGGGAGGATCACGTTGCCGCGCGACTTCGAGATCTTGGCGCCGTCCCTGATGAGCAGGCCGTGCTTGCGGAAGCGGTCGTACGGCTCCTCGAACTCGAGGTGCCCGAGGTCGTGCAGCACCATCGTGAGGAAACGGGAGTAGAGGAGGTGGAGGACGGAGTGCTCCTCGCCTCCGATGTAGCTGCTGACGGGCAGCCAGTCGCGCGTCCGGTCGGGGTCGAAGGGCCGGTCGTCGAACTCGGTCGAGGGATAGCGCAGGAAGTACCAGCCCGAGTCGAGGAAGGTGTCGGAGACATCGGTCTCGCGCCGGCCCTCGGCGCCGCACTCCGGACACGTCGCCGCGTGGAACTCCGGGTCGCGCGCGAGCGGACTCACGCCCGTCTCGGTGGGGCGGAAGTCCTCCACGTACGGGAGGACGACGGGGAGATCCTCCTCCGGCACGGCCTGCGGACCGCAGGTGTCGCAGTAGATGATGGGGATGGGCGGCCCCCAGTACCGCTGTCGGGAGATGCACCAGTCGTGCAGCCGGTAGTTGACCTCCGTCGCCGCGAGCCCGCGCTCCGCAAGCCACTCGGTGATTGCGCGCCCGCCCGCGTCGGCCTCCATCCCGCTGAAGCGTCCGGAGTTCACGAGAATCTCATCGGGGGTGTGCTCGACGAAGGCGGCCTCCGCCTCGCCTTCCCCGACGTCCGCGGGATCCGCACCCTCCGGGAGCACCGCGCGGGAACACACGACCTGGACGACGGACAACCCGAACCGGCGCGCGAAATCGAAGTCCCGCTGATCGTGTCCGGGCACGGCCATGATCGCGCCGGTGCCGTAGTCCATGAGGACGTAGTCGGCGACCCAGACCGGGATGTCCTCCCCGGTGGCCGGATTCCGCGCGTACCCGCCCGTGAAGACGCCGGTCTTCTCGCGATCGTCCGTCTTCTGCCGTTCCACGAGGTCGACGGCCGCGGCGGCGCGCGCGTAGCCCTCCACCTCGGCGCGGCGCTCGTCCGTCGTGAGCCGCTCGACGAGGGGATGCTCCGGCGCCAGCACCATGAAGCTCGCGCCGAAGAGCGTGTCGGGGCGTGTTGTGAACACCTCGATCCGGTCTGCCTGCCCGGCGGCCGCGGCCCCCGAACTCGCCGCCGTGTCCGAGAGCGGGAAGTGCAGCCGCGCGCCCTCGGAGCGGCCGATCCAGTTGCGCTGTGCCGTCTTCGTGGTCTCGGACCAGTCGATCCAGTCCAGGTTGTCGAGCAACCGCTGCGCGTAGTCCGTGATCCGGAAGAACCACTGGCTCAGCATCCGCTGTTCGACCGGGGCGTCGCACCGTTCGCACAGCCCGCCGATGACCTGTTCGTTCGCAAGGACGGTCTTGCACAGCGGGCACCAGTTGACCGCGGCCTCCTTCTTCTCCGCCAAGCCCGCCTTGAAGAGCTGGATGAAGATCCACTGCGTCCACTTGTAGTAGCGCGGATCCGTCGTATCGACGGTGCGGGACCAGTCCGCCATGAGCCCCGCCGCCCTCAGCATCCGCTCGAAGTTGCGGACGTTCGAGGGGATCAACTTCATCGGGTGCGTGTCGACCTTGAGCGCATGGTTCTCCGAGTGGATGCCGAACGCGTCGTATCCGATGGGCTCGAAGACGTCATCACCCCGCAGGCGGCGGAAGCGCCCGTAGATGTCGGCCCCCGTGAAGGCGTACAGGTTCCCGACGTGGAGCCCCTCGGCGGACGGATAGGGGTACATCATGAGGTTGAAGAACGGGCGCTCGGCGGCGTCGAGGTCGGGCTCGTTCGTCCCGTTCTCCTCCCACCAGGCCTGCCACCGGGCTTCGATGGCGATCGGGTCGTACATGGGTCGCGGGTCCGCTCCGTCCAGGGATCACGCCGGGGAGATGCACTAGCAGTCCGTGGCAAAGACCGAGACGGCGGCACCCTGCGGAGGCCGCCGTCCGACCGCACAAAATGGGGCCGGAACGGCGGCCGAACAACTTGGGACGCTTAGCTCTCCCGGCCCGGGCCGGGGACCCTGTCGTCGAGGCTGAACTTGCCGCTGCCCGTCGTCCACAGGAAGAGGAAGATGGCGCAGTACAGGACGGCGAGTTCTCCGCCGTTCACGATCGGCCAGAACTCCATCTCGCGGGCGAAGAAGTGGCGCCACCAGTAGACGACCGCGAAGTGCCCCGTGAGGATGAAGGCGACCCAGCGCGTCCGGATCCCGAGGATGATGAGGATCGGCAGGAAGAACTCGATGAGTCCCGCGATGCCCACGGGCCATGAGAACCAGTTGCCGACCGCCTCCCTTCCGAACATGCCGAGGAGCTTCTGGGCTCCGTGCTGCCATAGCATGAGGCCGGCGGTGACCCGGAGCACGGCGTGGGTGGTTTCCTTCGAGACGGGTGCATTCATGACGCCTCCCATTTGGGGGGGGCTCGGCGTCCGCGCCGCTTGCAGGCCCGGAAGTGCCGCCGTAGCCTTGCGACCCATGATGCCGGTTGATTCTCCGCGCGCACAAGACGGGGAGTTCGAGGGCGAAGTCCCCGTTCACATTCCGCTGGTCCTCCTGCTGACCCTCAGGGACCTCGACACACCCGAAGATCCGCGGGAACTCGAGGAGGTGGATTTCTCCCTGAACCTGCGGCGCCGGCTTGGGCTTTCGAGCGTCGTGCTCAAGCAGATCCGCCGCTACGAGGAGGACGGCGGGGATGTGCACGCCGCCGAAGTGGCGAGCCTGTTCGAACTCGTCGCGAAGCGGATCGACGCTCGGGAGATCTTCGCCGCAGCGGGACGCCGCGTCACGCACGAGGCTTTTGGCCCCGGCGGGCGGGTGGCCCTGCGCCTGGGATGGCGGTTGATCCCTCTCCGCCTCCGCCGCATCCTCGCCTGGCGGCGAGTGAAGAAGATCACCCGCCGCCTGACTCCCTCCTCGAAGATCTGGCTCGCGAGGGACATGAACGGGCTCGCAATCAAACACGGTCTCCCTGTCCTGGCCACGGCCGACAGGGGCGGAAGCGGCTGCGAGATCGTGTCGGGGATCATCGAGGAGTCGTTCCGAATGTACCGGGCCGGGGAGGGCGACGTTTCGCACCCGCAGTGCGAGGCCCTGGGGGGCGAGTACTGCCTCTGGGTGATCGAGCCAACCCCGACCCCAGACGCTTAGCAGCCCGTGGCAAAACCCCGCGTCAGCGTCGAGAGCGGTGAAGCGCTCGCCTGACTCAGGTCATGTGCGGTTCGATGTGGACGGTCACGTCGGTGAATCCGATCTGGGCGGCGACCCGCCGCTCCACTTCATCGGCGATTTCGTGGGCGCTGACCACCGTTTCGGCGGGTTCGACCCGGATCGTGAGTTCGGCGAAGCGCCCGACCGACTTGCCGCGCGAGCGGACCCCCGTCACGGCACGCACGCCGGGCACGCTGCTCGCCACGCCTTCGATCTCCCGCGGATCGACGGCCCGCTCGTCGACGAGGACGGGGATGGTCTCGCGGAAGATCTTGTATCCCGAGCGGGCCACCACGAGCGCCACGGCGAGGGCGAGCCATGCATCGGCCGGAGCCCATCCGGTCCAGTCGGTGATCGCAAGCCCGGCCAGGACTGCCGCCGTAACCAGGACGTCGGACGCGGTGTGCCGGGCGTCCGCCGCGAGGATTTCGCTCGACAGCCTCCGGCTCGCCCTCGCTTCGCCCAGCGCGACCGCCGCGTTCACGACGAGCGCAGCGGCGAGCACCCCCATCATCGCGGGCTCGACATCCGGCGGAGCGCCACCCTGAATCAGGCGGTCGAGGGCGCTCTGTACCAGTTCGAAGAAGGTGACGGAGAGGAAGGCCGCCACGGCGAGCGCCGCGAGCGTTTCGAACTTGCCGTGTCCGTAGGGGTGCTCGGCGTCGGGCGGAGCGGCCGCGAGGCGCATCGCGGCGAGGCCCACGACGTTGTTGATCGCATCGACGCCCGAGTGGGCCGCGTCGCCCAGAACGGCGATCGATCCCGTGCGCAGTCCCACGATCAACTTCGCCGCGATCACCGCCACGTTCGCGAGCAGCACCCACAGGAGTATGCGGCGCACCCGTCGGTGGCGGTCCGCCGTCGAGTTCACCGCCGCGGACTCATCGCCTGAAGCGACGCCCCCGGCTGAAGTCCGGCTTGGTTGAGTACGGCTCGGGCTCTTCCCCGTCGTCTTCTTCGTCTTCAACGTCCGCATCCCGCATCACGGCGTCGAAGCGGCTCGAACGGGCGCGCCGGCGGCCTCCCAGCAGCCAGCGCCAGGGCGACTCGCGCGGCGCCCTTCCTGTCGGCGCGTGCTTGTCGTAGAGCCCGGGAGAGCCGAGCCCCACCCAGATGCCAAAGGCGAGGGCGCAGAGCGCGCCCAGGGAGCCGGCGATGATCAGGATCCAGGCCAGCGTGTCTTCGGTCATGAAACTCCGTGCTTCGTCGCGCCGGGGCGCCGGGTTCTTGCCTGCGCCTCCGGGCGTCGTCTACTGTCACGCCGGGCCGCCCCCCGGCCGGCCCACTAGATGGTGCCCCCGGCGGCTCCGTGACAAGCGCGACCGTCCATTCTCTCCCTTCCGATCCGAGCGATTCCATGTCTGAACAGCACCGGGAAATCGATGTCCTGCTGGACGAACAGCGGACTTTCGAACCGTCGGCGGGCTTCGTCGCGGCCGCCCACGTGGGCGATCGCGGCCCGTACGACGAGGCCGAGCGGGACCGCGAGGCGTACTGGGAGGCGTGGGCGCGCCGGCTCGACTGGTTCACGCCCTGGGACACGGTGCTGGAGTGGGATCCGCCCTTCTCGAAGTGGTTCGTGGGCGGCACGCTCAACGCCGCGCACAACTGCCTCGACCGCCATCTGGAGACGCGCGGTTCGAAGACCGCGCTCATCTGGGAGGGCGAGCCGGGAGACATCCGTCGCTACACCTACCGCGAGTTGCACCAGGAAGTGTGCCGCTTCGCGAACGCGCTCAAGGGGCTCGGCGTGGGGAAGGGCGATCGGGTCGCGATCTATCTCCCGATGGTTCCGGAAGCCGCCATCGCCATGCTCGCCTGCGCGCGCATCGGCGCCCCGCATTCCGTCGTCTTCGGAGGCTTCTCGCCGCAGTCCCTCCGCGACCGGATCGAGGACGCCCATGCCACATGCGTGATCACGGCGGACGGGGGATATCGGCGCGGCGGGATCATCCCGCTCAAGGCGAGCACGGACACCGCCATCGAGGGTCTCGACTACGTGAAGAGCGTCGTCGTCGTGCAGCGCTCCGCCGTGACCGACCCTGAGGCGGCGCCCCACGGAGGCCGCGTGGACACGCCGTCCTGCGAGATGACCGAGGGCCGGGATCACTGGTACCACGAGCTGATCGCCGCGGCGGACGCCGATTGTCCCGCCGAGCGGATGGATTCGGAGGACCTCCTCTACATCCTCTACACCTCCGGGACGACGGGGAAGCCGAAGGGCGTGATGCACACGACCGGCGGCTACATGACGCACGTGACCGCGACCGCGAAGTGGGTGTTCGACCTCCGGGAGGACGACATCTACTGGTGCACCGCGGACGTGGGTTGGGTGACGGGCCACTCCTACATCGTCTACGGCCCGCTCTCGAACGGGGCGACGGTGGTGATGTACGAGGGGTCGCCCGACTGGCCGGACCGGGGCCGCTTCTGGGACGTGTGCCAGCGCTACGCGGTGACGGTGTTCTACACGGCGCCGACGGCGATCCGCGCCTTCATGCGGTGGGGGGACGACTGGCCGGCGGGCTACGACCTCTCGAAGCTCCGGTTGCTCGGGACGGTGGGCGAACCGATCAACCCCGAGGCGTGGATCTGGTACGACCGCCACATCGGCGGCGGGCGCTGTCCGATCGTCGACACGTGGTGGCAGACGGAGACGGGCGGAATCATGATCACGCCGCTTCCCGGGGCGATCACCACGAAGCCCGGGACGGCTACGGTCCCCTTCCCCGGCATCGAGGCGGCGATTCTCGACGAGGACGGTAACCCGGCGGAATCCGGTTATCTGGCGATCACCTCGCCGTGGCCGGGGATGCTGCGGGGGGTGTGGGGGGACGAGGAGCGCTACCGCGAGACGTACTGGTCGAAGTGGCCCGACATCTACTTCCCCGGCGACGGCGCGCGGGTGGATGAGGACGGCTACTACTGGATCATGGGCCGCGTCGACGACGTGCTGAACGTGGCCGGCCACCGGATCGGGACCATGGAGGTGGAGTCCGCGCTCGTCGACCACGAGGCCGTCGCGGAGGCCGCGGTCGTGGGGCGTTCGGACGAGATCAAGGGACAGGCGGTGGCCGCGTTCGTGAGCGTGGTGGAGGGGACGGAGACCTCCGAGGCGCTGCGCCAGGAACTGCGGGGGCACGTGGCGGCGCAGATCGGCGCGATCGCGCGGCCGGCCGACCTCATCTTCGCCGCCGAACTGCCGAAGACGCGGAGCGGAAAAATTATGCGGCGGCTCCTGCGCGACGTGGCGGAGGGACGGGCGCTGGGCGACACGACGACGCTCGCCGATCCCGCGGTAGTGAGAAGCCTGCAGCAACAATTCGCCGATAGCGAGGGCTGACCGGGTAGAGCCAGCCACGCCAGCGCCCGCCCGCCACCGCCCATGACCCCGCCCTCTTCGGACACCGGTTCGCGGAGGGCGGGTCAACTCGCGCTCCTCGCGCTGGTGGATCTGCTCGCGATGAGCCTCTGGTTCTCGGCCAGCGCGGTCGTCCCCGAGCTGCGCGACGCGTGGGGGCTCGACGATGCCGGGGCGGCCTGGCTCACGACCTCCGTGCAACTCGGCTTCGCGACGGGGGCCGTTCTCTCGGCGCTGCTCACACTCTCCGACGTGTGGGACCCGCGTCGGCTCATCGCCGGGTCGGCCCTGCTCGGCGCGGCCGCCACCGCGGCGATCGCGGTCTTCGCGGACGGACTCGCCCTCACCATCGTGCTCCGGTTCGTGACGGGGGTCGCGCTGGCGGGGGTCTATCCGCCCGGGATGAAGATGGTCGCGGGCTGGTTCCGCGCGGGACGCGGGATGGCGATCGGGATCCTCATCGGCGCCCTCGCGGTCGGGAGCGCGCTGCCCCACCTGCTGCGGCCGCTCGGAGGGATCGGCGCCTGGCAGCCCGTGCTCCTGCTCGCCTCGGGCTTCGCCGTCATGGCGGCCGTTCTCGCCGCGACCGGGCTCCGCGCGGGCCCCCACCAGGCGCCGGCCGCGCCCTTCGATCCCCGCGCCGTGCGGCGCATCTTCGCCGATCGGGCGTCGATGCTCGCCAACGGCGGCTATTTCGGGCACATGTGGGAGCTGTTCGCGATGTGGACGTGGATCCCCGCCTTCCTGGCCGCGAGTTTCGCGGCGGACGCGAGCGCGGGCACGACCCCCTCCCTCGCCTCGTACGTGGCGTTCGGGACGATCGCCGCCGGAGGGCTGGGCGCCGCCGCGGCGGGCGTACTCGCGGACCGCATCGGGCGGACGGCCGTGACGAGTTGGAGCATGGTGGTGAGCGGCGCCTGCTGTCTGGCCATCGGGCCGCTGTTCGGTGGCCCCCTCTGGCTGGTCGCGGCCGTCTGTTTCGTGTGGGGGTTCGCGATCGTCGCCGATTCCGCGCAGTTCTCCGCCTGTGTGAGCGAACTCGCCGAACCCGAGTACGTCGGGACGGCGCTCACGCTGCAGACGGCGATCGGTTTCCTGCTCACGATCGCCACCATCCGCCTCGTTCCGGTGTGGGAGGCTACGCTGGGCTGGGAATGGGCCTTCGTCCCCCTCGCCATCGGCCCCGCCCTCGGCACCTGGAGCATGCTGGCCCTGCGACGCCGCCCCGAAGCCGTCCGTATCGCCGGCGGCCGCCGCTAGCGGCCATTGCGTGTACCGTCTACCGTGAGACCAGCGCCTCGATCCTCGCTCGAAACCCGGAGTGCAGCCGTGAGACGACATAGCAATTTTCTCGGGACGTGGTCACCCGGCGCGTGGGTACTCCTGGCCTTCTCTGCGGTTGCCGCGTCGGGGTGCGGGCAGGCGGAGGTTGGGTCGCAAACGGAGGGAGCACCTGCGGAGGACGGCGCGCCCGTGATGCAGGCGGCCGCGAACCGGCTCTCGGCCGAGGAGGCTGCGGAAGGCTTCGAGCTCCTGTTCGACGGGGAGTCGGTCGACGCGTGGCGCGGGTTTCAGATGGAGGATGTCCCGGCCGGCTGGAGCGCGAAGGACGGCGCGCTCGCCTTCACGCCGGGCGTCGGGGGCGGCACGCTCATCACGCGCGACACCTACACCGACTTCGATCTGCGTCTCGAGTGGAAGGTCGACGAGGGCGGCAACAGCGGGATCTTCTTCGGCATCGTGGAGAGCACGGAGAGTGCTTTCCAGTCGGGCCCGGAGATGCAGGTACTCGACAACGCGGGACACTACGACGGGGGCGATCCGCTCACTTCGGCGGGGTCGAACTACGGTCTCCACGCGCCGCCGGAGGATGTGACGCGTCCGGTCGGCGAATGGAACGAGGTGCGGATCGTCCGCCACGGCAACCAGGTCGTACACTGGCTGAACGGCGCGCAGGTCGTCGAGTACGAGATCGCCTCGCCCGAGTGGGAGGCGCTGGTGGCGGGAAGCAAGTTCATCCAGTGGCCCGACTACGGCCGGCACCACGAGGGTCACCTGGGATTGCAGGATCACGGCGACCCCGTCTGGTACCGCAGCGTCCGCGTCCGCCGGATTTCGTCCTAGTGCGCATCCGCAGTATTGCGGCCTGGGCTGCCGCGGGGTTCGTCGTCCTGCTGCTGATCGATCAGGTCGTAGAGCTGGGCTCGATCTGGAGGGTCGGGTTCATGGCGGTCTGTGGCGGGGCGGGTGCCGCGTGGGTCAACTCCAGGGCTAGCAGTCGAGCGGACGGTGGGTGAAGGCCCGTTTGCCGGGGCCGTAGTCCGCGGCTCCCTGCCCCTCGCCGCGTAGCAGCCAGCGCGTGGTGAGGAGGCCTTCGACGCCGACGGGTCCGCGCGCGTGGATGCGGGCCGTGCTGATTCCCACCTCCGCCCCGAGCCCGTAGCGAAACCCGTCCGCAAAGCGGGTGCTCGCGTTGTGGAACACGCTCGCCGCGTCGACCGCCTTGAGGAACCGCGCCGCGACTTCCCCATCCTCGGCCACGACCGCGTCCGTGTGGCTGCTCCCGTACGTGTGAATGAAGTCGATGGCTTCTTCCGGACCGGCCACAGTCCGCACGGCCAGCGTGAGGTCGCCGAACTCGACTCCCCAGTCCTTCTCGGAGGCGGCCTCGGCCCACGGCAGGACCCGGCGCGAGGGTTCGTCGCAGCGGAGTTCGACGCCGCGCTCGCGGAGCGCCTCGCCGACCGGTCCCAACCGCGGCAGGAACGACTCGTGCACGAGCAGCGTCTCGGTCGCGTTGCACGCCGCCGGGTAGTCGCACTTGCCGTCCACGGCGAGCCGCACGGCCATCTCCGGATCCGCCGACGCGTCGACGTAGAGGTGGCACACCCCCTCCGCGTGACCCAGCACCGGAATCCGGCTCCGCTCCTGGATCGAGCGCACCAGCGCACCGGACCCCCGCGGGATGACGAGGTCGATGAGGTCGTCGAGCGCGAGCAGTTCGTCGACATCCCGCCGGTCCGGGACGCCGAGGACGGCGCGGCGATCGAGGCCGGCCTCCTCCAGCGCCTGCTGCAGGCAGCCGACGAGCACCTCGTTCGAGCGCGCCGCCTCGCGGCCGCCCTTCATGATGACTCCGTTCCCGGAGCGGATGGCGAGCGACCCGATCTGGATCACCGCGTCGGGCCGACTCTCGAAGATGATGAGGAGGACGCCGAGCGGGCTGCGCACGCGTTCGAGGACGAGACCTTCATCGAGCTCCGTGCGTGTGAGGACGCGGTCGATCGGGTCCTCGCCCTCGGCCAGCGCGTCGATCCCCTCGAGCAGGCTCTCGAACTTGGCATCGGGGAGCCCCAGCCGGTGGAGGAGGGATCCGGAAAGCCCTTCCTCCGCCGCGCGCGCCAGATCCTCGTCATTCGCCCGTGAGATCTCGTCCCGCGATCGGACCAGAACCGTCTTCAGCGCGCGCAGCGCCGCCGCCCGGCGCTCCGCCTCGGCGCTTCCGATTGTGCGTTGCGCCGCCCGTACTCCGGCCGCCCGCTCCCTCAGCGTCTCCGTCGGCGTCTCCGTCCGTTCCGACTTCAATTCAATCGCTCCCATCATGATTCCTTGAGGATGAGATGCTCCCGCCCCACGACCTGAACGCCGGCTCCCGCCTGATGTGAGGCCGCCTGATGTGAGGCCGCCTGGAGGACGAGTCGCGAGTCGAGCGCGACGACGCCCCGTCCGACCAGCGATTCATCGAGCGCCCGAACTTCGACCACGTCGCCCCGCCGGAACGCGCCGTCCGCCCGCGCGACATCCCCGGCCCGCAGCGGCTCGCCGCTCCGTAGACGTTCCTCTGCGCCCTCCGCCAGGACCAGCGTCCCGCGCGGGTGTGAACAGTAGGCGATCCAGCGGCTGCGCGAGGAGAGGGCGGCGCGCGGCGGGATCCACGTTCCCTCCTCCTCGCCGGCCAGCACGCGGTCGAGCGCGCCCGGATCGACCCCCGAAGCGATGACGGTGTGGCAACCCCCGCGCGACGCGACGCGGGCCGCCTCCAGCTTGCTCGCCATCCCGCCCCGGCCGAGCCCGGAGCGCCCGTCCACGTCGAGTCCGTGTTCATCGGGCCGGTCGATCCGGCCGACGAGCCTCGCGTCCGGGTCGCGTCTGGGATCGGCCGTCATGACGCCCGGAACGTCCGTGAGGAGCACGATGAGATCCGCCGCCAGTTCGCTCGCGACCAGCGCCCCGAGCCGGTCATTGTCGTCGAAGATCGGCCGCTTGCCCGTTCCCCGATACACGCGATCGTTCAGCGAGATCGCGTCGTTCTCGTTCACGACGGGGACGACGCCGAGCCGGAACAGACTCTGGAGCGTCTCGTGCAGGTTCAGGTAGCGCACCCGGTCGTCGAAGTCCGTCCACGTGATGAGGATCTGCGCGCAGGTGACGCCTAGCCGGGCAAACCCCTGCTGGTAGAGTTCCATGAGCCGGCTCTGGCCGATCGCGGCGCACGTCTGCTTCAGCGAGGCCGTCTCGGGCGGCTCCGGGAGCTGGAGGGCGACGCGTCCCAGGCCCACCGCTCCCGAAGTCACGATGAGGACCTCCCGGCCCTCCCGCCGCAGGCGGCTCGCGCTCTCCACGACGCGGAAGAGGCGGGAGAGGGCAATCGTCCCATCGTCGTGCGTGACGACGCCCGTCCCCACCTTGAGTACGACGCGGTCGGCCGTCGCGATCGCCTGGCGCGTCACGGCCGGCGCGACGGCGCCGTCGGGGGTCGAGACTGGTTGGAGCTGGCTCACGTCGAACGCCTCACAGCGGGACCGGGACCGACAGCCGGCCGCGGGGCCGGCGGAAGGCCACCAAAGGTACACCGGCGCCACCCCCGCACCAGTCCCCGGAGCGGGCCGTTGCACACCACGCTCCGACGCACGACGCTTCGGAGGCGGGAGCGGGACGGGGCGGAGAATCGCGGCGGGGCGTCAGCGGAGGGCAGAGTTCGCGTGCAGGTCCACCTCATCGACGGCACCTACGAGTTGTTCCGGCACTTCTACGGCGCACCGTCGGCGAAGAACGCCGGAGGCCACGAGGTGGGGGCGACGCGCGGGGTCGTGAATTCGATGCTCGGCCTCCTCGAGGGCGGCGCCACGCACGTCGCGATCGCCACCGACCGCGTCATCGAATCCTTCCGCAACGATCTGTGGCCCGGCTACAAGGACGGCTCGGGCATCGATCCGGCGCTCTACTCGCAGTTCCCGCTCGTCGATGAGGCGCTCGCCTCGGCGGGCTTCACCGTGTGGCCGATGGTGGGGCATGAGGCGGACGACGCGATGGCGTCCGGCACCGCGATGGCCGCCGCGGACCCGCGCGTGGAGCGCGTCTTCCTCTGCACCCCGGACAAGGACCTCGCCCAGTGCGTGGAGGGCGACCGCATCGTGCAGTTCGACCGCCGACAGCGGCTCCTGCGCGACGAGGCCGGCGTCATCGAGAAGTTCGGGGTCCCTCCCGCCGCGATCCCCGACTGGCTCGCCCTGGTGGGAGACTCCGCGGACGGATTCCCCGGCATCCGAGGCTTCGGCGCCAAGACCGCCGCCGCCGTGCTCTCGCGTTACGGCCGCATAGAGGACATCC
This sequence comes from Gemmatimonadales bacterium, assembly GCA_009841005.1. Lineage (GTDB taxonomy): Bacteria > Gemmatimonadota > Gemmatimonadetes > Palauibacterales > Palauibacteraceae > Palauibacter > Palauibacter polyketidifaciens. Next base: position 34,570 of record VXMR01000086.1, read on the forward strand.
CCTCGGATGGAAAAGACTGGGATGTCTCCGTGCGCGGCCCCGAACGCCTCGCCCAGACGCTGCGCAACGGGCTCGATGACGCGCTCCTCTTCCGCCGCCTCGCCACGCTTGTCCGCGATGCCCCGGTCTCAGCGACCGTGGACGACCTCGAATGGACGGGCCCCCGCGACGATTTCGACCTCGTCGCGACGATCCTCGACGCCCCGGACCTTCCTGCTCGTGCAGGGCGCCTCGCTGCGGCGCGCCGGGAGCCAGCGGGTTAGTCGCCGATCGCGGTTAGTCGCTGATCAGCGGCACGGCCTCCATCAGCAGGGCGATCGCGGCGTCCAGGTTCTCCCGGCCCGGACCGGCGCCCGTGTATTTTCCGAGGCGCGTGATGACGAGGCCGCGCGCCGGAATGAACACCGTGTACTGCCCGCCGGCGCCCGCGAACCCGCCGTAGTCATCCTCGATGGGGAAGCCGAGGTCCTTCCACACGAAGCCGCCGCCGTACGTCGGGCGACCGTCCGCGATCCAGGCCGGGGCGATCTCCATCGCGTAGTCGACATAGCCCTCGGGGAGGATGCGCTCGCCCTCCCACACGCCGTCCTGCAGGTAGAGGTTGCCGAGCCGTGCCCAGTCGCGCGCGGAGCCGAACTCGTAGCCCTGCGTGAGGAAGTTCCCGTTCGGGTCCGTCTCCATGATGAAGTTCCGGATCCCGAGCTTGTCGAACAGGTTCCGCTGCGGGAAGGCGTGGTAGTCTTCGCCGCGCCCCTCCACGCCGAGGCGGGTCAGGTAGTTCGTCAGCGCCGGGTCGGTGTTCCGGTACCGTCCCACCGTGTTCGGCTCCCACTGCTGCGGGCGGGTGGCCGCCCACTCGAAGGCGTTCTCGCCCGTGTAGAGGTAGAGGTGGTCGGGATACCCCATCTCTTCCGTATACCCCGGGTCCTGCGGCGCGACGATCCGGATCCCGCTCGACATGCGCATGATGTCGGCAATGCGGATGTTCTTCCTGTCATCGTCCTGCCATTCCGGGATCGGGGCGCGCTGCCACAGGCCGTACACGCCCTGCTGGATGAGGACGGCCATGAACGTCCCGGTGAGCGACTTCCCCTTCGACCAGCTCTCGAACGGGGTGTGCATGTCGACGCCGGGGCCGTAGTCCTCGCCGATGATCCGCCCATTGTAGGTGACGACGAAGCCGAGCGTCATCCCCTCCTGGTCCATCGCGATCTCGACCGCCTGTCCGACCTTGTCCATGTCGATCTCGGGCGGGTACGGCTCGTCCGGGAGCACGTCCCCCATGGGCCACGGCGTGGTGGCCGGATCCGGGGTGTTCGGCTCGACGACGGTCGGGGTGAAGTAGATGGAGTCCTGGCCCAGCGGGTGCGTGATGCAGCCCTGGCTGCCGTACAGCTTTGCGGTGCGGGTGATGCCCGACCCGAGGGTGAGGCTCACCGTCTGCGCCTCCATGTCGACGACCGTGTCGACGACGGCGCCGCGGTGCTGGAAGGGCGCCGTGAAGCCGCCCACGTTCGCCGCCGCGTCGCGCCAGTCGAGTCCGGTGATGAAGGTCCCGGAGCAGAGCGTCTTCGCGAAGCCCGCCGTGTGGTGCACGATCGGCTCGCCCGGAGGCGGATCCCATTCCGTCGGAAGCTCAAGGGACTCGCCGCGCGCGATCACGCGCTCCATGAGGCTCTCGCCGGAGGCTTCGTCGCCACCGGCCTCGCCACCGTCCTCGGGCGCGCAGGCCAGAAGGCCGAACAGGGAGAGCGAAAGCGCACAGCAGAGGTGCGTCACGAATGTTCGATCAGGGGCGCGGCGCATGGGGTCCTCCGGATAAGGGTCGGCTCTGTCCGGCTGAACGTGCGCCGGACGAGGAAGGCTGACAAGCGGTCCGCCCGGCCCCGCTGTCGAGGCCGGGCGTTCCCGCGGGAACGTGCTACGGCTGGACGATCCGGTAGTCGACCGGGGGCGCGGCGCCCATGAGGTGCTCGATGAAGTAGTCCCAGGTGCGCCGGATCAGGTACGGCTCGCGCGCGTAGCCGTGGTTCCGGTTCGGGAAAACAAGCATGTCGAACGTCTTGTTCGCCTCGATGAGGGCGTCGGCCACGAGCAGCGTCATGTTCGGGTGCACGTTGTCGTCCAGCGACCCGTAATGGAGCAGCAGCTTCCCCTTGAGGTTCGAGGCGATGTTCTGGTTCGCCTGCGAGTCGAAGCTGTCCGTCCCGTCCGGGTTCCGTTCGAGCAGCCCGTGGTATTTCTCCCCCCACGGGAAGTGGTATCCGCGCTGGTCGTGATTCCCCGCCCCCGACACCGCGACCTTGAAGAAGTCCGGGAAGGTGAGGATGGCGTCGGTCGAGGAGAAGCCGCCCCCGGAGTGGCCGAAGATCCCTACCCGCTCGATGTCGATGGGATAGCGAAGGGCGAGCGCCTTGAGCGCCGAGACGTGATCGGGGATTCCGTTGTCCCGCATGTTCCCGTAGTAGCTCTCGTGGAAGGCCTTGGAGCGGTACGGCGTGCCCATGGCGTCGACCGCGAAGGTGATGAAGCCGAGCTGGGCGAGCGCGTGGCCCTGGCCCCGCGGCCCGGAGGTGAAGCCGGGCGTGCGGATGGGGCCGATCTGGGGGCCCGGGTAGACGTAGTCGATGACGGGATAGACGGCTCCCTCCTCCATGTTGGGGGGAAGCCAGAGATAGCCGTACACGTCCGTCACTCCGTCGCGCGCCTTCGCGGAGAAGCGCACCGGGGGCTCCCAGCCGGCTTCGAGGAGCGGGGAGATGTCCCCCTGCTCGACCGTCATCACGGGGCGTCCGGCGTCGTCCCTGAGGACGGTGACCGGTGCCGTCGAGCGGGTGGAGTACGTGTCCACGAAGTAGCGGCCGTCGGGTGAGGCGGAGACCGCGTGGTGGGCGTCCTCCGGCGAGAGGAGCGTCACCCCGCCGCCGTCGAGCGACGCTCGATAGAGGTGCTGCCGGTACGGATCGCGCCCGGGCTCGCGCCCCACGCCGGTGAAGTAGACCTGCCGCGCCGCCTCATCGACGGCGAGCAGCTGGACGACGAGCCAGGAGCCCTGCGTGATCCGGCTCTTCATCTCTCCGGTGGCGAGGTCGTGCAGGTAGAGGTGGCCCCAGCCCTCGCGCTCGGAGAACCAGATGAACTCGCTCCCGTTGTCGAGCACGCGCCAGTTGTAGGGCGTGCGGAGCTGGTTCAGCTCCACCCAGGTGTCGCCGCTCTCGACGATGACCTTGCGCGATGCGCCCGTCGCGGCGTCGACCTCGACGAGCGTCTGGTTCCTGAAGTCGCGCGAATGGTGCGAGAAGTAGACGCGGGCGGCGTCCGGGGTCCATTGGGCGGCGTGCCAGGTCGTGTCCGCGCCGCCGAAGTAGCCGACGACGGGGTCGTAGTCGGCCGCCACGTGGGCTCCGGTCTCGGCGTCGAAGAGGTGGAGCTGCCAGGTGGGGACGATGGAATCGCCGGGGAGCGCGTAGCGGTAGCTGTGGAGGATCGGGCGCCCGGTCGCGGCCTCGAGCAGGTGGAGGTCCTCGACGTCGCGCTCGTCGTAGCGGTGCGTCGCGACCCGGCGGCCGTCGGGGGACCACTCGGCCACCGGGGGCGGCTTGAAGTCGCGGCGGCGGTTGGAGATCTCCTGACAGCAGCCCTCCGGCGCGACGCCGTAGCCCCAGTGCAACTCTCCGTCCGTCGAGAGTTGGCGCTCCTCGTCGGAACCGGTGTCGCGGACCCACAGATTCTCGTCGCGCGAGAAGACGGCGAGCGCGCCATCGGGCGAATCGATTTCATGCGTCGCCCGCGCGACCGAGTCCGGACCGGTGCAGCGGTAGGCGCCGATGTCGCAGTCCCAGCGCTCGTGGGTGTCCGTCCAGAAGCGGATCCCGCCGGCCGCGTTGAACTCGAACTCGTCGAAGGGAAGATCCGTCGCTTCGTGGCTCGCGTCGGAAGCCTCGGAGAGGGCGGCGGCGAGCCGGTCGTGATCGAAGGCGGGCCGGCGGGTGCGGGCCGCGGCGTCGATCATGATGAACTCGTGGCCGCCGAAGACCTGGTTGCGGTACCAGAATCGGTTCGCGTCGACCCAGCGGGGGTTCACCGTGACGCCGGACGTGAGCTTCTCCGCGTGCCAGGGCAGGAACTGCTCGGCGCGCGCGTACTCGCTCGCGCTCACGGACTCCGGCTGGTAGGGCCGGGACTGGGCGACGGCTCCCGGCGGCAGCGCGGCAAGCACGAGGACGCCGCACGCGAGGGCGGCGAGGGTGACGGGTGACGGGCGGCGAATCGAGAGACGTCTCACGGGATCCTCCTTGGTTTCTGACTCGGGGAAGAATAGACCGAAGCGTTCGCCGGCCGGTAGGGTTTCGGGGGTCGCCGCCGCCGTTGCGGAGTCGGACGAGGCGGCGCTAGCGTGCGCGCCGACCTCATCCGAGGAGTGTTCCGTGGATACGACCTCGTCCTCCGTCCGCCCGAGGCGGCTCTTCCTGGCCAGTTGCGTGTCGCTGATCGCGACCTCCGTCACCTTCGCGGTGGTCGGGGCGGTCATGCTCACGCTGAAGGGCGAATTCACGCTCACGAACTCCGATATCGGCTGGATCGCGGGCGCCGGAATCTGGGGCTTCGCCGTGTCGCAACTGGTGTTCGCGCCGTTCTGCGACACGCTGGGGATGCGGTTCCTGCTCCGGCTGGCCTTCGCGTGCCACCTGGTGGGGGCGGCCGTGCTCATCACGGCCGGCGGCTTCTGGCAGGCGTTCGCCGGGGCGCTGACGCTGGCGCTGGGGAACGGGCTCGTCGAGGCCGCCTGCAACCCGTTGGTGGCGGCGCTCTATCCGGAGGAAAAGACGGTCAAGCTGAACCAGTTCCACGTCTGGTTCCCGGGCGGGATCGTGATCGGCTCCGTGCTCGCCTTCGGCCTCGACTGGGCGGGGCTCACCGCGTGGCAACTGAAGATCGGCCTCATCCTCATCCCCACCCTCATCTACGGTCACCTGATGTGGCGGGAGGAGTTCCCGCCGACCGAGGGCGTGCGCGCCGGAGTCGGCATGATGGAGATGTTCAAGGCCACGTTCATGACGCCGTTGATGATCCTGATGCTCTTCTGCATGGCCATCACGGCCTCGACGGAGCTGGGGCCGAACCGGTGGGTGCCCGCGGTGTTGGAGGCGGGCGGGATTCCGGGGATCCTCGTGCTGGCCTGGATCAACGGCCTGATGGCGATCCTGCGCTACAAGGCCGGGTTCGCGGTCGAGCGGCTCTCGCCGACCGGAGTGCTGTCGGCGAGTGCGGCGATCTCCGTCGTGGGACTGCTGTGGCTCAGCTACGCGGAGACGACGGTGATGGCGTTCACCTCCGCGACCGTGTTCGCGGTCGGCGTGTGCTACTTCTGGCCGACAATGCTCGGCTTCGTGTCGGAGCGGGTGCCGCGTTCCGGCGCGCTCGGGCTGGGGATGATGGGGGCGACGGGGATGGCGGTCGTCGGGCTGTGGACGACGCCGTGGATGGGGCGGATCGCCGACGAGGTGGGGCACGAGCGGCTTCCGGCGGTCGAGACGCAGGCACTGTTCGCCGATGCGGCGGCGGCTTTCGCCGGGGCCGACGCGAGCACCGCCCCGGATCTGGCGGCGGCGGGCGAAGCGGTCGGTGAGGCACTCGCCGGGGTGGGGCCGGATGGCGCGCTGCCGGAGTCGGTCACGGCGAACGCGCTGCGGGCGATCATCAACTCCGGGGGCGATGAGGCGCTTGCGGAGCGAGCCAACGCGATCCTCGGGCCGGCGGACAACTATGGAGGTCGGGTCTCGTTCCGGTCCGTTCTGCCGTACACGGGAGCCCTCGTCTTCATCTTCGGGCTCCTCTATCTGCGGGACCGGCGCGCCGGCGGATATCGAGCCGTGCGGATCGGGGCGGGGGCGGGGGGGGGGGGGGGGGGCGGCCCCGCCCCCCCCGCCCAAGTAGTAATAGAAAAAAAAAACAAGCCA
>VXMR01000122.1 GCA_009841005.1 Gemmatimonadales bacterium
GGGGGTGGGGGGGGGGCGGGGCGGGGGGGGGGGGCGGGGGGCGCGCGCGGGGCCGCCCCCCCGGCGGGGGGGGCCCCCCCGCGCGCCCCCCCGGGCCGGGCCCACTCCCCCGGTCCGCTCGAGTTCGGCCGGCTCCGCCCGCCCCATCTCCCTCAGCGAGCCGCCGAAGTCGGCCAGCAAACGGCCGGCGACGTCAACGGCGGAACGCCCCGTCGCGCCCGCACCGAGTACGACCGCGAGCAGTTCCGTCGTCGAAAGCGCGTCGGGGCTGAAGCGGCGGAGCCGCTCCCGCGGACGTTCGCTTGCCGGGAGTTCGAGGATCTTCGGAGCCATGCCGTCATGTATCCCGGCGGCCATGAATTCCGTCTCAACTCCGGGGTAGCGGGGGGGGTACCGCCACGAACGCCGGTGGCACGTCAGCGCCATGTCGCGCAAGTTTCGGACCCTTGAAGCCCGGAACCTCAACGGAGGACCAATGAAATCAGTCCTGCGCGGTGTCGCCACCGCCACCATCGCTTTCACCTTCGCTCTCCCCGTGGGTGGCCAGACCCTCCTGCGGCTCGACCCGCCGGAGGGTCAGGTATCACGCTACGTCTTCTCCATGGAAATCACGGCGGAGAATCCCATGATGCCCGCGTCGGGTCCGGTGATGACGCTCCGCGTCCATCAGACGCGCACGATCCTGACTGCTACGGACGAGGTCATTCGGGGGCGTACGGCGATCGACTCGGCCGCGATGACGAACGCGATACCCGGCGCCGCTCCTCTCCCGGATCTTTCGGGAAGCGTGTTTGCGGTCGAGATAAACCCGCGCGGCCAGCACGTGAGCACCGTCGCGGAGGAGACCCCCAGTGGTGAAGCGGAGCAGGTGGGGCAGGACCTGGTGGAGGGAGCGGAGTTTTTCTCGCTGCCCGAGGCCGAGGTCGGCACAGGCGATTCATGGACCGAGACGGTGCCCGTGCCTCTTTCGCTGGGCGGACCGGCGCAGACTGCGGACGTGGGCCTCACATACACCTTGAACAGCATGGAAGATGGGCAGGCGACGATCGCGTTCACGGGGGCCGTGGAATCAAGTCTCGACATGGGAGGGATGTCGGCGAATGTCACGGGGGATTTAACCGGGTCCATGGTCGTGGACCTGGCTGAAGGCAGGTACGTGCGCCAGGAAAGCCGGCTCAACGTCGATGTGGTCATGGCCGGAATGGCGATCCCGACGGAGACGACCACAACGCTGAAACTCGTTGCCGGTTGAGAAACGGTCGGTAGCGGATCGAACTCGCTTCCGTCCCTCCGGGTCGGATCAGCCGCCCTTCGTGGGCAGGACGATCCGGGATGCGAAAACGCTGCTTCGCTGGACGGTCCACTCCGGGATGCTCCCGTCGCGGGGATAGCGGAGGAAGGTGTCCGCGTCGGCGCCGGCGAGCGCAATCCGAATCCGGTGCCCGGTCCGGATCAGGACCGAGGTCGCCCACAGGTCGAAGCTTAACTCCGCAACTTCCCCGGGCACGAGCGGGAGGGCGTCCGCGCGCGACTCGCTCCGGTGCGGTCCGTACTTCCTGTAGAGCGGAGGATCCTCCGTGACCCCGCGCATGACACCGCGGAGTTGTCCCTCGGTGATGTACCGCACGGTGCCGTCCGGAGCGACGTCCTCCAGGTAGACGATGAAGGCGCCGTCCGCTTCGGTTGACGCCAGGTACAGAGTGACGACCGGGTGGCCGGTGATCTCGATGTCGGCGGCGAGCGGGGCGCTCGTCCAGGTCAACAGCTTCTCGTCCTCCTCCCGGCGGTCACCGTACACCACGTCGCCGCCTCCGCCGTTCGTGTACCAGCGGTTACTCGTCCCCGTCGTCGCGGTGAAGTCGACCGTGTAGCGGTCCTCTCCCGTTTCCGCGGCGGGGGCTTCGGTCGAAAGCGCACCGTCCTCGCGGAAGTACCACGCGACGCCATCGAAGCCCTCCGGTGGCCATGTCTCCGTGCGCGTCCAGCGATCGGCGCCCAGCGTGTAGTAGTGGATCTCGGTCGGAGTTTCCCCGGATCCATCCTCTCTGAGGTGAGCGTCGAAGAACGCGACGAGTTCCTCGAACCGGGCATCGGCGTCGGGTTGTACGGGCGTGTCCTCCGCCTTGAACGGGTCCGTGTCGTTGCGCGCCCCGTGGTCCCATGGACCGATGAACACCTGTTGGGCGTTGGAGATCGTGTTGTAGCGGCCGAGAGTGCCGTTCACCGTCCCGGCGTCCTGCCAGCCGACCCGGATGAACATGGCCACACCGGACTCCTCGATCTGTGGGAGATGGCCGGAGGGGCTGCGGCGGTGTCCGACGTTCGTCTCGCCGTAAGGGCCGAACGGGTCGTCCCGGAACTCGTACTCCAGCGCCGCCTCGAAGGGCACGGTATTCGCCTGGTGCTCCGCCACCGCGGCGGCGAGCAGCGATCCGTCGAGGTCCGCGTCGATCGGTTTCACGCCGGTGACCCGGCTCTGCACCTCGTCGCAGGCGGCCCCCATCGCGTCGGACAGGCCGCAGATATCGTTCAGGTCCTGCATGCGCGTGCGGTTCGACCAGTCCTCGAGGAAGCCGACCGTGAGCACGCCGCCGGGGAAGATGAGGTGGCCGAAGTTGTCGAAGTCGTTGAAGAGGGGCGCGACCGCCTTCACGGCAGGGTTCCGGTTGACCGCGAGCATCTCGGCCGTGTTCCCCGCGTAGGAGACCCCGTAGGCGCCCACGCGCCCGTTCGACCAAGGCTGATCCGCGATCCAGTCCGCGACCTCCCCGTAATCCGTGACCTCATCTTCGGCGAGCTCGAAGCGGCGGATCCCGAACGAGGCCCCGCTTCCCCGCCCATCCACGAGGACGAGCGCGTACCCGGCCCGGTTCCAGCGCTCCGCCTCGGCGAAGTTCGAGGTTTCCTCGAGGGGGACGCCGACCTCGCCGCGGGCGCGCCAGTAACGGGTCGCCCGCATCATCGCCGGGAGCCGGTCCCCGGGTCGGATGCCTTCGGGGAGCCACACATCGACGGCGATGCGGACGCCGTCGCGCATGGGGATGTGCAGCGCCTGGTTGCGCGTGAGCGCACTCACCGGACGACCGGTAGCCCGCGCGTCATCGCCTGCCGCGGACCTGTCGGCCGGGGCGGCGTCCCCGCAGGCCGCCGCAGCGACCGCCGCCAGTCCCGCGAGACGCCGCCTGGCCGCGCCGACGCCGCGCCGGCGCCGACGGCTCACCAGGCGATCGCGTGGCCGTCGCGGCGTGGATCCGATCCGCCGGCGAGCGCGCCCGTCTCCGCATCCCGGTACACGCCCTGTACGCCACCGAGGTTGCCCGGCTGGACGAGATTGTGCCCGCGGTCCGCCAACTCTCCGTACACCTCGGGCGGGAAGCCTGCCTCCAGGTACGTGACGGAGTCCTCCGGAATCGGCGTGAGCCCGCCACCCCGGTTGAGGCACATGCGGGGTGACGCGATCGCGAGCTGCATGTCCATCCCGCCCGCCGTCAGCTTCGTGATCACCTGCCCCACGGTCTGCGGGATCGTGTAGCCGCCGGCGGCGCCGACAGCCGCGACGAGATTCCCGTCCTTCATGACCACGCACGGCGTCATCACGCCCTTTGCCTTCTGGCCTCCCGCGATGTAGTTGACGTGCCCCTCCTCCAGGGAGAAGCCGAACATGTGGCCGTTGTTGAGGAAGATCCCCGTGTCGCCCGCGATCACGCCGCTCCCGTAGAGCGCGACGAGAGACTGGGTGAAGGCGACGGCGTTCCCCCAGCGGTCGGCGGAAGAGAGGCTCGTCGTCCCGAAGAACGGGAGCGGGGCGCCCGAGAAGGAGGCGATGCGGGCGGGATCGATCGTCGCCCGCTGTTCGTCCGCGTATTCCTTCGAGATGAGCATGTCGACCGGGATCTCCGCGTCTTCGTTCCCCGTGTTGTACCGTTCGTCGTCGATCAGAGCGAGCCGGTTCGCCTCAAGCCACAGGTGGGCGAACTCGGAGCTGTAGAGATCCATGTTCGTGAGATCGAAGCCGTCCATGATGTTGAGCGCCTGGAACATCGTCATCCCGCACGACCCCGGCGGCATGGCGTACAGATCGTGCCCCTGGAAGGTCGTCGTGATGGGCTCTCTCCATGCAACCTCATAGCCCTCGAGATCGGCCTTCGTCATGTGGCCGCCGTTCTCGGCGAGGAAGGCGACGATGCGGTCTCCGATCTCGCCCATGTAGAAGTCATCCGCGCCTTCGCGGGCGAGCCGGCGCATGCTGGCGGCGAGTTCGGGCTGCCTGATGATCTCGCCCATCCGCGGCGGACGGCCGTTCGGGAACATGATCCGGGTGCTGGATGGGAACCTTCCGAGCTTGTCCGCGCTGCCGTTGGTGTGAAGCGCGTCGAACTTCGAGACGACGAAGCCGTCCTCGGCGAGCTGGATCGCGGGCTCGAACACGTCGCCGAGGCTCATCGTCCCGTAGCGTTCGAGGACGGCGGCCCAGCCCTTGAAGGCGCCGGGCACGATCGGCGCGCGGTACCCCATCTCGACATCATCCGGCGTGATCGTGCTCGCGGAGGAGGCCGCCGGCGCCCGGCCGAGCGCGTCGAGTCCGACGACCCGGTTCTCTTCCGCCAGGTAGATGAGCATGAAGCCGCCGAAGCCGCCGAGCCCGGACATGTAGGGTTCGGAGACGTTGAGCGTGGCGGAGGCGGCGACGATGGCGTCGATCGCGTTTCCGCCCTGCATCATGATTGTCGTGCCGGCGAGCGAGGCGTAGTAGTCGGCCGCGGCCGTGACGCCCCGTCGGCCCCAGACGGTGCCGTGCGCGGGGCCGAGTAGGCCCGGCACGTTCGAGTCCTGGGCGGGACCCCATTGTCCGATCCCGTCGGGGGGCGCGGCGGCCGTCTCGGGAGCGCGGCAGGCGATCAGGCCGGATCCGGCGGCGGCCGCGGCGGAGGTGGCGAGGAAGTCACGGCGCTTCATGGTTCGACTCCTGGGCAAGAGGAGCGTATCGCGGACCCTGATCCTAGGCCGCGGGTTACCCCCCGCTCAAGACCTCGACCGCGGCGTTCACCGGCGGCCGGGGTGCGAGCCGACTCTTCCGTACCGGGCTACGGCGTGACCGTCACCAGGCGATGGCGTGACCGTCCCGGCGCGGGTCGGATCCGCCGGCGAGGGCGCCGGTCTCGGCGTCGCGGTACACGCCCTGCACGCCGCCGGGGTTTCCGGGCTCGGCCAGATTGTGGCCCCGGTCCTCGAGCTCGTCGTACACCTCGGGCGGGAAGCCCGCCTCCAGGTACGTGACGGAGTCCTCCGGGATCGGCGTACGTCCGCCGCCCCGGTTGAGGCACATGCGCGGCGAGGCGATCGCGAGTTGGATGTCCATCCCGCCGGCGGTGAGCTTCGTGATCACCTGCCCCACCGTCTGCGGGATGGTGTAGCCGCCGGCGGCACCCACGGCCGCGACGAGGTTGCCGTCCTTCATGACGACGCACGGCGTCATCACCCCCTTCGCCTTCTGGCCGCCCTCCAGGTGGTTCACGTGCCCTTCCTCGAGCACGAAGCCGAAGGTGTGGCCGTTGTTGAGGAAGATGCCGGTATCGCCGGCGATCACGCCGCTCCCGTAGCCGCTCACGAGCGACTGCGTGAAGGCGACGGCGTTCCCCCAGCGGTCCGCCGAAGAGAGGCTGGTCGTCCCGAAGAAGGGGAGCGGAGCCCCGGCGAAGGAGGCGATGCGCGCGGGGTCGATCCTTGCCCGCTGCTCGTCCGCGTATTCCTTCGAGATGATCATGTCCACGGGGATCTCGACGTCTTCCTTCCCCGTGTTGTAGCGGTCATCGTCGATGAGGGCGAGCCGGTACGCCTCGAGCCAGAGGTGCGCGAACTCGGAGCCGTAGAGGTCCATGTTCGCGAGATCGAAGCCGTCCATGATGTTGAGCGCCTGGAACATCGACATCCCGCACGACCCCGGCGGCATCGCGTACAGATCGTGTCCCTGGAAGGTCGTCGTGATCGGCTCCTTCCAGGTGACATCGTACGACTCCAGATCGCCCATCGTCATGTGACCGCCGTTCTCGGCGAGGAAGGAGACGACGCGCTCGCCGATCTCTCCCATGTAGAAGTCGTCCGCGCCCTCCCGGGCGAGTCGGCGCATGCTCGCGGCGAGGTCGGGCTGCCTGATGATCTCGCCCATGCGCGGCGGACGGCCGTTCGGGAACATGACGCGCGTCGTCGACGGGAACTGACCCAGCTTCTCGGCGGCGGCGCCGTTCGTGTGAATCTCGTCGAAGCGCGAGACGACGAACCCGTCCTCGGCGAGCCGGATCGCGGGCTCGAACACGTCGCCGAGGCTCATCGTCCCGTAGCGTTCGAGGACGGCGGCCCAGCCCTTGAAGGCGCCGGGCACGATGGGTGCCTTGTAGCCTTCCGCGAAGTCGTCGAGCGTCATCGTTTCCGGGGACGAGGCGGCCGGCGACTTGCCGAGCGCGTCGAGTCCGACGACCCGGTTCTCCTCGGCCAGGTAGATGAGCATGAAACCGCCGAAGCCCCCGATCCCGGACATGTAGGGCTCGGAGACGTTCAGCATGGCGGAGGCGGCCACGATCGCGTCCACCGCGTTCCCGCCCTGCATCATGATCGTGGTGCCGGCAAGGGAGGCGTAGTAGTCGGCAGCGGCCGTTACTCCCCGCGCGCCCCACACCGCCCGGTGCGCGGGTCCGAGCAGGCCCGGTACGTTCGAATCGCCGGCCGGGCCCCACTGCCCGCTGGCGGCGGTGGCGGCACCCGCGGTCTCGGGAGGCCTGCATCCGATGAGACTCGATCCGGCGGCGGCGGCAGCGGAGGTGGCGAGGAAGTCTCGGCGCTTCATGGCTCGGCTCCTGGGCAGGGGGGATCGCAGACCTTGATCCTAGACCCCGGGTCGCTCGTCGCTCAAGACCCGGCACGCGGCGGCGGGAACCCGCGCAATAGCCGCACGACTCCCGCCTATGGGCTATCGTAGACGGCATCCTCCTCGCCCATGAAGTCCCGGAGAAAGGGCCATCGCACGTGAACGACCCCGTCATCGCCGACCCGCGCCGCCCCGAAGGTACGGTCATCGCCGCCCTCCGTGGCCTTGAGGGACGCGCCACCCTGGGCGATGTCGTCTCCGCCACCGGATTGCCGGACCACGAGGCCGAGGTCACCCTCCGGTCTCTCCTGGAGACGCACCGCGGCCACCTCGAGGTCTCCGATTCGGGCGACCTCCTCTACCGGTTCGATCCCTCGCTCATCGAGCGGGACGCGGAGCTGTTCTGGGCCCGCTTCCGCAGAATCGCCTGGTCGGCCTTCAAGGTCGGCTTCAAGATCTGGACGGCGGTCATGCTGGTCGCTTACTTCGTCGTCTTCGTCGTGATCCTGATCGCGCTGATGACCGCCAACCGTGACGGCCGCGGCTCCGGGGGACGCCGGGGCTTCAGCCTGGGGGACCTCTTCATCCTCCACTGGCTGCTCGGAGGACGCGGGTGGGACCGAAGGGGCCTCTACTACGGCGATCACCATGCCAGGCGGCTCCCGAAGGACGCCCGCCCGCCCTTCTACAAGAAGGTCTTCGCCTTCATCTTCGGCCCCGAGGAGCCCAGGCCGACGCAGCTCCAGAAGGATCGCACGGTCGTCCAGCTGATCCAGGCGCGGAAGGGCGTCCTGACGTCGTCGGAGCTGATTGAGCACACCGGCCTGTCGATCGACGACGCCGTCGAAGAGATGGGACGACTTACGGGGGCCTACGGAGGCGACCCGCGGGTTTCGGACGCGGGCGAGGTCGTGTACGCCTTCCCCGAGCTGATGAAGAGCGCTCATGGGGCGGTCCGGGCGCGAGAGCCGAAACCGGCATGGATGCGGCTGGAGTACCCCAAGAAGCTGACGGGCAACAGCGGCGGGGCCAACGTCGGCATCGGCGCCATGAACGGCTTCAACCTGGCGATGGCGAGCGTGCTCGGGCTGCCCTCGTCTTTGGATCCGGTCACCTTTTATGGGCTGGGCGTCGTGCCGTTCGCCTTCAGCAGCCTCTTCTTCGCGATCCCCATCGTCCGCTCGTTGTCGCTGGCGGGGGAGAACCGTGCGCGCATGCGGCGCAACGTGCGGCGGCTGCTCGTGGGGCTGGTCTACTCGCGCAGCGTCGAGACCGTCCGGCGGGTCGCGGCCGCCGACGCGATCCGCCACGTGACGCGCGCACTCGCGGACCGGCAGGTATCGCCGAAGCTGGTCCTGACGGAGCTGGAGCGGCTGGCGGCCGAGTTCGGCGCGGAGGTGGAGGCGGAAGATGAAGGGTTCAGGTATCGGTTCCCCGCGATCCGCGAGACCTTCGTCGAGGCGGAGTTCATGCGGCGCCGGCTGAAGCTCCAGGAGCAGCGTCTCGGCCCCATCGTCTACGCCACCTCCGACACGGCCGCCGAGGCATCGCAACGGGACATGGACGCCTTCGACCGCGAACTCGAAGGAGCCCGACTCGATCTCTCCCGCTACCTCCCGTCCCCCACCCAGGTCGGCTTCGAGGAGGATTTCGAGGTGGTCATGCACCCGGCCCCTGCGACGCCGAGCGGGACGATCGGTCGGCGCCGGCCACCCCGGCGCGGATCTCCTCCCTGATCCCGTCAGCCGCCCCCGCGGCCTGCGACCCGAGCGATTATCCCTGTTACCAGGCGATGGCGTGACCGTCCCGGCGCGGATCCGACCCGCCGGATAGGGCGCCCGTCCCGGCGTCGCGATGCACCGCCTGCACACCGCCGAGGTTGCCGGGCTCGGCCAGGTAGTGGCCGCGGTCCGCCAGTGCCTCGTAGACCTCCGGCGGGAACCCGGCCTCGAGATAGGTGACGGAGTCCTCGGGGACCGGCGTTCGGCCCCCGCCGCGGTTCACGCACATGCGCGGCGAGGCGATCGCGAGCTGCATGTCCATGCCGGCCACCGCAAGCTTCGTGATCACCTGGCCCACCGTCTGCGGGATCGTGTAGCCGCCCTGGGCTCCGACCGCCGCGAAGAGGTCGCCGTCCCTCATCATGATGCACGGCGTCATCACGCCCTTCGCCCGCTTGCCGCCCTCGAGGTGGTTCACATGCCCCTCTTCGAGGACGAATCCGAACATGTGTCCGTTGTTGAGGAAGATCCCGGTGTCGCCCGCGATCACGCCGCTGCCGTACGCGTTGACGAGCGATTGCGTGAAGGCGACCGCGTTGCCCCACCGGTCGACGGTGGAAAGGCTCGTCGTCCCGAAGAACGGAAGCGGTGCCCCCGCAAAGGAAGCGACGCGCGTCGGATCGATCTTCGCCCGCTGTTCGTCCGCGTACTCCCGGGAGATGATCATGTCGACAGGGATGTCCACGTCTTCCTTGCCCGTGTTGTACCGGTCGTCGTCGGCGAGGGCCAGCTTCATCGCCTCGAGCCACAGGTGTACGAACTCGGAGCCATACAGGTCCATGCTCCCGAGGTCGAACCCGTCCATGATGTTGAGCGCCTGGAACATCGACATCCCGCACGAACCCGGCGGCATGGCGTGCAGGTCATAACCCTGGAAGGTCGTCCTGATCGGCTCCCGCCACTGGGCCTCGTAGCTCTCGAGGTCGGCCTTCGTCAGGTGGCCCCCGTTCTCGGCCAGGAAGGCGACGATACGGTCGGCAAGTTCGCCCTCGTAGAGGTCGTTCGCCCCCACGCGGGCGAGATGGCGCATGCTCGCGGCAAGTTCGGGCTGCTTGATGATCTCGCCCATGCGGGGAGGGCGCCCGTTCGGAAAGAACACGCGCGTCGTGGACGGGTAGCGGCTCAGCTTGTCGGCGCTCGACGCCGTGTAGCTCTCGTCGAACTTGGAGATCACGAAGCCGTCCTCGGCGAGCTGGATCGCGGGCTCGAACAGGTCGCCCATGCTCATCGTGCCGTACCGCTCCAGAGCGGCGGCCCAGCCCTTGAAGGCGCCGGGCACGATGGGCGCCTTGTAGCCCATCGCGAAGTCGTCGAGCGTCATCGTCTCCGGCGACGAGGCGGCGGGCGACTTGCCGAGCGCGTCGAGCCCGACGACGCGGTTCTCCTCGGCCAGGTAGATGAGCATGTAGCCGCCGAAGCCCCCGATGCCGGACATGTAGGGATCCGACACGTTCAGCGTGGCGCACGCGGCGACCATCGCGTCGATCGCGTTCCCGCCCTCCATCATCGTCTTCGTGCCGGCGAGGGACGCGTAGTAGTCGGAGCAGGCCGTCACGCCGGTTCGGCCCCACACCGTGCCGTGCGCAGGCCCGGCCAGACCCGGCACATGCGAGTAGTCGCCGGAGCCCCACTGCCCGGAGGTGAGGGGCGGGGCGGCGGCAGTCTCGGGTGCACGGCAGGCGACGAGGCCCGATCCTGCGGCGGCCGCGGCGGAGGTGGCGAGGAAGTCTCGGCGTTTCATCGGACGGCTCCTGGCAAGGGGATCGCAGACTTCTATCCTGGACCCGGAACAGCCCTCCGTTCAAGACGCCTACAGCTTGATGTCGCCGCCCGGGTCGCGCCGTCGCAGGCGTTCGAGGACTTTTTCCGCCTCCCGTAGCCGGGCGCGGCGGGCGTCTTCGTCGAGCACCGCCGCCGCCCAGTCGACCCGCTCGCCCACCTCCGGCACCCGTAGCACGGACCCTTCACGGCACTCGGCGGGCAGTGCACGAACGGGCACGTCCTCGGTGCGCTCGTCCTCATCGCGGACCAGGACGGCGATCGCGTCTTCCACGCGGTCGACGACCCAGGTGACGTCTCTCGGGACTGCGTCAGGTCCCTGTCGCCGGGCGTTCAATAGTCGAACACGAGCACCACCGCCCCGGTGCTGTCGTAGAGGGTCGCGGTATCGCCGTTGTTGTTCCACACGGCCTGGCGTCGGCCCATGTAGTAACGGTCACCATCGGCACGCCCGGAACCGGTGTGGACGACGAGTTGTCCGCCAGCCTCCAGCACCGCTCCGGCGGGAAACCGGAAGCAATGATTCGCCCCGTCGCACAGCGACCAGCCCCCGATCGATCGGTCACCGGACTCCAGATTCCGGATCACGGCATATTCGCCGTTCGGATTTCTGTGATCGTTGCCCGGCGCATCGGCGTGCACCCAGAGTTGGAGTCGCACGTCACGCGGCGGGGCGGGGGCACCGGTCGGGCCGCGTGACGCCGCGGGCGGGCGGTCCTCCACCCGGCCGCTGAAGGCGACATCCCCGCCAAACGAGACTTCGTAGTCGCCGCTCTCGCGCCCCCGCACGGAAACGTGGCCGTGCCGATCCGTGCGGAAGACGGTGGCCCCCGACGCCTCGTAGGCCCGGAGGGCAGCCGGCCGCGGGTGGCCATAGTCGTTGTTGCTTCCCACCGAGATGACGACGACCCCGGGCCTGACGGCGCTCAGGAACTGCCACGTGAAGCCGTTGTCGCTCCCGTGGTGCGGCGCCTTGAGCAGCGCGGCCTCGCGGACGGCCCCATGATTCACGAGATGGGTCAGTTGCCGCACCTCCGAATCGCCGCTCAGAAAGGCCCTGAACTCGCCGAAACGCACGAACAGGGTGACGGAGCGATCGTTGTGTCCCGCCGTCCCCCGCGGGAGCAGCGGCAGAACATCGATCTCGACCTGGCCGAGCGTGAGCGTCCGCGGGGAGGCCTCCAGGTACGTGATCTCCGGGCGCGCGTCGAGCGCGGCGAGGAGCCGCCGGTAGGTCTGCGTCGTATGCGGCTCGCCGTTGTCCATGTAGAAGCGGACCGGGAACGCCGCGATGACACCCGCCATGCCGCCGATGTGGTCTGCATGCGGGTGCGTGGCGACTGCGAGGTCGATTTCGTTCACGCCGAACCGACGGAGCGTGGCCACGATATCGTCGGGCCCCGCGTCGACCAGCGCGACCTGCCCCCCGGGCGCCTGGATGAGGATCGCATCCCCCTGCCCCACGTCCAGAAACGTGATCCGGAGCACGGAGTCCGCCACAGGTGGGGCTCGCACCGCGCCGGCAAACGACCCCACCCGCGCATCAGCCGTCACGGTCAGGATGGCCGATAACGCAAGGATAGCCACGCAGGCTGAGGCCAGCGGAGTGGCGTTGGTCGTTCCGCGGGGTCTCGTCATAGTGACCGTCAAGATGACCGCTGCGTCGTCGATTTGTCACTCAATCCCCCACAAGCGGTTTGTTCCGCAGGGCGTGCGGGCCTTTCTGGACAGGCCGTCTTGCGCGGCGGGCAAGGGGCTAACCACTGTGCGGATTGTCCCGTTTTACCGCTGATGCCGGCCATCACCTCGGAGGTTCCGATGGCGCTCCCGTTCAGGATCGAGCGATTCTCCCGTCTTCCCGTCACGCTCCTCGTACCCCTCGCCCTCGCGCTGGGCGCCGCCGCGCCCGACCCGGTCACGGCCCAGACGGCCTCCGAACGCGCGGCCTCCGCGGCCTCGCTGCTCGACTTCCGGGAGCTGGGACCCGCGATCATGGGGGGGCGCGTGTCCGATCTCGCGGTCGTGGAGAGCGACCCGCGCATCTTCTACGTCGGCCTCGGCGCCGGGGGCGTGTGGAAGACGACGAACGACGGAATGACGTGGGACCCCGTCTTTGACGACCAGCCGACAGCGTCGGTCGGAGCCGTGAGCGTCGCGCCCTCCAACCCCAACCATGTCTGGGTAGGGACCGGCGAACCGGCAAACCGCCAGAGTTCGCCGTGGGGGGTCGGGGTCTTCAAGTCGACGGACGCGGGCGCCACCTGGACGCACGTGGGGCTGGAGGACACGCGCCATATCAGCCGGATCAAGATCGATCCTCGGGATCCCGACGTCGTGTACGTGGGGGCCGTCGGCCACCTGTGGGGTCCCAACGAGGAACGCGGCCTCTTCAAGACGACCGATGGCGGGGCGACCTGGGAGAACATCCTCTACATTGACGAACACACGGGGATCATCGACCTCGTCATGGACTACAACGACCCGAGCACGCTCTTCGCCGCGACCTATCAGCGGCAGCGCACGGGCTTCGGTTTCGCGGCCGGGGGCGGCGGCTCCGGCCTCTGGCGCACGACGGACGGCGGCGAAAACTGGACCCGTCTCGAGGAGGGACTGCCGGAGGGCGAACTCGGGCGGATCGGGCTCGACATCTATCGGCGGGACGGGAACCTGGTGTACGCGATCGTCGAGGCGCACGAGGGCCAGGGCGTGTACCGCTCCACGGACCGCGGCGAAACGTGGGAGTTCATGAGCGACCGCAACCCGCGTCCCATGTACTTCTCCCTCATCCGGATCGACCCCAACAACCCCGAGCGGATCTACCTGGGCGGCGTCCAGTCATCGGCGTCGGACGACGGAGGGCGCACATGGTGGCCGGGGAACGCGACGGACCAGATCCACTCCGACCACCACGCGCTGTGGATCAATCCGCACAACTCGAACCATCTCATCAACGGGAACGACGGCGGGCTCGCCTTCTCGCGCGACGGGTCCGTGACGTGGCGTTCGATCCGGAACATGGCGATCGGCCAGTTCTACGAGATCGACGTCGACATGAGCGACCCGTACAACGTGTGCGGCGGGCTGCAGGACAACGGGAACTGGTGCGCACCGCACCGCACGCAGTCCACCTGGGGCGTCCGCAACCGCGAATGGACGCACATGTGGTTCGGCGACGGGTTCCACAACCACTCCGACCCCGAGGACCCGAACATCATGTTCTCGGAGTCGCAGGGCGGGAACATGGCGCGCATCGACGTGGCCACGCGCGAGGGGCAGTCGATCCGCCCCTTCCCGCGGCCGACGGGGGACGAAGCGGAGGGCGAGGAGCGCAGCTACCGGTTCAACTGGGACTCGCCGTTCGCGATCTCACGACACGACCGGGCGACGATCTACCTGGGCGGGAACCACCTGTTCCGGTCGATGGACCGGGGCGGGAACTGGGAGGAGGCAAGCCCCGACCTCACGAAGCAGATCGACCGCGACACGCTCGAGATCATGGGCCGCGTCGTGACGGACGAGACGCTCTCGGACAACGACGGGATCGCCTCCTACGGCAACATCACGGCCTTCGCGGAGTCGAAGCACTCGCCCGACGGACTCTACGTGGGGACGGATGACGGAAACCTGCAGGTGACGCTCGACGGCGGCGCCACGTGGACGAATGTGATCGGTCAGGTGCCGGGCGTGCCGCCTCGCACCTACGTGAGCCGTCTCGAAACGTCACATGCGGTGGATGGACGGGTGTATGTGACCTTCGACGGGCACCGGAACGACGACTACGCCCCGTACGCCTACGTGAGCGAGGACCACGGGGCGAGCTGGCGGCAGATCACGGCCGGCCTCCCGGACGGCTGGTCGGTGAACGTGATCCGGGAGCACCCGCGGAACCCGAACCTGCTCTTCGTCGGAAACGAGATCGGCGTCTACATGTCGATCGACCGCGGTGAATCCTGGGCGCGCATGGTGAACAACCTGCCCGTGGTGCCGGTGGACGACATCGCGATCCACCCGCGCGAGAACGACCTTGTCGTGGGGACCCACGGACGCAGTATCTGGATCCTGGACGACATCACGCCGCTCGAGGAGATGTCCGCGGACGTGTTCGCCTCCGATTTCCGGCTGTTCGGCGCGCGGCGCGGCACGATGTGGTCGATGGGCATGGATTGGCCCTTCCAGCCGGCCACCTTCCACGCGCCCAACCCGCCCGCCGGGATCCCCCTGCGCTACTACCTGGGCGACGGGGCCAACTCGGACGGGGCGAACCTCGAGGTCCTCGACGGCGGCGAGGTCGTGCGCACCATGGACGCCGCCGGGGAGGCCGGCCTGAACGAGGTGCTGTGGGACTTCCGCGTCGATCCCGCCTTCGAGGCCGACGGCGGGGGCGGCGGTTTCTCGCGCGGGCCTCCGGCGGGGGCGGGGCCGCGCGTGCTGCCGGGCACCTACACGGTGCGGCTCACGGTCGGGGACGAGAGCCAGGAGACCGAGGTCGGCGTGCGGCTCGATCCGCGGCGCGACGCGAGCCGGGCGGCGCTCGTCGCGCGACAGGACGCGATGATGCGGGCCCACGCGCTGGCCGGTCCGGTCCGGGACGCGCGGCAGCGGATCGGCGCCATGAACGGTCGGCTCGACGAGATCCGGGCGCTGCTCGATGACGCGGATATCGAAGATGGCGACCGCGAACGGATCGAGGGGATCGCCGAGGCGATCTCCGGCCAACTCGAGGAGCTCGACGACGATCTGGATGACGCCGCCGGGGGCACCGGGATCTCGCAGATGGAAGGGTGGTCCGGTGAACCCACGGCGGATCAGTTGTACCGGATCGATCGGGCGTGGGAGGCGCTGCCGCCGGTGGCCGAGCGCATCAACGCGCTTCTGACCGCGCGCATGCCGCGGCTGGAGGCGTTGCTCGGCGACCTCGCGGTGACGCCGGATCTGGGCGATCCGATCCGCATCCCACCCCGGCGCTGAGGCCGGAAGGGCGGCGGGCCGTCGGCGGGCGGCCCGCCGTGGCGCTCCGCCCGAGGCCTCGCAGACGCAGGCAGACCGCGCCTTGAGCGACCGCACACCACCGCCGCAGCAGGCGAGCATCGCCGTCATCGGGGGCGGCATCGTCGGCAGCTGCCTCGTCGAGCACCTCGCGCAGCGGGGCTGGGACGATCTCGTCCTTATCGACAAGGGCCCCCTGCCCGACCCCGGCGGCTCCACGGGCCATGCGTCCAACTTCATCTTCCCCACGGATCACAGCCGCGAGGTCGCGATGCTGACGCTGGAGAGCCAGCGGCAGTACGAGGCGCTCGGCGTGCAGACGACGTGCGGCGGGGTAGAGGTCGCCCGTACGGAGGCCCGGATGGAGGAACTCCGGCGCCGCATGACCTCCGCGCGGGCGTGGGGCATCGACGCCGAACTCCTCGCGCCGGGGGAGGTCGCCGCACGGATCCCGTTCGTGAACCCCGCCGTCATCCTCGGCGGCTTCTGGATGTCGTCCGTGTCCGTCGTCGATGGCGTGCGGGCCGGAACGCTCATGCGGGAGCGAGCCCTGTCCCGGGGAGCGCTCACGATCCTGGACAACACCGAGGTTACGGGAATGGAAGTCGAGCACCGTTCCTCGGGACGCCCCCGCCTGCGGGCCGTCCTCACGGCGCGGGGCCGCATCGAGGTCGAGCACGCGGTCATCGCGTGCGGCGTGTGGAGCCCTCTCATCGCGGAGCTGGCCGGCGCCTCGATTCCGCTCACGCCGGCAGTCCATCAGATGGGGGACGTCGGCCCGGTCGACCTTCTCCGCGCCACCGGCGACGAGATCGGCTATCCCATCGTGCGCGACATGGACGCCTTCATGTACGAGCGTCAGAAATACGAAGCGATGGAGGTCGGATCCTACGCGCACCGCCCCATCCTCGTGCACCCGGAGGAGATCCCGTCGCGCGGGGCGTCGGAACGCTCCCCCACGGAGATGCCATTCACGGAGGAAGACTTCGCTCCCCAGCTGGAGCAGGCACACGAGATCATGGGAGAGTTGCTCGGGGACGCCGAGATGGGGTATGCGATCAACGGCCTTCTCTCCCTCACCCCCGACGCGCATCCGGTGCTGGGCGAGACCGCCGAGGTGGCCAATCTGTGGTCCGCGGCGGCGGTCTGGATCAAGGAGGGGCCGGGGGCGGCGCGACTGCTCGCCGAGTGGATCACGCACGGCCATCCCCGCCTGTGCGACCCGCACGAGTCCGACGTCACCCGCTTCCAGCCGCACGAGCGCACGCGCCGCCACGTCCGGGCCCGCGCCCGCGAGCACTTCAACAAGACGTACGGTATCGTCCACCCGCGGGAGCAGTGGGAATCCCGCCGCGACGTGCACCGCTCGGCGCTTCACGCGCGCACGGAGGCGCTGGGCGCCGTGTACTACGAGGCCCGCGGCTGGGAGCGCCCGCAGTGGTACGAGTCGAACACCGACCTCGTCGACCGGTACCGCATCGCGGACCGGCCGCACGAGTGGGATCGCCGATGGTGGTCTCCCATCATCGAAGCGGAGCACCTGCACCTGCGGGAGAAGGTCGGCGTCGTCGACCTGGGCGCGTTTCAGATCTTCGACGTGATGGGCCCCGGGGCGCTCGCCTACCTGGAGGGCATGGCGGCCAACGCGTGCGACCGGCCGCCCGGGACGTCCATCTACACGCCGCTGCTGACGCCGGACGGCGGCTTCAGGGCCGACCTCACGATCCAGCGGCTGAAGGCGGACCGTTTCCGCGTCGTGACCGGCGCCTTCGACGGGGCGCGGGACGCCGCCTGGTTCCGCAGACACCTGCCGGAGGAGCGCTCCGTCCGCTTCGAGGATCGGTCGGCGGAGATCTGCGCGCTCGGCGTCTGGGGGCCGCGGGCCGAGGCGCTTCTGGGGAGGATCTCCGGGGCGAAGCTCTCGCAGGCCGCGTTCCCGTACGCCTCCGTGCGCGACGTCTCGCTGGACGGGATTCCCGTCACCATGTGCCGGATCTCGTATGTCGGGGAGAGCGGGTGGGAGATCTACGTGGAGGCCGGGCTCGCCACGCGGGTGTGGGACGCCGTGCGGGAGGCGGGCAGGCAGTACGGCCTGCGGCCCGTGGGCGCCGGAGTCTACGGCACGACCGGCCGCATGGAGAAGGGCTATGCCCTCATGGGGGCCGAGCTCACCTCGGAGTATTCGCCCGTTGAGGCGGGCCTGGCGAGGCCGCGCGTGAAGCGGGCGGACTTCATCGGCAGGGCCGCCTACCTGAAAGCCCGGGAGGCGGGGCCCGCGGCGCTGCTTCGCACGCTCACCATGGACGATCACGCCGACGCTTCCGGCCTCGCCCGCTTCCCCACCGGAGGCAACGAGCCGCTGCTGGGGCCGGACGGGGAGCGGATCGTCGACGCGCGCGGAAGGGAGTCCCGCGTCACGTCGGCCGGGATGGGTCCCTCCGTGGGGAAGTACCTCCTCATAGCATACCTCCCGCCGGAACTCGCCGCCCCGGGAACGCGGCTCCGGGTCCTCTACATGAACGAGGCCTTCCCGGTCACCGTGGCGACCGATACCGCGCTCTTCGACCCGACCGGGACCCGCATGAGATCGTAACCCGGGGAGGCCGCGGCGCCCCGGCCTCCGAGCACCGGGCTACCTCGCCGCGTCGCGGCCCTGGGCGAGGGCGACCTCGCGGGTGCTCGGGTTCGCGGACGGGCGGAAAGGGACCTCGCACACGCGGGCGGAATCGGGCTTGCCACGCTCGCTCGCGTACTCGTCCGGGAGCCACACCGCGAGTTCCGTGCCGATGGCGGCTTCGGCGGGCGGGACGTACCCGAGGGCGATGTTGCTGCCCAACTCGGGCGCGTACCACGGAGACGTGAGGTACCCCACCGGATCGCCGCCGTCCGCGCGCGAGACGTGCCAGAAGTCGGGCGCATAGTCGTCGATCGGCCTGCCGCCCAGCTTCATCCCCACCATCACGAGGGCGAACGGGGTGCGTCCCGCCTCGATCTCGGCACGCTGGCGCTCCAGTGCGGCGCGCCCGATGTAGTCGCCGGGCTTCTCGCGCGGCACCTGGTAGGCGAGATTACACTGGAAGGGGCTCGTCTCGTGGTCGATGTCCTGTCCCCAGGAGAGAATCCCGGCCTGGATGCGGCGCTGGTGCCCGGGGGCCGTGACCATCAGTTCGTGCGCCTTCCCCGCCTCCAGCACGGCGCTCCACAACTTCTCCGCGTGCAGCGTCGCGTCCCTCAGGTAGATCTCGTACCCCTTCTCCCCGGAGAACCCGGTCTGCGAGACCACGACGGAGCAGCCGCCGATCTCCGCCTCCAGGAGCCCGTAGTAGGGGATGTCCCGCACCGCATCGCCCACAAGGTCGACCATGAGATCGAGCGATCTCGGCCCCTGAATCTGCAGGGGACAGACATCGACCTCATCGATCTCTACGCGCATGCCGAGCCCGACGCTCACGCCCTGGAGCCAGAACATCAGGTCGGAGTCGGCGAGCGAGAACCAGAACTCGTCCCCGGAGAGCCGCAGGAGGACCGGGTCGTTGAGGATCCCGCCGCGCTCGTTGCACAGGATGACGTACCGCGCGCGCATCGGGTCGATCCGGGTCGCATCGCGCGTGATCACGTAGTCGACGAAAGCCTCCGCATCCGCCCCCTGGACCCGGATCTGCCGCTCCACGGCGACGTTCCACATCGTGACGCGGCGGGTGAGCGCCTCGTGCTCCACCGCGGCGCCCCCATCCTCGGGCCGCACGTAGCCGCGGGGGTGGTACACGCGGTTGTAGGTCGTGGCCCGCCAGCAGCCCGCCTCGTGGGAAAGGTGCCAGTAGGGCGACTTCCGGACGCGGGTGGAGATGAGCAGTTCGACCGGCGTACGTCCGCTCTGTCGGAGGTTGATGGGCACGACCCGGTCCGACTGGTCCACGCTTGCGGGCTGCCCCGCTCCCGTTCTCGCCATCGAACATCCTCTTGTCTAAGTGCCGGAGGCCGGTCCTGGCGCCGGCTACAGCCTTCGCTAACGGTAGATGTCGCCGCGGTGCCCGACTTTCAGGATGATGATGATCAGGGTCTGCGTGCCGACGCTGTAGAGAATCCGCCAGCGTCCCACGCGCAGGCGGAAGACATCGTCATAGCCCGCGAGTTTCCTCGTTCCCCGCGGGTAGGGGTCGAGCGCCAGACTCGACATCCTGTGCGCCACCCGCTCCCGATCCGCGCGGGGAAGCTTGCGAAGCTGTTTCTCCGCCGTTCGTGAGATCTCGATCTCATAACGAGCCATCGATGCCGAGTTCTCTGAGGACGTCCGCCAACGGGCGGGTAGGTTCGTGCCTG
Source organism: Gemmatimonadales bacterium (assembly GCA_009841005.1). Classification (GTDB taxonomy): domain Bacteria; phylum Gemmatimonadota; class Gemmatimonadetes; order Palauibacterales; family Palauibacteraceae; genus Palauibacter; species Palauibacter polyketidifaciens. Next base: position 19,729 of record VXMR01000122.1, read on the forward strand.
ATCTTCTTCAGATCCTCGATGTCCTCAAGCTCCTCCAGGCGATCGAGCAGCGCCTCCTGCACGAAGTGATTCATGGCGACGCCCCTCGGCTTGCAGTATCCATCCACCGCGTGCTTCACGGCGGCATCCACCCGGACGTTGATCTGTACCTTTTCCATCGTACCTCTCGTTCCGTCAAGACGGGAACCGATGTGCGATGATAGCAAGTGCTATCATACGGTACAAGCGCGACCCTCCGACCGAGGGCCTTTAGCGGCATCTACAGGTTCTTCCAGTCCGCGAGGATCTCCGCGTCGCGGTCGAGGTTCAACTGGAGTTGCTCCCGGCGTTCTTCCGGTTCGCCCAGGAACCAGTCGAGCGTCTCGCGCGCGGTGACGGCGAGGGGACGGAAGCGCAGCCCCGCCTCGACGCCCCGGTGCGAGCGGACCTGCGCCAATCCCCGCGTCGGGCCGCGATGCGAGTACCAGAGGGGGAAGCGCACGGGCGGCTCCCGGTTCCGGAGGAAGGCTTCGTCCACCCATGTGAACGACACGCGGGACGTCGTGACGGCGCGGATTCCGTACAGGAACTCGTCCATCCGGGTCCCGTCGAGCGTCGGCCCGGCGACGTTGAAGGTCCCGCCGGTGTCCTCCTCCAGCAGGTGCATGCAAAACTCGGCCAGATCCCGCACATCGATGAACTGCACCGGGTTGTCCATGTCGCCCGGCGCGATCACTTCTCCCCCGTGGTGGACCCGGACCGGCCAGTAGGTGAAGCGGTCGGTGGGATCTCCCGGCCCCGCGACGACGTGCAGACGGGTGACCGTGCCGCGGTCGCCGTAGATCTCCCGCACCGCCTCCTCGCACAGCACCTTCAGCTCCCCGTAGTACCGTCCTACGTCCTCGCTCTCCGGGTCCGCCACCTCGAGTAGCCGCGCATCCTCCGGCAATTCGTCCTGATCGAAGTCGTACACGGAGCCGGTGGAGGTGAACAGGTATCGGCCGACGGCATCGCGCAGGAGGCTGCCCGAGTCGCGCACCAGGCGCGGGACGTAGCCGCTGTTGTCGATGACGTAATCCCATTCCTTCCCCCGCAGCGCGTCGAGCGCCCCGTCGCGGTCCCCAATGAGGGTCTCGACGCCGGGAAAGAGACCGGGGTTCGTGCGCCCGCGGTTGAAGAGGGTGACCTCGTGTCCTCGTGCGAGGGCGTGCTGCACCATGTGCGGGCCGATGAAGCCGGTGCCGCCCAGGATGAGCAGCCGCCCGGGCCGGGCCGCGCCTGCGGCCGCGTCCGCTTCGGAATCGGTCGATGGTCGGGTCTCCCCCGCGCATGCTGCGGCCCCTGCCGCCGGGAGGGCCGCAGCGCCCGCCACGGTCAGCGTGGTCCCCGCGAATTCACGTCGTGTCATCGTCATCGAACATCCTCTTGTTTCCGGTCGCCGGATCGCGCGGGAACCGCGAGATCCGGCAGCCTGCCACGGCGGCCATCCGGGCCGCCGTACGCTCAGGATCGCATCTCGCGCAGCGTCTCGCCAAGGAGGGCGATGTCCGCCTCGAACGACTCCGGGGCGAGCGGGCCGAAGGAGAACCGGAAGAAGCTCGACAGCGGCGAATCGTCGCCGAGGCGCTCCATGTCGCAGTCGGTACCCTTGAGGATCGCGGCCCCGCGCGTGAAGAGGCGCTCGTTCAGCCGCTGGGCGGTCCATCCGTTCGGGAGCCGGCACCAGTGATAGAAGCCACCGTCTCCCGAGAAGAGTTCGAGGCCGAGATCCTCGAAGGCGCGACCGTAGCGCTCGCGTTGCATGGCATAGAAGGCGGGGACGGCTTCCCGGACGTGGAGCATGCGCTCGGGGTCCAGGAGTTCGACGGCGTAGCACTGTGACGGATGGGACACGCCGCCCATCCCGAACGAGGAGAAGTTCGAGAGCACTTCGATGTGCCGCTTCGCCGCCACGGCCCATCCGATGCGGATGCCAGGCGCCTGCAGGCCCTTCGTGGCGGCGCCGACGACGAACAGGTTGCCGCGCTCGATGTCGTCGACGTGCGCGAGGGCGCTCACCGGCTTGTCGTGGAGAAGCTCATAGGCTTCGTCGACGAGGAGCCCCATGCCGTCCAGAGCACTGGCCTCCACGAGCGCCGCCAGTTCCTCGCCGGTCCGCGTCACGCCGGTCGGATTGCACGGATTGCTCAGCAGCATCAGGGTGCGCCCCTCCCGCGGTGCCGTATAGGCCGGGATCGGGGGCCGAAAGCCGTTGTCCGCGCCGCTGTGCACGAGGTGGTAGGGGCGTCGCAGCCGCTCGAGGACATCGTAGTACGGGGTGTATTCCGTGGACGCGAGGCGGACCTCGATGTCGGGTTCGAGGAAGAGCAGAAGCGCCACGATCGCGGGACGCCCGCCCGCGAACACCATCACGTTCTCCGCCGTGATCTCCACGCCGTACGACTGCCGGTAGTAGGCCGCGATCGCCTCCCTCAGCGCCGGGAGCCCCCACGCCTTGGGATACTTGCGGTGCTCGGAGGTCACGGTCACGGTCGACGGAAGCGCCGGGCCGTCCGGCAGGGCGACCGTGCGCGGGAATCCCTGGCTCCAGGGGTTTGTGCCGGGCTCGCCCATGTAGGTACCGAACGCCCCCAGGAAGGCGTACAGAGTCTCGTAGATCCCCATCGGGGGCACGTATCTCAGGTACAAGCCGGTCGCTCCTTCCGGTTGGCGGCCCGCCGGGAGATGGCCGGGCGTGGTCAGGGCACGGTCAGGGGGCCGGCGCTGCCTCCACGGTGAGCGTCATGAGCATCCCGCGGCTGTCGTGACCGGCCACATCGCACACCACGGTGTAGCTCCCCGGAGAGAGTTCGAGTTCGACGAGACGAACCTCTCCGGTATTCACGTCCGTCTCGGTCTCCCAGAGAACCTCCCCGCTCGCGGGGTCCACGAGCTTGAGGTTGTGCATCTCGAAGCCCTGGTTGCTGAGGCGGAGCACCGTAGGCCCCGCCGGCAGTCTCGACGGCATGCCGATCGCGTACTCGAGCAGCGCCACATCGACCGCGGCGGCCGCGTACACGGCCGACAGATCCGGCTCCGAGACGGAACCGGCCGCGTCCGGGGCCGCGGCCGCGCCGGGCGGATCCGCCGCCTCGGCGGGCTCCCCTTCTCCGCCGCATCCCAACGCGAGTACCGCCGCGACGACGAACATGCCGCGACGCACGGCTACCCGCGCGATCCGCGTCGCTGTCGGCGGTCTCAGCGGGGGCGGCCGCAGCACTTCTTGTACTTCCGGCCGCTGCCGCAGGGACACGGCTCGTTCCGCCCGGGGGCTTTCGTGGCCGTCGCCGGAGCGCCCGTCCGGCGGGGCTGCTGGCCGGCGCGGAGGGCTGCACGGGCCGCGGTGTCATCGGGGGCCAGTTCCTGCACTGCGGCGGAGGCCGCGACGCCGGTCGCCGAAAACGCCGGCTCGCCCGCGGGGGGCTCGCCGGACGCGGCGGCCGGCGCGGGCGCCGCTCCCCGGCCGGGGGCCACCCCGCTCGCGGCGCCGCCGCCCGGCTCCACGGGACCGCTCATGCCGGTGATCTGCGGCGCCGGCGGCGGAAGCGGCGGCCGGCGCTCGATGCGCACGCGGAAGAAGCGATTCGCCACCGTCTGCCTGATGTCCGTGATCAGGCTCACGAACATCTCGTACGCCTCCTTCTTGTATTCGACGAGCGGATCCTTCTGCCCCCACGACCGGAACTGGATCGAAGAGCGCAGATGGTCGAGGTCGTAGAGGTGGTCCTTCCATTTCTCGTCCAGCACCGACAGCACGATGAAGCGCAGGACCTGCTCCCAGTGTTCGTCGAAACTCTCGAGCTTGGCGCGGAACTGCTCGTGGGCGCTCTCGATCACCGCATCGTACAACTCGCCGGTTCCGGCCCAGTTGTCGGCGCTCGCTTCCTTCTCCGTCTCGGACGCCTCCCCGCGGTCCGCTCCGACCCGGGGCAGGAACTCGTTGTGCAGGAAGTACTCGATCAGGAGGTGCTCCCGCAGTCCCGGGAGGTTCCACTGGTCGTGCGAACTCTCCTCCGGCACATAGGCGTCCATCTCCTCGCGGAGCGCCTCCTCGACCATCTCCCACGTCTCGCCCTTGAGGTCTTCCCCGCCCTCGAGCGCATAGAGGCGCAGGTCGTAGACGACCTCGCGCTGCTGGTTCATCACGTCGTCGTAGTCCAGCAGGCGCTTGCGGGCGTCGAAGTTCTGGGTCTCGACCCGCTTCTGCGCACGCTCGACGGACTTCGTGATCCACGGGTGGCTGATGACCTCGCCCTCCTGCACGCCCAGGCGATCCATGATCTTCGCCACGCGCTCGTGCATGAAGAGCCGCATGAGGTCGTCTTCGAGCGACAGGAAGAAGAGGCTGGCCCCGGGATCCCCCTGGCGTCCGGAACGGCCCCGAAGCTGGCGGTCGATGCGGCGGGACTGGTGGCGCTCCGTACCCAGGATCTGGAGTCCGCAGGGCGGCTCCTCCTCGCACCCCCGCTCCTTGATCTCGGCTCGCGACAGGTCCGGTTCCTCGTCGGTACGGCCGAACGCCGGGGTGTCGGATCGGATCCCGCACACGTCGCACTGCACGCACGGCGAGGCGAGTTTGATGTCGGTGCCGCGTCCGGCCATGTTCGTCGCGATCGTGATCGCGCCCGGCTGGCCCGCGTTGCGGACGATCTCCGCTTCCCGGGCGTGCTGCTTGGCGTTCAGCACCTCGTGGGCGAGGCCGCGCCGCTGCAGCATGCGGGCGATGACCTCCGACACCTCCACGCTCGTCGTCCCCACGAGGATCGGAAGGCCCTCGCCGTTGATCCGTTCGATCTCCTCGATCAGCGCGGCGTATTTTTCCTTCTTCGTCTGAAAGATCACGTCGTCGTGATCCAGTCGCCGCACCGGCCGGTTCGTGGGGATGACGACGACCTCGAGGCCGTAGATCGCGTGGAACTCGCCCTCTTCCGTCTCGGCGGTGCCGGTCATCCCGGCCACCTTGTCGTACATCCGGAAGTAGTTCTGGATCGTGATCGTGGCGAGCGTCTGCGTCTCGCCGCGCACCTTGACCTTCTCCTTCGCCTCGACCGCCTGGTGGAGCCCGTCCGACCAGCGCCGCCCGTGCATCTTGCGGCCGGTGTGTTCGTCGACGATCAGGACTTCGCCGTTCTCCACCACGTACTCCACGTCCTTCTCGTACAGGGAGTACGCCTTCACGAGCTGGTGGATGACGTGGATCTTCTCCGACTTCTCCGCGTATTCGCGTTCGAGACGTTCGATCTCGCCGCGCTTCTCGTCCGTCGTCAGCGACTCGTCGTCCTCCACGTCCTGGACATCCTCCGAGATGTCGGGGACGACGAACGTCTCGGGGTCGTCGGGCGAGAGCACGTCGAGGCCCTGTTCGGACAGCTGGATCGTCTGCCCCTTCTCGTCCATCGAGAAGAGGAGCATTTCATCGATCTCGGGAAGCCGCTTCTCCCGCATGAGGTCGGCTTCCGTCCGCTGAATGAGCTGCTTGACGCCGGAGCGCGTCTTCAGCTTGAGCAGCCGCTTGTTCTTCGGCGCGCCGCGCTGCGCCGCGAGCAGCTTGAGCCCCGCGTCCCGGCGCTGCTCCGTATCCTCGTCGGCTCCGGCCTCTTCGAGCAGCTTCGTCCCCTCGGCCACGAGACTGTTGACGATCCGCGTCTGCCTGCGGGCGATCGCAGCCACCTGAGCGTTGTGCCGCTGGTACACGTCGCGTTCGTCGCGACCGGCGGGTCCGGAGATAATGAGGGGCGTGCGGGCCTCATCGATGAGCACCGAGTCGACCTCGTCGATGATCGCGTACGCGTGTCCGCGCTGTACGCGATGACGGAGTTCGATCACCATGTTGTCGCGCAGGTAGTCGAACCCGAATTCGTTGTTCGTCCCGTAGGTGATGTCGGCCTGGTAGGCGGCCCGCCGCTCGACGCTTCCCGGCGCCGTATCCTCGAGCACCCCCACCGTGAGGCCGAGATAGTCGAAGACCGTGCCCATCCACTGGGCGTCACGTCTGGCGAGATAGTCGTTGACGGTGACGAGGTGGACGCCCCGGCCGGGGAGGGCGTTGAGGTACAGCGGCATCGTGGCCACGAGCGTCTTCCCCTCACCGGTGGCCATCTCGGCGATCTTCCCTTCGTGGAGAACGATCCCTCCGATGAGCTGCACATCGTAGGGGACCATGTCCCACGCCATTTCGTTCCCCGTGACCTCGATCTCCGCCCCGAGGAGTCGCCGGCACGCCTCCCGCACGGTTGCGAACGCCTCGGGCAGAACCTCATCGAGCACGGCCTGCAGCGCCTCGTTGAGTTCGCCCTCCGTCGCCGCGATCCGTTCGGTGAGATCGGCGCGCCGCGCCGGATTCTCGGTGAAGCGACGCTTTTCCCGCAGCGCCTCGACGGCCTCCTCGAACTCGGCGGTCCGCTCCGCGATGATCGCCCGGAACTTCCCCGTCTGCGCCTTGAGGGCTTCTTCCGGGACATCCGCGAGCCGCGACTCGTGTTCCTTGATCTGTGAGATGATCGGCCGCATGCGCTTCATCTCGCGCGTGAAGCGCGTTCCGAAGACCTGCGTTACAACGTTCTTCAACATCCGGGGCTCACTGGGTTACATGGCGCGCGCGGCGTTCGGCCCAGGCGCGCTCGACATGGTGTCGGATCGTTTCCGGAACGAGGAGGTGGACCGAACGGCCCTCCTCGAGGCGCTGCCGGATCCGGCTCGCCGAGATATCCACTCGCGTGACGTTCGCGACAACATACTCGATCGGCGTCGATTCCGGGGAGGGTGCGGGCTCCCGGCCGCCCCGCGGCATCACCGCGATGCGGGCCAGCTCCGAAATCCGGCGCCAGCGGTCCCAGCGGTGGATCGCCGCAAACTGGTCCGCGCCCATCGCGAGGACGAGCCGGTCGGAAGGAAAGCGCCGCGCGAGGGCTTCCAGCGTGTCCACGGTGTAGGAGGGACCGGCCCGCTCGATCTCCATCGGGCTGACTTCGATGCCGGGCAGGCCCGCAACGGCCCGGCGCGTGAGGTCGAGGCGAACCTCCGCGGGGAGCGTGACTTGCCGGTGCGGCGGATCGCCCGCGGGGATCACGAGCAGGCGGTCGAGGCGCAGCACTTCGACAAGATCACGCGCCACGGACACATGGCCCATGTGCGGAGGATCGAAGCTCCCGCCGAGGATGCCCGTCCGCCGGCCGGCCGCCGGGACTTCAGCGACGGGACCCGGCATCCCCCGCGCGGTCCTCCTCCGCCGCCGGATCTTCGTCCGCCAACAGCAACCGGGTTTCCTCGGACTCGGGAAACTCCGACAGCAGCCGCTCCCTCATGGTTCCGGCCTCGGTTTCGAACCCCACCTGGCTGTAACTGCGATACAATCGCAACAGGAGGTCCGGCAGGAATGCCCCGGTCGGCTCGTCGGCCAGCGATTTTTCGAAATAGACGATCGCGGACTCCGGCAATCTCATGCGATCCTGGTAGTACTTCCCGATTTCGTAGCTCTTCTCGGCCAGCTTGGCGCGCGCTTCCGCGATCAGGCCTTCAGCCTGCTCGCGGAAGGGGGTCGTTGGGAAGAACTGCAACAACCGCTCGCACTCGTCCAGGGCCCGCCGTGTGAACTCCTGGGAGAGGGTCACCCGGGGCGAGGCCGCGAGGTACGCCCGGCACAGCCCCAGCTGGGCGTCGTCCGCGAGGGGACTGTTGGGCCGGTTCGTGGCCATGCGCCGGAACTCCTCCACGGCGTCGAGTTCGTTGCCCGCCCGGAGTTGGCCCTCGGCTGCGAGGTACTGCGCGCTGTCGACGAGCGGATTCAGGGGATCGCGGACCATGAAGGCGAGGAAGCCGTCGGCCGCTCTCCGGTATTCCTCGGCGTCGAAACGATCCTGCGCCCACTGGAAGAGATCCGGCGGCGCCAGGTCGCCCGGGGGCCCGGAACTCGAACAACCCGTGAGCATGAGGACCGCGGCGGCGAGCACTCCGCGGCGCGCCTCGCGCGGCGCCATCCCGGCCGGGAGCCTCATTCGAAGCCGAAGCGGATCTGTCGGATCCGCTCCTCCGCCCGCCGGACGAGAGCGTGTGTGCGCGTCGGGTTCAGTTCCAGCACGCGGGCGTAGTTGACGAGCGCCTCGTCCGTCTGGCCGAGCGCGAGGTGGAGTTCGCCGATGAGGAAGTGCGCCTCGACCATGTGCGTCCGCGGCTCACCGAGCTCGACCATTTCGGTCAGCTTCTCGAGGGCGGCCGCGGGGCGGCCCTCCGCCCGGTCTTCAGCCGCGGACACGTAGAGGCAATTCCCGTAGCGGTAGCGGGCGTCCTCGGGGTTCGAGCGGCTTTCCTCCATCGCCTCGAGGAAATCCCGATAGAAGGGCAGCGCGCGAGTGCATGCGCCGAGCTGTTCATACGCGAGGCCGACATCGTACAGCACCGCCGGCTCCGGCTCCCCCTCCCCGGCGAGGAGCGCGAGGCGCAGCGAAAGGGCGCGTGCGTAGTCACCCTCGGCCGCATGATAGGCGGCCAGGGAGCGTTGGAGGTCGGCGGGAAGATAGCCCAGTCCCCAATCGACCAGAGGCTGGAGCGCGCGGGACATGTTCTCGGCCGCCCCCCGCTCCTGCGCGGACCACGCGAGTCCGGCGAGCGAGGCCGCCGCCTGATGACGCAGCCGGGGGTCGCGCTCCGCAAGCGTCTCGTAGACCGTGAGCGCCTCGTCGACATCGCCGCGCGCGGCATGGGCCTGCCCGAGCCGCAGGAGGAGGTCGTCCGTGTCCCCGCTCACGCGCCGGGCGAGGAGGTACTCGGCGATCGCCATGTCCGCGTCCCCGACGGCCAGGTATCGATCCCCGCGCACGACGGACCGGTCCACCGGATCCTCGCACGCCGCAACCGCAAGCGCCGCCAGGACCCCGGCGGTCCCCTGAACGATCCACTGTCGGACGGTCACCATGGGCGCCCCTGCCGGCCTTCGTTCCCCGAATGTCTCAACTCTCCCCGCTTTCGACGCCGCCACGGATGTCGCCGGTTGCCTCGCTCGAGGCGCGCGGCCCGCCCCTGCGCGTCCAGCGCCGCACGAGCCCGTACAGAAAGATACAGCGCAGCGCGGAAACGCCATCGCGCCACCCGATCTTCTTGCCCTCCGCATACGTCCGTCCCGCGTACGAGATCCCCACCTCATACACGCGCCAGCCACCCATGGCGACCTTCGCCGTGATCTCCGGTTCGACGCCGAAGGCCCGCTCCTCGATCGTGAGCTGCTCGATCACTTCCCGGCGGAAGCACTTGTAGCACGTCTCCATGTCCGTGAGGTTGAGGTTCGTCATCATGTTCGACAGCCGAGTCAGCCACCTGTTCCCCACGTAGTGCCAGTAGTAGAGGACCCGGTGCGGCTGCCCCCCCATGAATCGCGACCCGTAGACGACATCCGCTCGGCCGGCGAGGATCGGCTCCAGGAGACGCGGATACTCGGCGGGGTCGTACTCGAGATCGGCATCCTGGATGATGATGATATCGCCGCTGACGCCCCGGAACCCGGTGGAAAGCGCCGCGCCCTTTCCCTGGTTCCGCTCGTGCGCGAGGACCCGGTCGACCAGCCCTTCCGCTTCCAGCCGGTTCAGGATCGACGCGGATGCGTCGGCCGAGCCGTCGTCGACCGCGACGAGTTCCACGTCCGGGGCCACCTCCTTCACGCGCCGGACGATCGCCTCGAGCGTCGCCTCCTCGTTGTACACCGGCATGACCACGGAGACCCGGGCTCGCCCCATCTCCTCCTCGCCTCCCTCCTGTACGATCATTCGCGTGCCGCCCCGGGAAGCACCTCCCGAAAATACTCGACCGTTCGCTGCAGGCCGACCTCGAGCGGGATTCGGGGCGTCCAGTCCAGCCGGGCGGAGGCGAGAGAGATGTCCGGAGAGCGCATTCTCGGGTCGTCGTCGGGCAGCGGACGGACCTCGACCGTGGACGCGGATTCCGCGGTCGCGAGCACGAGATCGGACAGGGCGCGGATCGTATACTCGCCGGGATTGCCCAGGTTCACCGGCGCATGGATATCGGCGTTGAAGAGGCGCCAGATCCCCTCCACAAGGTCGGACACATAACAGAAGCTCCGCGACTGGGAGCCGTCTCCGTAGATGGTGAGCGGCTCCCCCCGGAGCGCCTGGACGACGAAGTTCGAGACGACCCGGCCATCGTCCGGACGCATGCGCGGGCCGTAGGTGTTGAAGATTCGCACGATGCGCGTATCCACGCCGTACTCGCGGTGGTAGGCCATCGTGAGGGCCTCGGCGAAGCGCTTCGCCTCGTCGTACACGGAGCGCGGACCGATCGGGTTCACGTTGCCCCAGTATGTTTCGGGCTGCGGGTGGACGAGCGGATCTCCGTAGACCTCCGAGGTGGACGCGAGCAGCAGCCGGGCGCCGCTCGCTCTGGCCAGGCCCAGGGCGTTGCGCGTGCCCAGGGCGCCCGCCTTCAGCGTCTGGATCGGGAAACGAAGGTAGTCGACCGGGCTGGCCGGCGAGGCGAAGTGGAAGACCCCTTCGATCTCCCCCTCGATCTCGATGGACTCCGACACGTCCCGCTCGAGAAACGCGAACCTCGGTTCATCCCGCAGATGGGCGAGATTGCGCCGCGTTCCCGTGATCAGGCTATCGATGCCGACGACCGAGTGTCCCTCGGCGAGGAGGCAGTCGGTGAGGTGCGAACCGAGAAAGCCGGCGGCGCCGGTGACGACCAGCCTCATGCGATCTCCGCCGGACCGATCTGCCGCCGCCCGACCGGGTAGTGCTCGAACCCTCGCGAAGCCATGCGGTCCGGTTCGAACACGTTGCGCCCGTCGAATACGATGGGGCGGGCCATGCGCTTCGCGAACCGGGACCAGTCGGGACGCCGGTACTGGAGCCATTCCGTCACGACGACGAGCGCGTCCGCCCCGTCGAGCGCCTCGTACTCGTCCGCCGCGTACTCCACGGCGTCCCCCAGATAGAACTCGCGCGACTGTTCCATGGCGGCGGGATCGTGCGCGACGACCGACGCTCCCCGTTCGCACAGCGCCTCGGCGACCGCGCGCGAGGGCGCCTCGCGCATGTCATCCGTGCGAGGCTTGAACGCAAGCCCCCAGAGCGCAAAGCGCAGGCCGGCGAGATCGTCGCCGAACCGCTCCCGGATTTTCCGGACGAGGACGGTGGTCTGGCGATCGTTCGCGGCGGCCACGGACCTCAGGATGCCGAGGTCGACTCCCTGCTCTTCCGCGGAACGGACGATCGCCCGCACGTCCTTGGGAAGGCAGCTGCCGCCATACCCCGTGCCGGCATAGAGAAAGGCCGAGCCGATGCGGGGGTCCGAGCCCACGCCACGGCGGACGCGCTCGATGTCGGCTCCGGTTCGTTCGCAGAGTTCCGCGAACTGGTTCATCATGCTGATCCGGGCGGCAAGCATCGCGTTTGCCGCGTACTTGGTCAGTTCCGCCGAGGCGATGTCCATGAAGATCAGCGGGTTCCCAGAGCGGACGAAGGGTTCGTAGAGCTCCTCCATACAGCGCCGGGCGCGGTCCGAGTCCACGCCGCAGACGACCCGGTCGGGGTAAAGGAAGTCCCCCACCGCGTCTCCTTCCTTGAGGAACTCGGGGTTGGAACACATGTGGAAGGGCAGATCGGTCCGTCGGGCGATCTCGGCTCGCACGATGTCGTTCGTCCCGACGGGCACGGTGCTCTTCATGACGACGACGGCTCCGGGACGCAGGTGGTCGCCGATCACGCGAGCCGCGTCCAGCACGAAATCGAGGTCCGCCAGCCCGTCCTGACCGGGCGGCGTACCCACGGCGACGAAGATCACGTCGGCCGTCGTGATACCCTCCGCCGCGTCCGTCGTGAATCGAAGCCGTCCAGCGGCGAGGCCCTCCGAGATGAGGCGCTCGATGCCGGCCTCGTAGATGGGGACGTCTCCGGAGTTCAGACGCCGGATCTTCTCTTCGTCAACGTCGGCGCAGGTGACACGGTTCCCGGATCCGGCCAGACAGGACCCCGCCACGAGTCCAACGTATCCGGTGCCGATCACGGTGATTTCCATCGATATCTCCGTCGTCCTTCGTTCAGGGGCTCGGCGTCAGGCCGCGCCGGAGGTCGCGACCCAGTCCATGGTGGCGTGTACGCAGGCCCGCAGGTCGCGCGCCGCGTGCCACCCGGTCGCGGCCCGCAGCCGCGCGGGGTCACCGACGATGACTTCGGGTTCTCCGCGCCGCACAAGGGCCGGATCGCGCACGATCTCCGGCTCGATTTCCGCCCTCTCGAGCACCCACTCGAGCAGACGGTGGATCTTCGTCGCGATCCCGGAGCACACGTTGTACGCCATGTGGGGCGTCCCGTCGAGGTCCGCGATGCCCGCGAGCGCCCGGACGCCGTCGCGCACATCCGTGAAGTCGCGCGCCACAGCCAGATTGCCCACGGCGAGCCGCGGCTCCGCCGTTCCTCGCCGAATCGCGAGGGCACGACGGCAGAAGCTCGGGAGTACGAACGCGGGGCGCTGGCCGGGACCGACGAGCGGAAAGAGCCGTGCGACGACCACGCGTACGCCCAGCGCCGCGCCCGCTCCGCGCGCGAGAACATCCTGGGCGGCCTTGGTCGCGCCGTACACGCTCCTCGGCCGAAGTGGCGTCCGCTCTCCCATCGGTCCACCGCCGCCGCCGCCGTACGCGTCCCCGGAACCCGCCACGACAACGGCCTGCACGTCCGCGGGGGCTCGCGCGATCGCTTCAACGAGGCTCAGCGTGCCCGCGCCGTTCACTGCGAGAGCTTCGCGGGACCGCCTGCCGGCCTCGGCGCCCGACGAGAAGCCGGCAAGGTGGAAGACACGGCGCGGACGGACGGCATGCACGACGGAGGCAACGGCGTCGGAGTCTCGCACATCGAGCCGCGTCCAATCGGCCGCCGCGAGGGCGGCCGGTGAAAGGGTCCCGGCGGAGGGTGCCTCCCCGAGCATCGTCGCCGTCACCTCGTATCCGTGGCCCAGCAGATGGTCGACCAGGTGCTGTCCGACGAACCCGTCGCCGCCCGTCACGAGGACCCTCACCGGAGGCACCCCATCGAGCGACGGGCGTCGTCGGACACGAGACTTAGAGTGCCCGCGCGAGGCGTCGCGCGGCATAGGTCACGACCAGGTCCGCCCCCGCACGCCGGATGGCCAGGACCGCTTCCAAGCTGGCCGCTTCCGCGTCGAGCCAGCCACGGGCACCTGCAGCCTCGATCATCGCGTATTCTCCGCTCACCTGGTACGCGGCGGTGGGCATCCGGAACTCATCCTTCACTCGCCGGATGATGTCGAGATTCGGCAGCGCCGGTTTCACCATCACGAGATCCGCCCCTTCGGCGATGTCGAACCGGACCTCGCGGATCGCCTCATCCGCGTTCCGCACATCCATCTGATACCCGCGCCGATCCCCGAAGGCGGGTGCGGAGTCCGCCGCATCCCGGAAAGGGCCGTAGAAGACGCTCGCGTACTTCGCGGCATAGGACAGTATGGCCACGTCCTCGAGGTGCGCTTCGTCGAGCGCGGCGCGAATCACTCCGACCCGACCGTCCATCATGTCCGATGGCGCGACGATGTCCGCCCCCGCGGCCCCGTGAGTTACGGCCTGAGTGGCGAGCCGCTCAAGCGTCGGGTCGTTCGCGACGCGGTCGCCGTCGAGGAGCCCGCAGTGGCCGTGATCCGTGTATTCGCACATGCAGACATCGGTGATCAGGACCAGATCGGGAAGCGCGCGGCGAAGCGCCCGCAGCGAACGCTGGATCACGCCGTCCGGCTCGTCCGCGCTCGAACCTCGCGCATCCTTGCTTGCGGGCAGGCCGAACAAGAGGACGGCCTTTATCCCTTCGTCGAACGCGGCGCCGGCTTCCTCGACGGCCGTCTCGACGCTCAGGCGGTCGATGCCGGGCATCGAAGGGATCGGCTGCCGGGGCGGTCCCCGGTCATGGATGAACATGGGGTAGATGAGATCGGAGGCCTCAAGCCGTGTCTCCCGCACGAGTTCGCGCAGGGCGGCCGTGCGACGCAGACGGCGCAGCCGGGAGACGGGGAACGAGGCTTCAGGCATGGCCGTGAGTCGCCGCGAAACGGCCGGGGCGGGCAGCGGACGCAACCAGAGCGTCCACGAGCCCGGGCATCGAGTGGGTGGCCGCCACGACGTGCACCGGCAGACCGAGTCCGGAGAGCGTCGATGCGGTCACGGGACTGATGGCCGCCACGAGAGCGCCGCCGGTCTGCGCGCCGACGAGTTCCACGAAGGCACGGGCAGCGGACGAGGCCGTGAAGGTCAGCCAGTCACCGCGACCCAGTTCGATGAACTCGCTGAGAGCGTCGCGCACGTCCCGGTTGACCTCCACGTCGTAGGCCGGGGCGACATCGACCCGCGCTCCGGAGGCGACGAGCCGTTCCCGCAGCACGGGTCGGCCCCGCTCGGCCTGCACGAGCAGGATCCGCGCATCCGACAGGCTCCCCGGACCCGTCGCCGCGACGATCTCCTCGGCGAGCGCCTCGCCGCGATAGACCGCCGGCACGAGGCACTCCGCCACTCCGAGCGCGCGCAGCGCGCCCGCGGTCGCCGGACCCACGGTTGCGAACCGGCCCGCCGCCGGCGCGCTCATCGAGTCCGCCTTCGATGCAGCCTCTCCCAGGCGGTGGACGGCGTTCACACTCGTCAGCACGATCCAGTCGTACTCGGCCAGCCGTGCGGCCGCCCGCCTTAGCGCCCCCGGATCGGATGGAGGGATCAACCGGATGGTCGGCGCCGTCGTTACGGTCGCCCCCGCGGCCTCCAGGAGGGTGCGGAAGCCTTCGGCCTGCTCGGCGGGCCGCGTGACGAGCACATGCTGGCCCGCGAGCGGGGGGGAGATCACCGGACCGCCGCTGCTAGTGTGTCAGGACGCCTTGACGACTTTTCCCGCCTTGATGCACCGCGTGCAGACGAGCACACGACGACGACCCGAACCATCCACGATCTTCACCCGCTGGAGGTTCGGCATGAAGCGCCGCTTGCGCTTGTTGTTCGCGTTGCTGACGTGGTTCCCGACGCCGGGTCCCTTGCCGCAGACGTAACAGAAATTCGCCATGACCCGCTCAGTATTCGCTCAGTGCACGTGCACGGAGTCGGCGAGCAGGAAGGTCGGGGACGATGGAATGAGCTCGCCCATGCCTTCCTGAACCGCTCCGGACTCGACCCAGACGCCGGCGATCGAATCGTTGAATGTATAGATCTGCCCCGAGACGGCGACGCTGTCGCCGCCGTAGATCGTGGTTTCCGTCATCCTGAGGATCTGGATCGGATCGGGTTCCAACAGCACGGGATAGGCGACGCCCGGGGCAAGCTGGAGAGCAAACGCGCCCTGTCCCAGACCGGTCGCGACGCGGATTCCTTCGATCACCACGCGGCGATTGACGGCTCCCTGCGGATTGGCCAGGAGGTCGGACGCGTCCAGATCACGGGCCGCCTCGATCTCGGCCGCTTCGGCTGCGGCGCGTGCCTCCTCGATGTCGCGCGACTGGAGGTTCAGCCAATACATGAACCCTCCGATGGCCGCCAGCGCGACGATGCTCAGGATGACGCCGAGTCCACCTTCACCCTTGTTGGACATGTCTCTCCTCCCGGTTCCTCACGCCTCGCGATCGGTGAATTCGATGAGCGCCAACTCCGCTCCGTCACCCTTCCGCGCGCCCAGCTTCAGAATCCTCGTGTATCCGCCCGGTCGCTGTTCGAAACGCGGGCCGATCTTCTCGAAGAGCTTCCGCAGCGCGGCGCGGTCCGCGATCTGCCGGCCGGCCAGCTGCCTGCTGTGCAGATCGCCTCTCTTCGCCAAAGTGATGAGCTTTTCGGCGAACGGCCGCAACTCCTTCGCCTTCGCCTCGGTCGTACGGATCCGCTCGTGCAGGATGAGACTCGTCGCCATGTTCCGCAGCATCGCCTTCCGATGGCTGCGCGTCCGACTGAGTTCCCGCCCCTTCTTTCTATGCCTCATCGTCGCTCCGAGCTCCGTTCCCCGCCAGATCTTCCTTCAGGTAGAGGTTCCCCTCTTCATCCCGCAGGAACGACATGCCGAACCGGAGTCCGTGCCGGCCGAGGACCTCCGCAAGCTCATCGAGAGACTTCTCTCCAAAATTCTCCAGCCCCAGAATATCGTCACGCGACCGTGTGACGACATCGCCCAGCGTCGTGACGCCCTGCTTTTCGAGCGTATTCCTCGAGCGGGCCGAGACCTCGCTGAACTCCTCGAGCGAGCGTTCGAGCAGCTCGACGAGTCCCGAATCGACCGGCTCCTTCGCCCTCTCCTCCTGAACCGCCTCGACGGCCTCCGGCAGTGTGGGCACCGTCCCCATCTGACTGAAATACGACAGGTGCAGCCGGACGATCTCCGCCGCCTGCGAAACCGCCTCCGCCGGATTCAGGGCTCCGTTCGTCTCGACGTCCACCTCGAGCCGGTCGAAGTCGGTGCGCTGGCCGACCCGGGTCTCCCTTACATCGAAATTCGCGCGGGTCACGGGATTGTAAACGGCGTCTATCCGGATCGTCCCGACCGGGAAGTCACGCCTGGCCTCGGTCTCCTCGGGAGGCGCATGGTGCTCCGCCATGACGAAGCCGCGGCCGCGATTCACCCACAGGTCGAAGGTGAGAGGACGTTTCTCGGGCAAGTCCTCCTGCAGCGTGAAGAGCACGAGGTCCGGATTCACCACCTGAACCGATGCATGCTCCACGATCTGCTCCGCCGTTACCGGGCCGGCCTTGTGCGCCGTCAGCGAGAGCTTCGCGTCTTCCTTGTCCTCGTCCATCACCAGAACCAGACGCTTCAGGTTCTGGATGATCTGATGTACATCCTCCGCGACCCCGTCGACCGTCTGGTGTTCATGTTGAACGCCGTCCGCCCGGAAGGCCCAAACGGCCACCCCGGGAAGCGAGGACAACATGATCCGCCGGATCGAGTTGCCGATCGTGTGTCCGAACCCGCGCTCCAGCGGCTGGAGAAGAAACGACGCGCGCGCCCCACTGGGGGATCGCCTCTGTTCCTCCATCGCTTCCGGAAGCACGAGACCCGCGAGATCTACCGACACCGTCATATGCACTTCACTCCCTGTTTTCGCTCAGCGACTTCCGCGGGCCGGATGCGGGGGAACGCGCCGGCCGCGCGGCGCCTACTTGCTGTAGAGTTCGACGATCAACTGTTCTTCGACGGCGAGTGGAATGTCGGACCGGGACGGGCGCTCGAGCATCCGCCCGCTCGCCGCGTCATAGTCGACCCCCAGCCACGACAACTGATCGCGCGACCGGCGATCCTCGATCGCCTCGATCACCACCGGCAACTTCCGTGCCTTCGGCGCCACCGACACTTCCGCGCCGGGCCCCACGGAATAGCTCGGCACGTCGACCGTCGCCCCTTCGACCCGCACGTGTCGATGCCGAATGAGCTGCCGCGCCGCCTTGCGGGAAGGCGCGAAGCCGAGCCGGTAGACGATATTGTCGAGCCGGCTCTCGAGCGCGACGAGCAGGTTCTCGCCCGTGACGCCCGGGACGCGGGACGCCTTCGTGAAGAGAGAGCGGAACTGCTTCTCCGCGAGTCCGTAGATCCGCTTTACCTTCTGCTTTTCCCGCAACTGCACGGCGTACTCCGACTGGCGCCGTCGACGGCGGCCGCCGCCGTGCTGACCGGGGGGAAACGCGCGTCGCTCGATCGCGCATTTCTCGGTGAAACAGCGCTTCCCCTTGAGGAAGAGCTTCTCTCCCTCGCGCCGGCACAGCCGGCAAACGGGTCCCGTGTAGCGAGCCATCTATACCCTCCGCTTCTTCGGCGGACGGCATCCGTTATGCGGAATCGGCGTCACGTCCTTGATCGAACGGATCGCGAGGCCGGCCGCCTGCAGCGCCTGAATCGCCGACTCACGTCCCGACCCGGGGCCCTGCACCTCCACGTGGACCCGCCGCATCCCCATGCCGGCGGC
This sequence comes from Gemmatimonadales bacterium, assembly GCA_009841005.1. GTDB lineage: Bacteria > Gemmatimonadota > Gemmatimonadetes > Palauibacterales > Palauibacteraceae > Palauibacter > Palauibacter polyketidifaciens. The sequence continues at coordinate 37,681 of VXMR01000122.1, forward strand.
CTCGCGTCCCACCGTCTCGGCCGCGATGGTGGCGGCAAAGGGCGTGGACTTCTTGGAGCCCTTGAACCCCGCCTTTCCGGCGCTGGCCCAGGCGACGGTGTCCCCGGTCAGAGTCGTGATCGTGATGATCGTATTGTTGAAGGTCGCCTTGATGTGGGCGACGCCCTCGGCATCGACCTGGCGCTTCTTCTTTCTTACCCGCTTTGCCATTCCCTGCGCGTCCTCCGTTTGGACCGAACGTGGTTGTCGCGTCTGCTTCCGGGCGCCCTACTTCCGGGGCGCCTTCTTCTTGCCGGCCACGGCGCGCCGCGGCCCCTTGCGGGTCCGGGCGTTGGTGTGCGTTCGCTGGCCGCGCACGGGCAGATTCCGCCTGTGCCGCATCCCGCGATAGCATCCGATGTCCATCAGACGCTTGACGTTCATCGAGGTCTCGGTACGCAGCGCACCCTCGACCTTGTAGTGGTTCTCGATGACCCGGCGCAGCTTGTTGACGTCGTCGTCGGACAGCTGGTAGACGCGAACATCCCCATCCACGCCCGTTTCGGCCAGGATGTTGCGCGCCGTCGAGTGGCCGATTCCGTAGATGTATGTGAGGCCCACCTCAATCCGCTTGTTCCGCGGGAGATCGACTCCGGCTATGCGTGCCATGGTTTCCTGCCTATCCCTGCCGCTGCTTGCACTTCGGATTTCGACTGCAGATCACCCGCACGACACCGCGCCTGCGGATAATCTTGCAGTGCTCGCAAATTCGCCTGACGCTCGAACGAACTTTCATGCTACCGTCCTCTCGTGGCGGTTCGATGGCAACCCTTCAAAATACCAGCCTGAACCGATCCGAACAAATTCCATCGTCACAACCACCGCTTGCGCCGGTTCACTTGTACCGGTACGTGATCCGCCCTCTCGTCAAATCGTAGGGCGACAGCTCGACCGCAACCCGGTCCCCCGGCAGGATCCGTATGTAGTTCATTCGAATCTTGCCGGAGACGTGGCAGACGATCTGATGCCCGTTCTCCAACTCCACGCGAAACATCGCGTTGGGAAGCGCCTCGGCGACCTCCCCCGTCATCTGGATCGGTTCTTCCTTCGCCAACTCAGGCCTCCCCTGCTGCTCGCGCGGGACTCGCAACGCGCGTCAACACGCGCGGGCCTTCCGACGTCACCGCCACGGTATGCTCGAAATGCGCGGAGAGGCGTCCGTCCCCCGTCACCACCGTCCATTCATCGTCGAGTGTACGGATCTCCGGCCCGCCCGCGTTAACCATCGGCTCGATGGCGATGACGAGCCCCGCCTGCATCCGAAACCCGCGGTTGCGCACTCCGTAGTTCGGAACCTGCGGTTCCTCGTGAGGCGCCTCCCCCACGCCATGTCCCACCAGCTCCCTGATGACACTGAAGCCCCCGGCTTCGACGTGCGTCTGTATCGCCCAGCCCAGATCGCCGAGCTGGGCTCCGGGACGCGCCGCCTCGATGCCCACGTCAAGCGCCGTGCGGGTCACACCCAGCAGACGCGCCGTCGTCGGCAGCACTTCTCCCACGGGAATCGTAACGGCCGCGTCCGCGAACAGACCGTCGAGCTTGACGCCGACATCCACGCTCAAGATGTCGCCCGACTCCAATTCACGCCCGAACGACGGAATGCCGTGTACGACCTCCTCGTTGATGCTCGTGCACAGCGTCGCCGGGAACCCGTACAACCCCTTGAAGGCGGGCGTCGCGCCCGGGTTGTCCCGGATCAGCGCCTCCGCCATGTCGTCCAGCTCCCCGGTGCTCCGTCCGGGGATGGCCTGCTCCGCCGCCATCTCGAGAACCTCCGCCACGATCGCTCCCGCGGCCGCGATGGCGTCGATCTGGGCGGCCGACTTCAGCCGGATCAACCGGCCACCTCCGCCAGGTGCAACGTCTCGAAGAGGCGATCCCGCACCGCCTCCAGCGTTCCCGTGCCGTCCACCGCGGTCAGTCCCGTCTCGGACCGGGCGTAGTAGGCGAGCACGGGCTCGGTCTGGGCGCGGTAGACGGCGAGCCGATTGCGAACGGTCTCCGCGCGGTCGTCCGAGCGCTGGACAAGAGCGGCTCCGCACTCCGGGCAGGGCGCGTTTGCCCCGACGGCGCGCACATGGGTCACGAGGCCGCACGCTCCGCACACCCGTCGCCCGGAAATGCGATCAACGAGTTCTTCCTCCGGCGCCTCGAGCGAAAGCACCGCGTCCAGTTCGATGCCCCGGTCGGCCAGCAGTTCGCCGAGGCCATCGGCCTGCGGCACCGTGCGCGGAAATCCGTCGAGCACGAATCCTCCGCTCGCCTCCGAACCGTCGAACGCCTCGGCGATGAGTCCCAGGACGACCTCATCCGGCACGAGTTCGCCCGCTTCGTAGTAGACTCGAACCCTCTCGCCGAGCGGGGTTCCGGCCTCGAGCGCGGCGCGGATCATGTCGCCGGTCGAGAGGCGCGGAACGCCGAAGCGTTCGGCCAGAAACTCGCCCTGGGTGCCCTTCCCGACCCCGGGAGGACCCATGATGATCAACCGCGCGCCCATCACATGTAGCGCTGTCGGCCGCGATACTTGACGCGACCCTTCTTCATGAATCCCTCGTACTGACGCAGCAGCAGATGCTGTTGGAGTTGCTGCATCGTATCGAGCGCGACGCCCACCACGATGAGCAGCGAAGTGCCGCCGAAGAAGAAGGTCTGAAGGTCGAAAATCGAGAAGATCAGGTAGGGCAGCACGGCGATCAGCGCCAGGTAGACCGCGCCGGGCAGCGTGATCCGCGTGAGCACGTGATCGATATAGTCCGCCGTCTTCG
>VXMR01000090.1 GCA_009841005.1 Gemmatimonadales bacterium
AGGTGTACATGCGCGGGGCGACGATCTCGTTGCGCGCCGCCTTCGCCTTCTCCTCAAGCGACCACATCATCGGCCCGTGGCCCACGCCGCGGGAGGTCGTGATCCCGTGCGCCATCCACAGCTTGTAGACGTACTCGGGCTGCGGCGCCTTGGGGAGGCCGCCGGTGTGCGCATGCATGTCGACGAAGCCGGGCATGACGAAGTGCCCGGAGAGGTCGATCTCGTGCACGTTCGCGCCCGGATCGTCCTCGATCTCCACGTCGGGCCGGCGATCCTCGCTGATGTCGAGACCCGGGAAGCCGACCGTGTTGACGGAGACGATGCGGTCGCCCTCGATGACGATGTCCACGGGGCCCTGCGGCGGCGCGCCCGTTCCATCGATGATCGTGACGCCGCGAAGAATCAGGCGGTCGTAGGGGCCATCGCCCTCGTCGTCGCCGCGTGGCGTCGTTTCCGGGCGTCCGACCTGCGCGAGCAGGGATCCCGCGCCGAAGAGGAAGATCCCGGCCATCGTCAGGGCGATCCGGCAATACCGTTTCGTTCTCATGATCCCTCCATGATCCATGCGGCGAACCCTCATGTCACGGCCGCCGCCACCTCTGAAATGTTGCTCTCGCGGAGCAGCTTGACCCGGAACTCGGTGAACTCGCCCGGCTCGCTCTCCACCTCGAGTTCGCCGCCGTGGCCGACGACGATGTCGCGGGAGATCGACAGCCCGAGCCCGGTCCCCTGGGTCCCCGACTTCGTCGTGAAGAACGGCTCGAAGATCTTCCGGACGATGGAGTCCGGGATGCCGGTGCCGTTATCCCGAATCGACACGATGACGTGGTCTTCGTAACCCCTCGTCCTGAGTGCGACGGTGGGCGAATAGTCGGCGTCCTCCTCCGCCTCCTTGCGGGCGGCCGTCGCGTGACAGGCGTTGGTCACGATGTTCAGGAAGACCCGGCTCAGGTCGCGGGCGATGCCGGTGACCTCGCCGGCTTCGTCATCGAAATCGCGGTCCAGCGTCACGTTGAAGGAGGAGTCCGTGCCGCGCAGCCCGTGGTAGGCGAGCTTCGCGTACTCGTCGACCAGCTGGTTGACGTCGATGGTCTCCGCGGCGCCGGCCTCGTCGCGCGAATGCGCCAGCATTCCCTCCACGATGCGGTCGGCCCGGCCCCCGTGCTCCCGGACCTTGGTCACGTTCATGTCGAGGTCGCCGAGGACCTCCTCGATGAAATCGCGGTCCAGTTCCGCGTTCCCCTCCGCGACCTCCTTCAGCTCCTCCTGCAGTTCCTCGATCAGTTCCTTCGAGAGCACCGCGAAGTTGTTCACGAAGTTGAGCGGGTTGCGGATCTCGTGGGCGACCCCCGCCGTGAGCGCGCCGAGCGAGGCCAGCTTCTCCTGTGTGATGACCTGTTCCTGCGTACGCCGGAGGTCGTCGAGCGTCTGCTCCAGCGCCTCGTTCTTCGTCTGTACCTCCTGCGCCAGCTTCTCGACCAGGTTCAGCCTCTGCACCTCGAGCGCGTGCTTGCGGAAGACTTCCAGCGCCTGCGCCATGTCGGTGACTTCGTCGTTGCCCTCGACCTCCACCTTCACTTCGAGGTCGCCCTCCGACATGCGCCGCGTGGTCGCGAACAGGCTGTTCAATCGAACGATGAGCGAGCGGCCGAACGTCTTCCAGGCGACGCGGGCCGCGCCGATCGTGAACAGGATCACGGCGAGGAGGAACCAGAACCCCAACTGCACGAGAAACTCGGAGCGGCTGGCCGCATCCCGGGCGGTCTCCTCAACGCGCTCCATGAGCGCCCGGACGCCCGTGTCGAGTTCCGCCGTCGTCTGCCGGTTGCGCTCGAGCAGTTCCTCGGCCAGACCGACCTCCTCCAGTTCGCGCCGCCGGGTCTGGAAGATGCCGCCGGGACCTCCGTACAGCTCGCTGGGGACGCTCACCGCGTCGGCCAGCGTCTCCCTCAGGAGCGGGCGGATCCTGGGCAACGTCGCCCGCACATCGCGAAGCGCGGTCTCGACGCGCCCCTGGTTGGCGAGCAGCTCCCCCGGATCCGTCTCGGTGAAGGCCTGCTGGATGAGCGTGATGGCCTGGTTCTGCGACGCCTTGAAGTTCAGGAGGCCATCAAGCTGCTCGATTTCGTCCTGAGCCTGGCGCTGGGCACCCGGCGCCGGCACGTCCGTCAGCTGGCGGAGCCCCGTGCGCATGAAGAAATACTGATCGTCGATCGCCTCCTCGAGCACCGACTGCAGGCGGAGTCCGGTCTCCTCGACGGTCGCCGCCATCTCGGCGAGACGGGCAGCGTAGGTCATCCGGTTGTTGACCGACTCGTAGATCTCGTTGATGTTCGCCACCAGGCCTTCGGCCAGACCCGCGACATCCGCATCCATGCCCGCTCCGCCGCCGACCTCGCCGACCCAGTACTGGAGGCTGTCCTGCTCCAGCAGGACGGCGGCCCGGACGTCCGCCAGCGTCGCGGGGTCGGCGGCCGACAGGAGCTGCGGGGATGCGCGCAGGAGCCCCTCGCTGTGCTGCGTCACGCGGTGCCCCGCGAGGAGCGAAGGGATCTGTTCCTGCGTGACCTCGCTCTGTCCCCGCTCCACGATGGTCATCAGGAGGAGCGCGAGAAGGATGGCGCTGATCGTCAGGAGCACGCCGCCGCCCAGTCCGACGACGATCTGGCTGCCGATGCCGAACCGCCCGCCGGTCGCGTCCCGCGCCCGCGCCCCGAGGCGGCCCGGAAGCCGCGCCAGCGCCCACTCGAAGGCGCGGTGGATGCGCTCGTCGCTCTGTTTCACCGGAGGCCCCGCGGTACTCACCGTGAGAGCCGGGTCACGGGGACGAACTCGCCCTCCCGAATCACCGTCAGAAACACGAGGTCCGAGCCCTGGTTGTCTTCCACCCCGTATTCGACCGTGAACCCGCCGAGGTCGATGGGGCCGGATTCCGTCAGCGTGCGGAGGAAGGACTCCCGGCTGGGCCGAACGTCCGGATCGCCGGCCGCCAGCGCCTCTACGACCAGCCGTCCGGCCAGATAGCCCTCCAGGGACACGAAGCCCGGCCGGGCGGAGGGATCGACTGCTCGCAGCGCGGCCTGATAGCGCGCCACCACGGGGACGCTGGGGTCGCGGGGGAAGGGCACGACCTGCGTCACGACGACGCCGTCGCCGGCACGGCCCAGCTCGTCGAGAAGGGCGTAGCTGCCGACGAACGAGATGTTAACGAACAGGGCGTCGAGGCCGATCTTCCTCGCCCAACGGATGAAGTGCGCCACGGGGATATAGGCGCCGATGATGATGACGGCCTGCGGGTTGCCGGCCTGGATGTCGAGGAGCCCGCGCTTCACGGCCCGCGTGTTCCGCATGTAGGGGGCCTCGCTGACGAGAGCCATGCCACGCTCGTCCATCGCGCTGCGGACGCCCGTCAGGCCCGCCAGCCCGTAGTTGTCATCCTGGTAGAAGACCGCGATGCGCCGGAAGTCGAGGTCATCCACGAGGCGGTCCACCATCTCCCTGGTTTCCTGGCCGTAGGACGCCCGCAGGTTCACGACGTAACGCTGGTCCGGGCCCCTCAGCAGACCGGCGCCCGTGAACGCCCCGATGTATGGGACGCCAGCTTCGCTCGCGCCGGGTTCCGCGGCGGCGGAGGTCGGCGTGCCGACGGCGCCGATGAGGCCGAACACGCCGTGCTCGATGAGTTCCTGCGTGTTGGCGACGGCGGGTTCCGGTTCGTAGCCGTCGTCGCGGACGATAAGGCGGAGCGCGCGACCGTGGACGCCGCCCTCCCGATTGGCCTCCTCGAACGCGGCCCGGATGCCGAGGTTCATGTTGCGGCCCAGTTCGCCGGCGGGCCCTTCGAGGGCCGCGGACTGCCCGAAGACGATGGAATCGGCGTACACGCCCTCGGTCGCGGCCTCGCCCTGCTGCGACATGGCGGGGCCGGGCAGCGCGCCGGCCGCCACGACGGCCGCGAGCGCGATCGACCGGCGCCGCATCAGGAGGGCGTCCCCAGGTACCGGAGAGTCAGGCAGGTGATGTCGTCGGACTGGTCCGCCTCTCCTGCGTGTTCCTGCACAGCCCGGATCACGTGCCGGTTGATGTCTTCCGCCGACGAGCCGTGGCATTCGCCCAGCACCTCGGCCAGCTCCTTTTCGCCGAGTTCGACGCCATCCTCGTTCATCGCCTCCGTCACGCCGTCCGTGTAGAAGAAGACGGCATCGCCCGGCTCAAGCGTGATCGACCCCCTGGGGAAATCGACCCCGGACATGATGCCGAGCACGAGTCCCGGATCGGAGACGATCTGCTCGACCTCTCCCGACGCCTTGATGAGGAACGGAAGATTGTGCCCGGCGTTCGCGAACGTGGCTTGACCGTTCGCGGGATTGAACTTGGTGTAGAAGAGGGTCACGAACATCGACTCCTCGTTCTCGTTGATGAGAAGCCGGTTCACCTCGTCAAGACAGACCGAGGGGTCCGCCTCGCCGATCGCCGTCCCCTTGAGCAGCGTGCGGCTCACCATCATGAAGAAGGCCGCCGGCACGCCCTTGCCCGAGACGTCGGCCATGACGATCGCCATGTGGTCTTCCTCGAGGCGGAAGAAGTCGTAGAAGTCCCCTCCCACTTCGCGGGCCGGCGTCATCCAGGCATGGAGCTCGTAGCGCGGGTCGCTGGGGTAGTTCGTCGGCAGAATCGACTCCTGCATCCGCGCCGCCACGCCGAGTTCCTGGCGCAACGCCACCAGCGCGTCCCGGTCGCGCAGCGCGGCTCGCATCACCGCGAGGTGCTCCAGGGTCTTGGCGATGGTGGTTTCCAGATCCCCGAAGTCGATCGGCTTGGTGACGAAGTCGAAAGCACCGCGGTTCATGGCGGTGCGGATGTTCTTCATGTCCCCGTAGGCCGTGACCATGACGGCGCGGAGGTCGCGGTCGAGTTCGCCCAGCTGTGCCAGCAGCGTGAGGCCGTCCATCTCGGGCATGTTGATGTCGGAGAGCACGACGTCGACATCGTCGTGTTTCTCCAACTTCGAGAGGGCCTCGACCCCATTCTGGGCGAAGACCAGCGTGAATTCGCCCGAGCGGATCCGGCGCCGGAACTTCTGCCGGAGGAGCAGCTCCAGATCGGGTTCGTCGTCTACTACCAGGATCTTCGGCATCGAGGCCTCGGTTGAGGTGAATCGTCGGTCATGGGTTCCTGCCCTTGTCCGAAACCGCGTCCAGTCGTCATCGTCCTTGTCGATTTGCGCGGGGGGGCCGGCGCAACGTGCGGGAATCTCCGCAACCGGGGACCGGCCGCGCAATATGTCAAACTTCGGGAGCGTGCGGGGTTTCGGCGCCGAAGGCGCCCGGAACAGCGAGTGGGCAGCCAGCCACCAGAGCCTACAGGACCAACAGGAGCGGAACGGGAGTGCGGATCGCCGTCAAGCCGGACCCGAGCGAACCACGCCGCGTGGTGGACGAAGTCGAACGCTTCTGCCTCGAGCGCGCGCTTTCGCAGGACATCATCTTCCGTTTTCAGCTCTCGCTGGACGAACTCCTGACGAACATCATCTCCTATGGATTCGACGGAACGACGGAGGATCCGGTCATCACGGTGGACATTCGCCTCGGGGACGCCGACATTGAGATCACGATTCGGGACAACGGCCAGCCCTTCAACCCGCTTGAGGACGCGGAGATTCCCGACATAAGCCTTGCAGCGGAGGATCGTCCCATCGGGGGGCTTGGCATCCACCTTACGAAGTCTTTTATTGACACGCTTGCATACGAGCGGGTTGAGGGTTTCAACTGCCTTACCCTGACGCAGCCGCTGGGGGCTGCCGGAAGCGAGGAACCGCCAGATGAACATTGAGACCAGCTATTCGGGAGATACCGCCGTGGGGGTGGTCAGCGGGCGCGTAGACTCCAGCAACGCCAAGGACTTCGACGGGGAGCTCTCCGGCATCATCGACGGGGGAGCGACCAACCTGGTCCTGGATTGCGGGAGCCTGCGCTACATCAGCAGCGCCGGGTTGCGGGCGCTGTTGATCGCGATCCGCAAGACCAACCAGGCCGGAGGCGGGCTTGCCCTGTGCCACGTCCCGGAGAATATCCTCGAAGTGCTCGAGGTCAGCGGTTTCGTGCGCTTGACCAAGGTCTTCGATACGGTCGAAGAGGCTCAGGCGAGCTTCAAGTAGGAAGACCGAAAGCCGAAAAAGGGGGGCGCACCGGGTCGAGTCGACCGCGCGCCCCCCGAGCCATCGCGGCCCGCCCGGGCCCGGTCAGAAGAACGCGAACGCCTGGACCTTCAAGGACCAGTCCGACCGGCCGCCCGAGCTGTAGAAATCCACGTTCGTGGAGATCCCGTTTCGACCCGTGAAGTAGACCATGACGCCGGGCGTGATCACCGTCCCGGTGACCTTCTCCGGATGCTCCGCGCCGGAATCGACCCAGCTTACCCGAAGCATCGGCTCGATCCCGGAGAAGTGCGACTCCGGCGCCATCGGCACGTACCAGAAGGCCATGAACTGGAAGGCGGAGAACTTCGCGTCGTCGTTCAGCCTCCAGTTGCGACCCTGCAGGACGTTGGCGATCAGGTGGGGACCGCCGAGCCATGTGCCGAGTTCCACCTCGGCCCCGATGGCCGGGACGCCCATCGTCTCCCCCCGGCTGTTCAGCGTCTCGTCCAGGGCGAAGTAGGCGGACACCCGCGTGTCCCCCCCGGTCGGGAAGAGAGAGAGCTGGCCCGACGCCGACTTCCCGGTGTTGACGTCCTTGTTCCCGATCCCCTCGCCGTTGGTGAGCGTGAAGCGGTAGCCGAAAAGCTCGCTCACGCGCCCCTGCGCGAGGATGCCCGGCTCGTAGTTGTCCAGGCCCAGCGCGTCGGTGAGACGGCCGAACGTGCACACGCTGCCCACGCCGGGGCAGTGATCCACACCCGTCACTCTGGCGTCCCGTTCGATGATCGGGAGCCAGGAGTTCGGCACCAGCCAGAAATACGACATCCCCTTCTTGAATTGCCCCAGCTGGATCTCGATCGCCTCGCTCGGCGTGAGTTCCAGGTACGCTTCCAGGACCGATGCGCCGTCGATGTTGAACTGGGCCCTGGCTCCGACGAGATCGTTGAGCTGCCCGTCGATCGTCACCCACGCGCGGCGGATGAAGAAGGACGAAGGCGTCTCGTCAACGCTCGAAGCCTCGTACTGGGCCTGGACTCGGGCACCCACCGTGACGGTGGAGCCGCCACGCGCCCGGATTTCCTGGGCAAGGAGGGGGTGGACTGCCGAAAACGTCAGCCCCAGCCCGAATGCGGCGACCACTCCAATGGAGCGTTTCCACATGATGATATGCCCTCTCGTCGAAGATTCCGGTGCAGCCGGGTCACTCCCGAAGATAATCGGCCGCCGCCGTTCGGCTACCGGCCCACCGAACCCGTTGCGCGACGCCGGGGACGGACGCAACCTAAACCCGGAGTCGCGAAGGGCCATGATCGAGCTGTAAACCTGCTGAAGGAGGAGCCGCCGTGAGCACCCATCAGGTACGCTGGTCCCGCCGGTTCGCGGCGGGAAGGAATCTCGCAGCCGCGCTGCTCTCCGGCGCAGGCCTCCTCCTGGCGCCGGCCCTCCTCGCCGCGCAGGACGGTGGCGGAGATCTCGGGTTCGTCCTCAACACATACTCGTTCCTCGTCTGGGGCGTGCTCGTGATGTGGATGTGCGCGGGTTTCACGATGCTCGAGGCGGGTTCGGTACGGTCGAAGAGCGCTTCGATGATCTGCATGAAGAACATCGGGCTCTATTCGATCGCGGGCCTCACCTACTACGTCATCGGCTACAACCTCATGTACGTCGACGTCGGGAGCGTGATCGGGTCGATCAGCTTCCTCTACGGTCCGTCCGCGGATGAGGTGGCGCTCATCGGCGGGAACGAAGGCGCAGCCGGCGCCGTGGCGGAGAACGGCTACTCCGTGATGTCGGACTGGTTCTTCCAGATGGTCTTCGTCGCCACGACCGCCTCGATCGTCTCCGGCGCGCTGGCCGAGCGGGTCAAGCTCTGGACCTTCTTCGTCTTCGTGGGCGGGCTCACCGGGGTGATCTACCCCATCGTCGGCGCGTGGACGTGGGGCGGCGGCTGGCTCGGACAGATGGGCTTCACGGACTTCGCCGGCTCGACGATCGTGCACTCGACCGGTGGCTGGGCGGCGCTCGCCGGCGCCCTCGTCGTGGGTCCGCGCTGGGGTAAATACCGCAAGGACGGCTCCATCCAGCCGACCCCCCCGTCGAACATCCCCGCCGTCACGCTGGGTGTGTTCATCCTCTGGATGGGCTGGTTCGGCTTTAACGGCGGCTCCGAACTCGCCCTCTCCGGCGTCGTCAACGCCGTTTCGATGAGCAACATCCTCGTGAACACGAACCTCGCCGCCGCGGCCGGCGTCATCACGGCGCTCTGCCTGTCGCGGTCCATCTTCGGCCGGGTCGACCTCTTCGCCACGCTCAACGGGGCGATCTCCGGCATGGTGGCGATCACCGCCGGACCGAACATCACGAACTCGCTGTGGGCGATCCTGATCGGCGCCGTCGGCTCCCTGGTGTGCATGCTCGGACTGAAGCTGCTGGAGGTGCGGCGGATCGACGATGTGGTCGGGGCCGTGCCCGCGCACCTGTTCGCCGGAATCTGGGGCACGCTCGCCACCTGCATCGCGGCCGGCGGCAATCTCGGCGTACAGTTGACCGGCGTCGTGGCCGTCGGCGCCTTCGCCTTCTCCGTTTCCTGGATCCTCTGGATGGTGCTGGACCGGGTGATGGGGGTTCGCGTGTCGCGGAGCGTCGAGAGCATCGGCCAGGATGCGGCGGAACTCGGGATCGATGCCTACCCCGAATTCGTGCTCATGGTGGATCCCGACGACGACGACGACTACCGCGACGCGGACTGAGCGCCCCCGCACGGGAACCGCGCGATGTCGGCGGTGAAGTTTGTCGATCACGGCTATGCCGACCCGGACCCCGCCATTTCGGCGGGGTCCGGGCCTTTCCGCCATTACGAACTGGATTCCGCGTTTCACGACGAGTTGTTTCACGCGGACGGCACCCCCCGGGCGCGGGCGCGCCGACTCGGGGCCGCCCTCTCCAGGATTCCTCCCGAAGATCTTGAACGGCTCCAGGACGGCGTGTACCGCCGTTTCGTCCATGAGGGGATCACCTTCACGGTCCTCGGCGTCGAGGATGTCTCGGAGCAGATCATCCCCATCGACTGCGTGCCGCGCCTCATCACCGCCGAGGAGTGGGATCACATCGAGCGGGGGCTGAAACAGCGCCTGACGGCCCTCAACCTGTTCCTCCACGACGTCTACCACGACGGGAAGTCGCTGCGGGATGGCATCGTCCCCATCGACCTCGTGCTCGGCTGTCCCCAGTACCGTGTCGAGATGCGGGGGATGAAGGTGCCGCACGACGTTTACGTCGCCGTGTGCGGGACGGACATCGTGCGCGCGGGCGACACCTTCGCGGTACTGGAGGACAATCTCCGGGTCCCGTCGGGCGTCTCCTACATGCTCGCCTGCCGCACGGCGATGAAATGGGCCTTCCCCTACCTGTATCGAGCCTACGGGGTCCGCGAGGTGGCGGACTATCCGGAGCGCCTCTACTCGACGATCGCGTCGCTCTCGCTGGCCGGGGAGACGCCCCGCATGGCGGTGCTGACGCCGGGCCGATACAACTCCGCCTACTACGAGCACGCGTTCCTGGCCGGCGAGATGGGCGTCGACCTGGTGGAGGGGCGCGATCTCGTCGTGCACGATGCAACGCTCTACGCACGCACGGCCGCGGGTCTGCGGCGGATCGACGTGCTCTACCGGCGAATCGATGACGGTTTTCTGGATCCGGTCGCCTTCCGGGAAGACTCCGTGCTCGGGGCCGCCGGTCTCTTCCACGCCTACCGCGCCGGCAACCTCGTGCTTGCCAATGCGCCGGGCACGGGCGTGGCGGACGACAAGGCGCTGTACGCCTACGTCCCGCGCCTTATCCGCTATTTCCTGGATGAAGAGCCGATTCTGGCCAACGTGGAAACCCACCTCTGCCGGGAGCCCGACGGCCTCGCCTACACCCTCGACAACCTCTCGGAACTCGTCGTGAAGGAGGTGGGAGGGTCCGGCGGCTACGGGATGCTCGTGGGTCCGCATGCGACGAAGGCCGAGCGGAAGGCGTTCGCGGAGCAGCTGCGGAGCGATCCGGAGAACTACATCTCGCAGCCGGTGCTGCCCCTTTCCCGGGCGGGCTGCTTCGTGGACGGACGCCTGGAGCCTCGCCACGTGGACCTGCGTCCCTTCGTTCTCCAGGGGAGGGAGGAGCAGCACGTGGTTCCCGGGGGCCTGTGCCGCGTCGCGCTGCGCAAGGGGAGCCTCGTCGTGAACTCCAGCCAGGGCGGAGGCTGCAAGGACCTCTGGATCCTGCGTGAGTAGCGGTCGGGAGAGGGGCGCCGAATGATGCTGGCCCGGATGGCGGCGAACTTCTACTGGCTCGGACGCTATGCGGAGCGGACCGAGAACACGGCCCGTCTGCTCGAGTTTCAGCTGACCCGGCTCGTGGATACGGACGCCGACGAACTCGCCCTCGGATGGCGCGTCGTCTACCGGGCGCTGAGCCAGTCCCCTCCGCACGCGCCGGCCGATGTGGACGAGGCCGAGGCCTTCCTCATCGCGGATGCCTACACGTTGACCGGCGGCCTCGTCGAGGACACGACGAACCCGGCATCGATGATCTCGTGCTGGGAGATGGCGCGGGAGAACGCCAGGGAGATCCGGCCCCGGCTGCCTCTGCGCGTGTGGGTCTGCCTGAACCAGGGATTCCTCTGGCTCCAGGAGACGGAGTTCGCCGACGCCTGGGGCGAAGGACCCGCGGCTCTCGTGAACCAGGCGATCGACCGGCTCCGCCTCCTCGCGGGAGTCGTGGACGCCAACATGGCGCGTGACGATGCGTGGCGGTTCCTCGAACTCGGACGTTACGTGGAGCGGCTGCAGCAGCAGGTCGTACTGCTCGACATGTGGGATCGGATCGCGCGGCCGGACGGTGACGGCCTGGTCCTGTCCTGGGCCGATCTGCTGCGCGTGTGCGGCGCATTCGAACCCTATCGCCGGGACCGGTCGCTCACCTTGCGCCGCCGCTCCGTGCTCGGCTTTCTGATGCGGAACCCCGAGGTCTCCCGTTCCGTGCGTTACGCGACCGATCGCATCGGGTCCGCGCTCCGGGGCATCGACCCGGCGGGGGGACGCCCGCCGCTCGCCCCGCCGCACCGCATGGTGCTCCGCATGGCGGCGGCCCTCGAACTCGACCCGGGCGAGGAGGAACTCCCACCCGATGCGGCGTCCGCGGAGGTCTTCGAGTCTCTGACGCGGGACGGCCGGACGCTGCACAACCTCATCCAGGACTCGTACGTCGACTACCCGGTGGCCGCGGGGCTCCCATCATGATCGCGCGCTACACCATCGAACACGCGATCGAGTTCGTCTACAGCGCGCCGGTGACGGTGTCCGTCATGACGCTGTATCTGCACCCGGTGCAGGACCGAAGGCAGGTGGTGCGCGGGTTTACGCTCGAGACCGACCCGTCCGGCTCCGTATTCGAATTCGAAGGACCCTTTCACAACCGGGGTCACTTCTTCGATCGCCCCGGCAAGCACCGGCGTCTCTCGATCGTGGGACGTTCGACGGTGGAGGTGGGCCCGATGCCGGAGACGCCCCCCGAGGCCGGGGAAGACGCGTGGGCCCGGATCGGCGCCGCGGCGAGCGCTCCCGAACTCGGGCTGATGCTGCAGCCGAGCCGTTTCGTCCGCTCCTCGCCGCTCCTCGCCGACTTCATCGGAAGCTGCGGCATCGAACGCGGGGACGATCCGCTGGCGACCGCCACGGCTCTGGGGAGCCGACTCCACGAGTCGTTTGATTATATTCCGGGTACGACGGCGGTCGATTCGCCGATCGAGCGCATCCTCGAGAGCCGCGAGGGCGTGTGCCAGGACTACGCTCACGTCATGGCGTCGATCCTGCGTGGCTGGGGGATCCCGACGCGTTACGTGTCGGGCTATCTGGGTCCGGACGGCGGAAACGGCAGTGGCCCGGCGACGGGCGAGAGCCACGCCTGGGTCGAGTGCTGGTTCCCGGGCATGGGATGGGTCGGCTTCGATCCGACCAACGACACACAATGCGACGAGCGCCATGTGCGGGTCGCGGTGGGGCGCGACTATGCCGACGTTCCGCCGACTCGCGGCGTCTTCCGGGGTTCCGCGGAGTCCATGCTTCGCACCCGGGTCACCATAGAAAGAGGAGGAAAATCGTGCCCGTGATCCGCGTAGATTCGTTCCGGTTCCGGGGGGTCCGGCTCGTTGTTGCCGTCGCCGCCCTCTTCGCCTTTGCGGTCCCCGCGCAGGGGCAGTCGGTCTCCATCGGGGCCGATGTCGTGAGCCGCTATGTCTGGCGCGGCTTCGACTTCGGCGAATCCATGGCCGTGCAGCCCGCGATCACCTTCGGGGCCGGAGGGCTCGAGTTCGGCGCGTGGGGTTCGTACTCGATCTCCGCATCGGGCGCCCACGCCAACGAGAACGATCTCTGGGCGACCTACACGGTGACGGCCGAGTCCGGACTCTCCGTCGCAGTCGGGATCACCGACTACTACTTCCCCTCGCCCGGTGCCGACGCGGGCTTCGGGGCCGGCGCGGCGCACACAGTGGAGTTGTCGCTCGGCTTCTCGGGTCCCGAGACCTTCCCGATCTCCCTCTTCGGAGGCATGCTCACCGAGAGCAGCGTGCTGTACGCGGAGGTGGGCGTGCCCTTCGAGATCTCCGGAGTGGGTGTCGGGCTGCACATGGGTTTCGTGGGCGGCGAGAGCGACTTCTACGGCACCGACGAAGCGGCCGTGGTCAACATGGGGGTCACGGCGAGCAAGGATCTTGCGATCACCGAAACCTTCGCCGTGCCGGTGAGCGTCGCGTACATCCTGAACCCCGATCAGGATCGTGCGCACCTGGTGTTCGGCTTCAGCATCGCGCCCTGAGTACGCGATGACGCGCACGGGAGTCACGGGAGTACCGCGTGTGAGGGAATTAATGCGGGCCGCCCCGCTCCTGCTTTTCTCCGCCTGCTCCCTCGCTCCGGGGCCGTCCCTCCCGGAGCCGGTGGCGGAGATGCCGGACGATTTCTCGGCCCGGTTGCAGCCGGGGGCGTACGAGCCGCTGGAATGGTGGACGACGTTCCGGGACCCGGTGCTCGACGCCGTCGTCGATTCCGTGCTCGCCTCCAACTTCGACCTTGCCGCGGGCGTTGCGCGCGTCCGGCAGGCTCGCGCGAGGGCGCGCATCGCGCGGGCCGACCTCTTCCCGAGCGTGGGGGCGAGCGGAACCGTCGCCGACACCGACACACCGACGAACGCCGGTATCGGCGCGCAGATCCAGGCCTTCGGGCTGGGCGGTCCGGGGGATTCGATCGCCGGTTTCGTGTTTCCGGACAGAATCGACCTGACGACGTATTCCGTCAGCGCGGATTTCGCCTACGAGTTGGACTTCTGGGGACGCGCCCGCAACGACGCGCGGGCCGCGGGGTCGGAGTATCTGGCCTCGGAGTCCGACTTCCACGCGGCGCGGATCGGCATCCTGGCCGAGACCATCACCACGTACTTCGACATCGTCAGCCTGCGGCGCCAGACGGAACTGGCCCGCGAGGCCGTGGGCGTGCTGCTTGAGCGCGAGTCGCTGGCTTCGACGAGCTACGATCGCGGCCTGATCGATTCCTGGACGCTGTCCCAGGTTCGCCAGGATCTCCGGAACACGCAGGCGGGGCTGCCGCAACTCGAAACGCAGCTCACAAGCGCCGAAGCCCGCCTGGCCGTTCTGCTGGGCGGCTATCGGGAGGATGTCGAAGCGATTCTGCCCGACGCCCTCGCGCCGCAGCTGGCAGCGGATCCCGTCCCCGCCGGGGTCCCGGCGGACCTCCTGTTCCAGCGGCCCGACGTAAGGGCGGCGGGCCAGCGGCTCGACGCCGCCCGCTACAGCATCGGCGCGCGCCGGGCGCAACTGCTTCCGTCGCTCTCGCTGTCCGGCTCCATCGGGCTGGCAAGCGCGGACGCGGGCGAACTCTTCAACGCGCAGCAATGGTTCACGAATCTGATCACGAACCTCACCGCGCCCATCTTCCAGGCGGGTCGGCTCCGGAACAATCTCGCGCTTGCCGAGGGCCTCTTCGATGAGGCGGCAGCCGCATACGGACGGACGGTGGTTACGGCGGTGAACGAAGTCGAAACCACGCTCGCCGGTTTCGAGAACGAGACCCGGCGGCACGCGTTCCTCGCTTCCCAGCGCGACGAGGCGCTGGCTACGATGGAGCTGCAGTCGCAGCGGTACGAGTCGGGCGTCGTGGGCTACACCGACTATCTCGACGCCCTGCGCACGCTCCTGAACGTCGAGGCGGCGCTGGCGGGTGCGACACGGGATCTGGCCCTGGCGAGGCTGGCCGTCCATCGGGCGCTGGGAGGCGCCTGGGCGTCGCCCGAGGCGGTCCCCGAGCCGCGCATGGTCCCGACATCCGGGAACAGCGAAGAGGCCGACCTCTTCGACCCCAACTACCTCGGGACCTACTCGATCATCGGACGCGATCCCGCGACCGGCGAACTGGGGATGGGGGTGCAGTCGAAGGCGTTCGGGGCGGGAAACCGCGCGATGCACGCGAAGGGCGGACTCGTGATCATCGCCCATCAGGCCGCCGCGAACCCCATGTACGGGGCGATCGGCATCCAGCTCCTCCAGGCCGGCTACTCGCCCGAGGAGGCCCTCGAGATGATGGTGGGCAGCGACGAGGGCCGGGATCGGCGCCAGGTTGCGATCCTCGACCAACAGGGACGGACGGCCGCCTGGACCGGCACCGGGGCGAGCGACTGGAAGGGCCACAGGTGCGGCGTGGACTACTGCGCGCAGGGGAACATCCTCACGGGGCCCGAGGTCGTCGACGCCATGGCGGCCTCGTTCGAATCGTCCACCGGCCCGCTGGCGGAACGGCTCATGGATGCGCTCGACGCCGCGCAGGCCGCCGGCGGCGACGCGCGCGGCAAGCAATCCGGCGCGATCCTCGTCGTGGCCCCGCGGGTCAACGGCGGCTACAGCGACCGCGTCGTCGACATCCGAGTGGACGACCACGACGAACCGCTCGCCGAACTGCGCCGGGTCCTCGACATGTACCGTTCGGGTCAGATGCTGCGCGAAGCCTCGCGGTTGAGGCGGGACGGCAATCTGCAGGGCGCCCTGGCGCTGGCGCGTGAAGCCTCGGCCAGGTCGCCGGAGAACGACAACGCGTGGGTCACGCTGGCCGCGCTCCTGCTGGACGATGGACGCGAAGACGACGCCTTCGACGCCCTTGAGCGGGCGGTGGAACTCAATCCCGGACGACGGCGCACGCTGCCGGATGCAGGCGACTTCGAACGCGTGCGCGAGGATCCCCGCTTCCTGAGGCTCACCGGCCGCTAGAAGCGGTAGCCCCCGCGCCGGACCGGGTCCCGCCGAGGACTGCTAGTGGTGGTCGGACTCCTCGTAGTGGCGCGCCAGCGCGTCGCCCCCGAAGTCGTTCTCCAGGTCCCGCCACACCGAGTGGACGTGGTTCGCGTCGTTCTGCGTGTTGTCGTACTCGATGAGAAAGACCGGGGCGTGGACCCGGTAGTAGTGTCCCTCGCCGGGTTCGAGCGACCCCGCCCAGGCGAAATGGATGTCGCCCGCCGGAATCTCGTTCTCGACCCGCATCCTCCAGTCGGCGTCCGTCGCAGTGTTCCCGGCGTATTCGTGCACGATCTCGAACAGGATCGCGCGCTGCTCCGCGGTCATGGCGTCGGCGGGGAGGCCCTCGAACCCGTCGAGCCGGGCTTCGCGGTCGTTCCCGGTGAGGATGTCGCTGGGGGCCTCGGCGGCGATGGTCGCCCGCTCGCGCTGGTCCGGCGTGAAGCTCCGCATCAGCGCCCGGGCCAGGTCCTCCTCCCGTCCGAGCGGCCGCCAGCCCGCCTTCGGACCCGACGGCACACGGGCCGGGTTCGCGCCCATGAACGCGGGCCCCGTCACCGTGAGCAGGCCGGATGGCGATGAGAAGTTGAGGGAGAGGTGATGTCCTTCGAACCGCCATGCCCACGGCCCTTCCGACGACGGGTCGCCGAAGATCGCGACATAGTAGTTCTCCGGGTCCCGGCGCTCGGGCCGCCCTTCCAGGAGTCCGAGGATTCGCTCCAGTTCGATGATCGCGCTGGCCTTCAGGAAGCCCTGGCTGCTCATGGCGGCCTGGAGGAGGTCGTGGGCGGCGGCGCGCTGCTCGGTCGTCATGTCGGCGAGCGGCAGTCCGTTCCGCGACCTCGGGACGAAGTGCCAGTTGAAACGCTCCTCGTCGTCGAGCGAGAAGAGCGCCTTCTCTCGTGCCGCCTCGTCGAGCAGGGCGACGAGGGCCTGAGCGGCGGAGGCCGAGTCCATCTTCGCGCCGGGCTCTCCTGCGGCCGCAATCGCGAGCCCGGCCGCGGGCACGAGCAGGCAGGCCGCCCAAGTGACCCGTCCCGCCGTCCGATTCCTGATCTTCATCGTTCCTCCTCCGCTCAATCTACCCCGGTCGCACCCACTCGCGGATTGGCGCCGCCGGCTTCAAGTTGATCGACCCAACCGGGGGCCGATCACCATTTCATATTCCGAACAACAAGGCAGAATCGCCAGATGATCGCGGGTTCCAACGGCGCGGAGAGCGACCGTCGCAGCCAGGCCATGCACGTGGAGTTCGAGGGCGTGAGCAAGAGTTACGACGGCCGTACGCTGGTGGTGGACGATCTGAACCTCGGCATCGGCAAGGGTGAGTTCGTGACCCTGCTCGGCCCTTCGGGTTCGGGGAAGACGACGATCCTGATGATGCTCGCGGGCTTTCAGCCGGCGACATCCGGCGCGATCCGCATCGGCGGACGCTCCGTTCAGGACCTTCCGCCTCGCAAGCGCGGGATCGGGATGGTGTTTCAGAACTATGCGCTGTTTCCGCACATGACCGTGGGGGCGAACCTCGCGTTTCCGCTGGAAGTGCGAGGGATTTCCGAGGATCGGCGCCGCGAGCGCGTCACGCGTGCGCTCGATCTCGTCCGCCTCGGCGGCCTCGAGGACCGGCGGCCGGGCCAGCTTTCGGGCGGCCAGCAGCAGCGCGTGGCCATCGCCCGCGCTCTCGTGTTCGAACCCGAACTCGTGTTGATGGACGAGCCGCTCGGCGCCCTGGACCGCAGCCTGCGCGAGGAGATGCAGTACGAGATCCGTTCCATCCACCAGAGGCTGGGGGTGACCGTCGTCTACGTCACCCACGACCAGCAGGAGGCGATGGTGATGTCCGACCGGATCGCCGTCCTCAACGGCGGCCGGATCGAGCAGATTGCCGGAGCGGAAGGGCTTTACGAGGAGCCGGAGCGCGCCTTCGTAGCCCGTTTCATCGGCGAGAACAACCGGCTCCACGGCGAGGTGGTGCTCGTGGAGGATGACCTGTGCGAAGTGGACGTCGGGGGCGAGCGGATCCGGGCCTTCCGGATCGCCCCGTGCGGGGTCGGTGACACGGTCACGCTCTCGATCCGCCCCGAGCGGATCGCGATCAAGCCCCAGGAGGATCTGTACCACAACGAGGTCGACGCCGTCGTCGAAGACATGACTTTCCTCGGCGACCATCTGCGCGTCCGGCTGGCCGCCTGCGGGCGCCGGGATGTCGTGGCAAAGATCCCGAACATCGTGGGGCACGGCGCCATGATGGTGGGCGACCCCATCCGGATCGGCTGGACCGTCAACGACTGCCGCGCACTGGACTTCGAAGGGGAAGAGGAGATCGCATGAAGAGGAGATCTGCAATCCACACGTCGCGCGATGGGGCGCTCGTCGTCCTCGCGGTCGCAGCGGTGTCCACGCTCGGGTGCGGACCCCAGGCTCCGGAGGGTCCGGCGATCACGGCCGTTTCCTGGGGAGGCTCCTACGGCCGGGCGTATCGCGGGGGCATCCAGGTCCCGTTCACCGACGAAACCGGGATTCGCGTGGACATGGAGGACTACAACGGCGGCCTGGCCCAGATACGGGCCCAGGTCGATGTCGGCGCCGTGTACTGGGACGTCGTCGACCTCGAAATGGCCGATGCGATGCGGGGCTGCGACGAGGGTCTCCTGGAACCGATCGACATCGACATGCTGCCGGCGGCCCCCGATGGGACGCCCGCGAGGGACGACTTCTATCCGGAGATGCAGGGGCCGTGCGGGGCCGGGATGCTGTTCTATTCCACGGTGTACGCCTACAACGCCGACCTCTTCCCCGATGAGAAGCCTGCGACAATGGCGGATTTCTTCGATCTGGAGAGGTTCCCCGGACGCCGCGGCATGCGTCGGGTGCCGCAGGTCAACCTCGAGTTCGCGCTCATCGCCGACGGCGTGCCGCTCGACGAGGTCTATGCCGTCCTGCGCACGCCGGAGGGACTGGACCGGGCCTTCGAAAAGCTGGACACGATCGCGGACCAGGTCATCTGGTGGGAGGCGGGCGCCCAGCCGCCGCAGATGCTCGCGGACGGCGAAGTCGTGATGAGCACGGCCTACAACGGCCGCATCTTCAACGCACAGGTGCTCGAGGAGCAGCCGTTCACGATCGTTTGGGACGGCCAGCTCCTCGACTACGGCCAGTTGAGCATCGTGGCGGGGACGCCGAGGCTGGAGGATGCGCTCCGCTTCGTCCGCTTCGCGACGACGGGAGAATCGCTGGCGGCGGTCGCGCGCCGGATCTCCTACGGTCCGGCCCGCCGGTCGGGAGAACCGCTCGTCACTACGCACCTGGCGACCGGCGTCGAGATGGCGCCCCACATGCCCACCAGCCCCGAGAACGCCGCGCGCGCCCTGCGAAACGACTGGGAGTTCTGGGTGGACAATCAGGACGCGCTGAACGAGCGCTTCAGCGCCTGGCTGACCCGTGCGAACTGACGGAGTGATGACGGCTCTGGCCCGAGCCTCGGCGTACACGACTGTCATCGCCGCATGTTTCACCGGGCACGCCGCGGCGCAGTCGATCACGGCCGTCTCCTACGGGGGCTCGTATCAGAAGGCGAGCACCGAGGCGTGGTACGAACCCTTCGCCGCGGCCACCGGCATCCGCGTGGACGTCGAGGACTTCAACGGCGGTCTGGCGCAGATCCGGGCCCAGGTCGAAGTGGGCAACGTTTACTGGGACGTCGTGGACCTCAACGCTTCGGACGTCACGCTCGCCTGCGACGAGGGTCTGCTCGAGTACGTCGATCCGGAGACGCTCCCTCCCGGACCGGGTGGGACGCCCGCCGAAGAGGATTTCATCTCCGGTACCCTTTCCGACTGCGGGGTGGGGAACGTCGTCTGGTCCACGATCTACGCATACGACGCCAACCGCTTCCCCGGCGCCCCGCCGGAGACGATCGCGGACTTCTTCGATCTCGAGAAGTTCCCCGGGCGCCGCGGGATGCGCCGCGTGCCCATGGCCAACCTCGAATTCGCCCTCCTGGCGGACGGGGTGCCGGCCGAGGACGTGTACGCTGTTCTGGGCACGCCCGAGGGGCTGGACCGCGCCTTCGACAAGCTGGGTACGATCAAGGACCAGGTCGTCTGGTGGGAAGCGGGCGCCCAGCCGCCGCAGATGCTGGCCGACGGCGAAGTCGTGATGAGCACGGCCTACAACGGCCGCATCTTCAACGCGCAGGTGCTCGAGGGACAGTCCTTCGTCATCGTCTGGGACGGACAGCTCCTGGACATCAACCAGCTGGCCATCGTCGCGGGCACGCCGAGGCTGGACGAAGCGATGCGGCTCGTGAGCTTCTCGAGCACCGCAGAAGCGCTCGCCGATCTCGGCCGGAGGATCTCGTACGGTCCCGCGCGGGAATCGGCCGGGCCGCTGATCACCACTCATCTGGAGACCGGCGTGGAGATGGGCCCGCACCTGCCCACGCATCCCTCCAACATGGCGCGCGCGCTGCGGAGGGACTGGACCTGGTGGGTCGACAACCAGGATGAGCTGAACGAGCGTTTCAGCGCCTGGCTGGCCCGGTGACGGGATGACCGGATGACGGCGCGCCGGCGAGACAGGGTCGCGAAGGTCGGTCCGGGCCGCCGGGACCGGCTTCGGGCGATGGGACTCGTTCTGCCGCTCCTGATCTTCCTGGGCGTCACCTTCCTGGCGCCACTCGGGACGATGCTCGTGAGGAGCGTCTATGATCCGGTCGTGGCGGACGCCCTGCCCGCGACGCTCACGGCGCTGCGCGAGTGGGACGGCGAAGGGCTCCCTCCGGAGGCGGCGTACGAGGCGGCCGCCCGGGAGATCGGCGCCGCGCGGGAGGCGAGGACGCTGGGACAGGTGGCCAGCCGGACAAACCGGCTCCAGAGCGGGCTGCGCGGCGTGTTCACGCGGACTGGCCGCGATCTGCGGGAGGTGGCGGAGGGTCCGTGGCGAGAGGCGATGGCCGCCATCGATTCCGCCTGGGTCGACCCGGGCACCTGGCACGCGATCCGCGCGGCCGGCGAGCGCGTCACGGCCCGCCACTACCTGAACGCGCTCGGCATGCAGCGGCTCGCGGACGGTTCCGTCGCGCGGCAGCCGGAGGAGCGGCGCATCTATCTGCCGCTCCTGTGGCGCACGCTGCTCGTGAGCCTGGCGATCACCGTTTTCTGCCTGATCCTCGGCTATCCGATCGCTCATCTCATCGCGCACGCCCGCCCGCGCCGGGCCGGCCTCCTGCTCGCTCTCGTCCTCGTTCCCTTCTGGACTTCGCTCCTCGTGCGGACGACCTCGTGGATCGTCCTCCTCCAGACGCAGGGCGTGGTCAACGACCTGCTGGTGGCGATCGGACTCGTCGGGGACGACGGCCGGCTCTCGATGGTCTACAACATGACGGGCACGCTCGTGGCCATGACCCACGTCCTGCTGCCCTTCATGGTGCT
This sequence comes from Gemmatimonadales bacterium, assembly GCA_009841005.1. GTDB lineage: Bacteria > Gemmatimonadota > Gemmatimonadetes > Palauibacterales > Palauibacteraceae > Palauibacter > Palauibacter polyketidifaciens. The sequence continues at coordinate 20,912 of VXMR01000090.1, forward strand.
GCCGCTGTACTCGGTCATGCGGTCGATTCCGCCCCTGCACATGCGGGCCGCCGCCTCGATGGGCGCCACGCCCGCCCAGGCGTTCCGCCGCGTCTACTGGCCCCAGACGCTGCCCGGCGTGGGCGCGGGCTCGCTCCTCGTCTTCATCCTCGCGATCGGCTACTACATCACACCGGCGCTCGTCGGCGGGAGCAGTGGCCAGCTGATCTCGAACATGGTGGCCTACCACATGCAGACGTCGCTGAACTGGGGGCTCGCGGCGGCGCTCGGCGCGCTCCTGCTGGTGGGCGTGCTCGTCCTCTACCTGCTCTACGACCGTCTGGTGGGCGTCGAGCGCATGAGTCTCGGCTAGTGACCGTGATCGGAGCCCGCGTCGGCCGCATCGGCTACCTCGCCTTCTGCACGTGCGTCTTCATCTTCCTCGTGGCGCCGATCATCGTCATCGTGCCGCTCAGCTTCAACGCGCAACCTTATTTCACCTTCACCGAGGGCATGCTCCGCCTCGATCCCGAGGCGTGGTCGCTGCGGTGGTATCGCGAGATCGTGGAGAACGAGGCGTGGACGCGTGGCCTTGTGAACAGTCTCGTGATCGGCGTCTCCGCCACCCTGCTCGCGACGGCGCTCGGGACGCTGGCCGCGCTCGGGCTGTCGAGCCCCGCCATGCCGGCGCGCCGCTTCATCACCGGCCTTCTGATCTCGCCCATGGTCACGCCGGTGATCATCGCCGCGGCGGGGATGTTCTTCTTCTACACCAACCTGGGGCTGGCCCAGACGCACCTGGGGCTGATCCTGGCCCACGCGACGCTGGGCCTGCCCTTCGTCGTGATCACGGTGGTCGCCACGCTGTCGGCCTTCGACCGCAACCTCACCCGGGCCGCGGCCAGCCTTGGCGCCGGGCCCGTGCGCACCTTCCGCACCGTGCAGTTGCCGCTGATCGCGCCCGGCGTGATCTCGGGAGCCTTGTTCGCTTTCGCCACCTCGTTCGACGAGGTGGTCGTCGTCCTCTTCATGGGCGGGTTGGAGCAACGGACGATCCCGCGCCAGATGTGGGCGGGGATCCGCGAACAGATCAGCCCGGCGATCCTCGCGGTCGCCACCTTCCTGATCGTGTTCGCGCTCGCGCTCCTGTTTACCGTCGAATGGCTCCGCCGCCGCGCGTCCTAGTGTGGTGTCGCAGAAGTCCGCTTGAATGGCCGTGGGATTTCTGCGATACCACACCAGCCCCTGGCAAAAGGCCCGCTACGAACCGCCGCCCTCGAGCGAGAGGTTGACGAGTTCGCGAAAACGCTCGAGGCGGGTCCCGCGGTTGTCGCCGCGCGGCGTCTGCGTGAACACGAGACCGATGATCTCGCGGTCGGGGTCGAGCCACGCGTTCGTGCCATCCGATCCTCCGTGGCCGTACGTGCCGTCGGCGAGCCGCCAGCCATATCCGTAGTAGCTCGCCTCGTCCCCCTCGCCGGCGATGTGGATCTTCGGTGACGTCATGAGTTCGACGGATTCCGGCGTCAGGATCTCGGCCCCATCGTAGGTGCCGCCGTTAAGGAACATCTGCGAGAATACCGCATAATCCCACGCCGAGGAGATCATGCCGCCCGAAGCGCGCGCGAAGGGAAAGGCCACCGGGCCTCCGGGCGTGCCGCCGGGAGTCCAGTCCCCGTCGGGTCCGCGCTGGTAGTAGACCGCGCCCATGCGATCCACCTTCCCGCCCACGTCGTGCGCGGCGTGATGATTGTAGCTGTCCGCCATCCCGAGCGGTCCGTACACCGTCTCCATGAGCCGGTCCTCCAGCAACTCGCCGGAGGCGATCTCCACGAGCGCGCCGAGCGTGTTGTACCCCGGATTGTTGTAGGAATACGTCTCGCCCGGCGTCACCTCCGCTCCGATCGCGCCGAAGCGGGCCGACTCGCTCTGCAGCGTCGGATTCTCGCCGAGCGGCTGCAGGAAGAGGGTAGGGATCCGGAGCCCGCTGCTGTGGGCCAGCAGGTGTCCGACCGTGATGAACCCCGCGCGGTAGTTGTCCCACTCGGGGATGTACTCCCGGACGAGGTCGTCGTAGGAGAGCTTGCCCTCTTCGACGAGTTGGGCGATCGCGGTGGCCACGACGGGCTTCGTGTTGGAGGCCATGCGGAACATCGAATTCCGCTCCATCGGCAGCCCACGCTCCTTGTCGCGCATGCCGACCGCCTCGTGGAGGACGATCTTCCCCTTGCGGGCGACGAGCAGGACGGCGCCCACGATGTCTCCCCGCTCGACCGCCTCGTGGTACAGGCCGAGGGCGCCCTCGAGGACGGCGCGGGACATGCCGACCTCCTCCGGTTCGCCGTAGGAGAGCGTGCGCGCTTCCTGCGCCGCCAGCGCCGGGGTCAACCGCGCCGGGCCCACGAGGATCGTCGAGGGCAGGATGATCGCCAGGAAGAGCCACCGAGCGGCAGGGATGCCGCGAACTCGCCGCGAAACCTTCATCAGTCCTCCGGAGGCAGAAGAAAACGGGCCGATAGCGGAACCCGCCCGCTGAACGCTAACGCGGTGCACGAATGTGAACCAGATCGGGCCGACCTTGCCCCCCGGCGCTCGACACGGACATCTAGTGCACCGGCCGGCGGCGCGGCGGGACCGCCGGCGATTCCCGAGAGCGGAGGGGTTGCAGACCATCATCGTCTATCTGAACGGAGACTACCTCCCCGTCGGCGAGGCGCGGGTCTCGGTGAACGACCGGGGCTTCCTGTTCGCGGACGCGGTCTACGAGGCGATCCCCGCGTACATGGGCCGCTGCTTCCTGCGCGAACGTCACCTGGCCCGGCTCGCCCGGGGCCTCGGCACGCTCCGGATCGAGGCGGACGTGGCTCCCCTCGCCGACGTGGGTGACGAACTCATCGCGCGGAACGACCTCGTCGCCGCCGAGTTCTCCGTCTTCTACATGCAGGTGACGCGCGGTGCCGCCCCCCGCACGCACGCGTTCCCGAAAGAGGCGGTCGCGCCCACCGTCTACGCCTTCGCGAAGGAACTCGTCCGCACGACGCCGGAGCGGTGGGAGCGGGGCTTCGGCGCCATCACGCTCCCCGACCAGCGCTGGGCCCGCGCCGACATCAAGACGACCGGCCTCCTGCCCAACGTCCTCGCGCAGCAGGCCGCGGTGGAGGCGGACGTCGAGGACGCCATCTTCATCCGCGAAGGGATGGTGCAGGAGGGAACGCACAACAACGTGTTCGCGGTCCTCGGGGGAGAGGTGACGACGGCCCCGGCCACGAACCATATCCTGCACGGCGTCACCCGCGCCTTCACGCTCGAGCTGTGCGCCGGACTGGGCATCCCCGCCCGGGAACGCGCCTTCACGGCGGACGAACTCCGGGACGCAGACGAGATCTTCTTCACGGGGACGACGACGGAGGTCCGGCCGACCGTGGAGCTGGACGGCCGGCCCGTGGGGAGCGGTCGCCCGGGCGAGGTCACCCGGGCGCTGTCGGAAGCCTACCGGCGAGCGGTGGCCCCGGCAGGAACGGTCGACGCCTCGCGGACTGACTAGCGCGTGGCGACCGGCTCCAGCCGCACGATCGCCGTCGGTTCGCCCCGCCGGCCGTCGATGGCTAGGTAGATGAGCCCGTCCGGACCCTGCCGGACATCGCGGATGCGGCCCAGTCCCTGAACGAGCGTCTCCTCCCGCACGACCTCATGTCCGTCCAGCGTGAGGCGCGCCAACTGCTCCCCGGCCATCCCGCCCACGAACAGATTCCCCTTCCAGTGCGGGAAGCGGTCACCCGTGTAGAAGAGCAGCCCGGAGGTCGCGATCGACGGCACCCAGACGTGGGCCGGCTGCTCCATCCCTTCCTTGTGCGTGCCTTCATGGATCGCGGTGCCCGAGCCGTAGTTGACGCCGTAGCCCACGATCGGCCAGCCGTAGTTGAGCCCCGGCTGGACCAGGTTGAGTTCGTCGCCGCCCTGCGGACCGTGCTCCGTGGCCCAAAGGTCGCCCGTCTCCGGGTTCATGACCATCCCCTGCTGGTTGCGGTGCCCGAAGCTCCAGATCTCCGGCTGAACGTTCGGGTCGTCGAGGAACGGGTTGTCCTCGGGAATCCCACCGTCCTCGTACACGCGGCTGACGGTGCCGTGATGGGTCGAAGGGTCCTGCGCGGGGTGCGCGTACAGATCGCCACGGGTCGAGGCCTGGCGGTCGCCGACGCTGATGAAGAGGTGCCCCTGTCCGTCGAAGACGAGACGGGACCCGTAGTGCCCCCGCCCTTCCGATACCGCGAGAAAAACCTCCTCGATGCCGGTCAGAGCCCCGTCCTCGTAGCGACCCCGGATGACCGCGGTCGTCCCGCGCTCGGTCTCGTCGGGCTTCGAGTAGCTGAGGTAGAGGAGCCGGTTGTCCTCGAAGTCGGGGTGAGGCACGACATCGAGGAGTCCGCCCTGTCCGGCCGAGATCACCTCCGGCACGCCCTTCACGGGTTCGGGAAGGAGCAGCCCGTCGCGCACGACGCGGAGCGTGCCCGCCTTTTCCGTGACCAGCATCTCGCCGTCGGGCAGGAACGCAATCGACCACGGGCGCACGAGCCCCTCCGCCACCGGGACGAGCCGGTAGTCGTGGTACGCCGACTGCATCACCTCCTGGCCCAGCGCCGGAGTCGCGGTCGACAGAAGTAGCCCGGCGGCGAAGATCGCCAGTGGGGTCCGCTTGATCATCTTGTCTCCAGGGAAAAACATGACGTCCATCTCGTGGTTCATGGGTTGGCGAAGCCCGAAAAAACTGGTGCGGGCGCCCCCCCAACAGCAAGGCTCGCCAGCGACGCCGGCCGCCGCGCACGCCGGCGGCGTCCGCATGTGTGAACACGCACGCGCGCGGCAACGTTTCCGGGACGGGCGGACATGACCACCCGCGGGAAGGGGAGACGGATGAAGAACATCGCCATCATCGGCGGAGGCGTCTCGGGTCTCGGGGCCGCGTGGGCGCTGCATCACGATTCCGAACGGTTCGATTTCCGGCTGTTCGAGGCCCGGGGGGAGCTCGGCGGCAACGCCGTGACGGTCGACATGCCCCAGGAGGACGGCGGCGCGATCCCGTTCGACATTTCCGTCACCGCCTGCATCCCCTCCGTCTATCAGCACTTCGTGGTGTTGCTGGAGCAGTTCGGCATCGACCTGATCGACACGAGGTTCAGCTACAGCGTGAAGTACCGCGGGGGGACCTACGCCCACGATTTCGATTCGGACATCCGGGAGCAGCTGCAGCTCGAGATTGCGAAGTTCCAGCGCATCCTGCGGCTCCTGCACCGGTTCGGGCGGCTGACCCATTCGCGGTCGAAGTTCGTGAACAGCCTCAACCCCTTCAACTACATCAGCATGGGGACGGTCCTGAACGTGGCCGGCTTCTCGGGAGACTTCAGGTACAAGGTCCTGAAGCCGATGTTCGTCAACTTCCTGATGGCGACGAACGTCTTCGACATGCCCGCCTCGCTGTTCTCCAGGTATCTCGAGTTCTTCGACATCGAAGCCGCGACGACCATGCAGACCTGGGACCAGGGAACGCGCCGGATTTACGAGCACCTGTCGGCGGGTTTCCGGGACAAGGTCTACCTCAACCGGCCCGTCCGCAGAGTGGTTCGAGGGCCATCGCGCGTCGTGGTCGAGGATGAGGACGGCGTGGAGGAGACGTTCGATGCGGTGATCTTCGCCTGCAACGCGAACCAGACGCTGATGATGCTGGACGAGCCGACGTTTCTGGAACGCTACATCCTCTCGTCCGTCCGCTACGAGAGCGAACTCCACAACCACACGGTCGTGCATTCGGACGCCTCGGTGCTGCCGGATGACGAGGTGAAGGCGCTGGAAACCCGCAGCAACCATATCGAGCAATACGGCGCCCGGCCGGACAACTACGAGATCACCTACATCATGCACAACCAGCAACCGTGGGCGAAGCGCTCGGACAAGCCCTGCTTGGTGACCTACAACCCGATCAGCGAGATCGACGACGAGAAGGTGATCGAGAGGCGGTGGTTCCAGCACATCGTACACGACGTGCGCCATGTCGCGTGGCTCGTCCCCCTCTTCCGCTTCATTCAGGGGAAGAGAGCGAGTTGGCACTGCGGCGCCCACACACTGATCAACAGCCAGGAAACGGCCTTCGTCACAGGACTCGCGGCCGCGCGACAGATCGGCGCGGACTACCCCTTCGAGGATCCCGAGGCGAGGAAGATGTTCAACTACTACGGCCGCATCCTCTACGGCTGGCGCTTCAGAACGGCCTGACTGCTAGCTGGACCAGAAAACGGGGATGAGGAGGCTGGCCGTGATGAGGAGGACGAGGTTGAGCAGGCCGCCCACCTTCACGAAGTCCGAGAAGCGGTATCCGCCCGGACCGTAGATCATGACGTTGGTCTGGTAGCCGAACGGCGTGACGAAGGAGGCCGATGCCCCGAACATCACGGCGATGAGGAGCGCGTAGGGATTCACGCCCGCCTGCGTGGCCGCGAGGATCGCGACTGGGGTGAGCATCACTGCCGTGGCGGCGTTGGACACGATGGCGGTCATGAGGACGGTCACCAGGTAGAACGCCGCGACGAGCCCAGACGCTCCCAGCGGCGCCGTCGCCGCCACCACCCCGCGCGCGAGCAACTCCGCCGCCCCGGTGGTCTCGAGCGCCACCCCGAGCGGAATCAGGCCGGCCAGCACAAAGATGACCAGCCACTCCATCTCCGCGTAGATCTCCTCGACACGCACGCAGCGCGTGAACACCATCAGGCCGACGCCCGAGAGCGCGGCCGTCATGATGTCGAGGATGCCGAGGCTCGCGCTGAGCACGACGCCGACCATGATCGCTGCGGCCACGCCGGCCCGCGGTCTGCGCCCGGTCTGCGTTTTGACTTCTCCCACGGGGACGAACCCGGGATCTTCAACGAGGCGTCCGAGCGCGTTCGCCGTTCCGTGCACCAGGAGCAGGTCGCCAACGCGGAACGAGACCTCCGCCAGCCTTTCCGTTACGGTGACGCCGTGATGCTGGATCGCGAGCACGGCCGCATCGTAGCGCTGCGCGAAGTTCAGATCGCGAAGCGTTCGGCTTACGAGGCTCGAGCCGGGCGCCACGAGGACTTCGACCAGCCGCCCGCCGCCGCCGGCCAGGTCGAGTCCCTGTTCCTTCCGCTCCCGCGGAGTCTCGAGTCGCTGCCGGCGCGCGAGTTCGAGAAGGCGCTCAGCGGATCCCTGCACGTAGAGGACGTCGCCCGGCCGTATGTGGCGGTCGCCGTGCGGGGCGGTGATCTCCTGTTCTCCCCGTTCGATGTCCAGCACGGTGACGCCGTACCGTTCGCCCCACCTCAGCTCGGCCAGCGAGCGGCCGTTCGCTGGCGAATCCTCTGGAACGTGAAGTTCCGTGACGAAGCGGCGGATGTCGTACTTGCTGGACAGGTCCGGCGGCCGGATGCGCCGCGGCAGGAGCACCCGGCCGACGGTGAAGAGATACAGCAGGCCCACGGCGAGGCAGATCAGGCCGAGCGGGGTGATCGAGAACATGTGCAGTTCGTCGAACCCGCGCCTCATCGCTTCGCCGTGCACAACCAGGTTGGTGGAGGTCCCCATCAGGGTGACGGTGCCTCCGAGAATCGAGACGAAGGAGAGGGGCATGAGATAGCGGGAGGCCGGCTCCTTGGCCTGCTCGGCGAGCGCGACGAAGACGGGCAGGAACACCATCACGACGGCGGTGGTCATGAGAAAGGGCGAAAGGAGCGCGCAGACGAGGCAGAGCGCGAACATCCGGGAGTACTTGCCGCCGAGGGGAGCGGTGCGCGCCCAGGCCCCGACGGCGGCCACGAGACCGGTCTTCCGGAGCCCCAGGCCGAGCACGAGCATCGAGCCGACCGTCACGGTCGCGCGGCTCGACAGGCCCGATACGGCCTCGGCCGGCGTGAGTATGCCGCTCAGGAGGAGGACGACCGGGACCGACATGGCGATCTGGTCCAGCCGCAGCCGGTCCATGGCGAACAGGACGAGCGCGGCCAGGGTCAGACCGAGCACGAATACGATTTCGAACGTCATGTGAAGATGTTCGTCCCCCCTCCGTCCCGGCACCAGTCCGGCCGGTCAGTCGGCCAGTTCGTCAGTCGGTGTCTTCCTCGGCGTGTCGCCGCGCGATCCGGGCAAGCTTCGGCTCGATGGACGTCATCACCGCCGCGAACAGCACCAGCGCCCAGCCCACCGAGAGAACCAGGTGTACCCCGACCAGCATCCGGGCGCCGGCCGAGACGGGCACGATGGCCGCATAATCCTGAGCGAGGGCGGTGAAGAAGGCGAAGGACACCCAGTCGGCGAGCCCCGCGCCGGCGTCGGCGAACGACCCCGGGCGGAAGCGCTCGAGCGTTCCGTAGAAACCTGCGAAGAGGAAGATGATCGTCAGGTAGCCGATCGCGAACCCGCCGATGGGGACCCACATGACCCGCAGGTAGGCGGCGAGCTGGCCGTACACTTCAAGTCGGGGGCGCAGCCAGGTGGCGGCGGCGTGTCCCGCCAGAAACGCGGCCAGCGGAAACACGGCAAGCGAGATGATCAGGATGAGGACAATCCAGAGAATCGCGGCGATGCCCGACAACCCCACGTCCTCCCGTACGACCCCGAACCCGAACAGGAGGCCCATCAAGACCGGCAACGCAACGGCGCCGAGTACCAGCAGCCGGGGTGGCCGGGCGTCGTCCCATCCTTCGCGGCGCCGGATGATGATGAAGCCGATCAGGAACGCGCCCCAGGGTACGGCCACGAGCGGGAGCGCCGCCACCAGCGGCGCCATGGCAACGTCACCCGCGACCAGCGCGGGGATGAAGCCCAGGCTCAGCAGGGCAGCCACGACGAACATCTCCCGGGCCACATCCCGGTACCCGGAGAGGGACGACCGGTCCAGCCCGCCGATCAAGCCGACGGCCAATGGACCAAGGGGCGGAATGATGACGCCCCAGCCGACGCTCATGGCGCCGGCCAGGAACGCCGCGACGATCCCCACGATCGAGCCGATCAGGATGCCGACCCACGGGCCGCCGCTCGATCCCCCGCGGAGGCCGACGCCCACGCCGATGGCGACCGCGCAGCCGGCTCCCAGCAGGACGTCAGCGTGGTTCCCCGTGATCGCATACCCGCACGTCGCGACGACGAAGGCTACGGCGGCCGCAATCCGGACTCCCAGCGAGATCAAGCGTCTCACGATTCCCCCCGCTCCCACATTCCCGGGCTTCGGCTAGCGTTCCGAGACCACGGTGGGGGCCTCCTCGGGCTCAAGGGTTTCGAGGACCTGGCGCCACTGGAACTTTTCGCCGATCCCGCGCACGTAGTAGTCCATCCACGCCATCTCGCTCACCGCCTTCACGAGGCGGTTGCGCGGATCCGGGATGCCGTGGCTCCGCCCCGGATACATGAACAGCTCCGTCGGCACACCGAGTTTCTTGAGCGCCATGTGGAGTTCCACCGACTGCGGGCTCGGCACGCGCGGGTCGCCCTCCACGACGTGGATCATGGTCGGCGTCTTCGCGTTGCTGATGTACTTGAGCGGCGACTGGTCGAAGTAGGTGTCGAAGTCCTCGTACAGGAAGCCGTCGCCCACGTAGAACTGGCGGTTCCGCTGCACGTCGCTCTGCGCGTACATGCTGATCCAGTTCATCGTCCCGGCGCCGGAGCTGATCGCCTTGAAGCGGTCCGTCTGGGTGAGGATCCAGTTGGACCAGTGGCCGCCCGCGCTCCAGCCGAGCGCGCCCATGCGGTCCCCATCCACGATCCCCTCGGCGATCAGGTGGTCGACGCCCGTCATGATGTCCTGGTAGCCCATCGTGAAGTAGTCGCCGACGATGTCCGTGCGATGCGCGTTCCCGTAGTTGCGCGAGCCTCGGTAGTTGGGCTTGAGCACGGCGTAGCCCGCGCCCGCGTACACCTGTGCGCTGTAGCCGCCGTTGAAGCGGAGGACGTCCGCCGACGCCGGACCGCCGTGGATCGCGACGATGAGCGGATAGCGCGTCCCCTCCTCGTACCCGACGGGATAGACGAGTACGCCGCCGACCATCTTCCCATCCGACGAGCGCCAGTTGACCTCCACCTCCTCGCCGAAGGCCACCTCGCGCAGCTGCGGGTTCACGTCCACCAGTTGCGTCCACTTCGAGCGGTCCGGGACGTCGTCAACGCTCGCGACCGCGAACACGGTGGGGGGCGTCCTGGGGTCGCTGTAGCCGATGAGAAGCGTGCCCGTGTCGTCGTCGCGGGACACCGAGAGCGCCGCCCGCTCCTCGGTGAGCTGCCGCACCGCCCCCGTCTCCACGTCGAGGGCGTGCAACTGCGTCGTCACCTTCACGCCGGCGTTGAAGTAGATCGTGTTCGAATCCTCGGACCAGAACCCGACGCTCGAACTCTGGTCGAAGTCGGCGCCGAGCTTCCGGAACGCGCCCCCGCGGTCGTCCACCTCGCGGATGTAGACGCGGTTCTCCGTCATCGAGTAGCGCTCCATCTCAGCCGGCGCGGAGAAGGCGAGCCAGCGGCCGTCGGGGGAGAAGCTGAGCCCGCCCTCGCCGACCTCGTAGTTGTCCGTCAGGCGCTCGATCTCGCCCGTCGCCACTTCCATGAGATAGAGGTCCGCGTAGAGCCGCTGCGCCGTGATGTTGCGCTCGTAGCGCTTCGTCGAGCCGCCGGTGATCCCGATCCAGCGTCCGTCATCGGAGATCGTGAAGCCGTTCACGCTGTAGGATGAATCGTCCGTCTCGCGGCGTTCGGTCGCCGTCTCGATTTCCACGCTCCACAGGCTCGAGAGGGGCGTGACCGCGTTCCGGACGTCGACCGTGAAGCCCTCGTCGCGCCGCTTCACCTCGTCCTCATCGAACGAATCCGGGCGCGCGAAGTAGATGCGACTCCCGTCGGGGGAGAAGTCCCACTGGTCGACGCCGGCCTCGCCATCGGTGAGCTGTTCGGGCTCGGCCCCCGCGAGGTCGTCGGCCGGCAGCCGGTAGAGTTGCTCCCGGCCGTTCTCGCCGGAGCGGTACACGAGCCAGCGCCCGTCTGGGCTGAACGCGAAGCCGGACACGCCCTCCGCCGCGTCGGTGATCTTCCGGGCCTCGCCCCCGTCGTGGCGCATCATGTAGAGCTGGGTGTCGTCCCCGTCCCGGTTGGAGGCGAAGAGGAAGAACGACCCGTCCGGGGCCCAGGCCGGGCTGCGCTCGTCCTTGTCTTCCGTGTAGGTGAGCCGGCGGTCCGACGGGACGCCCTCGCTCAGCGACACGAGGTGAATGTCGGTCTGGGACTCCGCCGCCTCCCAGTCCGGCGTCGTCACCGTGTACAGCATCCACGCCCCGTCCGGACTCGGCGTCATCGAACCGGCGCGTTTCATCTCCTGCACATCCATGAACGTGAACGGCCGCTCCTGCGCGGCGACCGGCGCTTCAAGCGGCAGCGCGAGTGCCGCGAAGGGAAGAACGAGGGCGACTGACAGGGCACGCATCTGAACCTCTTGCGCGAAAGGTGAACCGGGTCCGCAACTTCCAACCCCTCAATCATACGGTCCGGGTCAGGGACCGACGAGGACAGGCACCATGCGGTTGACATGCAAGTCTACGCTTGCATATCATGCAACCCTAACACGCAAGCGGGACGTTGCCTTAGACTGCCATGTGGACATCTACCGTGCGATCTCCGACCCAACCCGGCGGGCCATCCTGGATGAGCTCGTCGATCGGTCCGGCCAATCGCTCTTCGATCTCTGCTCGCGTCTGATCATGAAGCACGGCATCAGCTCGTCGCGGCAGGCGATCTCCCAACACCTGGACGTCCTGGAAGCCGCCGGGCTGATTCGCACGAGGCGCGAGGGGAGGTCGAAGCTCCACTGGTACGTCGGCGCGCCGCTGAAGGCGATCGGGGAGCGGTGGCCGATCTCGATGGATGACAGCATCTCCCACCCAACGGAGGAGGGCACGAAGAAATGAGGATTCACCTGACCGGCGTCGTCGTGGACGACCAACAGAAGGCGCTTCGTTTCTACACGGAGACCCTCGGGTTCGTCGTCAAGCACAACATCCCCGTGGGGGAACACGCCTGGATCACCGTCGTCTCCGAGGACGCTCCGGACGGGACGGAGTTGCTGCTGGAGCCCGATGGCCACCCCGCAGTCGGTCCGTACAGGAAGGCACTCATGGAGGACGGGATCCCCAGCGCCTCCTTCGCGAGCGACGATATCGCCGCCGAACACGAGCGTCTCGTGGCAAAGGGTGTGCGATTCGTGCAGCCGCCCACCGACCTCGGGACCGTGATTTCCGCGGTTTTCGACGATACGTGCGGCAACCTGATACAGATCACGGAGGAGAAGGCGTGAGGCTCATGGGACGGTTCGCCGTGGTGGTGTGCGGCGTGGGGGCGGCGCTCTCCATCCCCGGATCGCCGGCGGCTGGTCAGGACGTTCCTGCCGCCCTGACGGCGGCGGACTACGAGCGGGCGGAGGGGCGGCTTGCGAGCCAGGTGAATCCGCTCGTGCTCGGGGCTTCCGTCCTCCCCGTGTGGCTGGAGGACGGACGGTTCTGGTATCGGAACCGGTTCGAGGGCGGCACCGAGTACGTCGTCATCGATCCGGGGGCGGGGACGCGGGGGCGCGCCTTCGACCACGAGCGCATGGCCGGCGCGCTCGCTGCGGCGACCGGCGAGGAGTACACCGCCTTCGCGCTCCCCTTCGGAGATCTCGCTCTCGAGGCCGGGTCGGTACGGTTCGAGGTCGAAGTCGAAGGAGAGACGTACGCCTGTGGGCTCGACCCCGACCGTTGCGAGGCGGTCCCGTCTCCCGAGGCCCCGCCGGCGCGCCGCTTCGACATCGTATCGCCGGATGGGACGAAGGCGGCGTTCATCCGCGACCACAACCTCTGGCTCCGCAGCCTGGACACGGGAGAGGAGACCCAACTCACGGAGGACGGGATCGAGGACTTCGGCTACGCGACGAACAACGCGGGTTGGGTAAAAAGTAACCGTCCCGTCCTCAAGTGGTCCCCCGACTCGCGCCGCATCGCGACCTTCCAGCACGACGCGCGCGGGGTGGGGATGATGTACATGGTCACGACCGAGGTCGGGCACCCCGAACTCGAGGCGTGGCGCTATCCGCTCCCGGAGGACTCGGTCATCTTCCGCATCCATCGCGTGGTGATCGACACGGAGGCTCAGGCGGGGAGCCGCATCGTCCGGCTGGACATGCCCCCGGATCAGCATCGGTCCACGGTGTGCGACCACGTCGCGTGCGGCGGGACCTTCTCCGACGTGGAATGGAGCGCCGATGGCTCCCGGTTCGTCTTTGTATCGAGTTCGCGCGACCACAAGCGGGCGCAGGTTCGCATGGCCGACGCGAGCACGGGCGAGGTCCGCGACCTGTTCGAGGAGATCGTGGAGACGTTCTTCGAGTCCCACGCCAACTGGCGCTATCTCTCCGAGTCCGAGGAGATCCTCTGGTACTCGCAGCGCGACGACTGGGGACACCTTTACCTCTACGACGCGAACACCGGGGAACCGAAGCGGCAGGTCACCTCGGGCGCGTGGCAGGTGGAGGACGTGCTGGCGGTCGACGCGGAGGCCGGGGAGATCCTCTTCATGGGGAACGGGCGGGAACCCGGCGATCCCTACTTCATGTACCTGTACCGCGCCGGTCTCGACGGCGGGGACATCCGACTCCTCACGCCCGACAGCGCGAACCACGTGGTCTGGCTCGCGCCCGACGGCGAGACGTTCGTCGACCAGTACTCCACGCCCACGATCCCGCCCGTGACCGTCGTCCGGGACATGGATGGCGAGCTGTTGCAGACCGTGGTACGGGCCGACATCTCGCGCCTGGAGCGGACCGGCTGGCAGCCGCCCATCCCCTTCACCGTGAAGGCGCGCGACGGCGAGACGGATCTGTTCGGACTGATGTTCCGTCCCTCGAACTTCGATCCGGCCGCCGCGTATCCAGTGATCAACTACCTCTACCCGGGGCCGCAGAGCGGCAGCGTGGGGAGCCGGAACTTCCGCGCCGCGCACCGCGACCTGCAGTCGCTGGCCGAACTCGGATTCGTCGTCATCGAACTCGACGCGATGGGGACGCCGAGGCGCTCGAAGACGTTCCAGGACGCCTACTACGGGAACATGGGCGACAACGGGCTCCCGGATCAGATCGCGGGCATCCGCCAACTCGCGGACCGCCACCCGTGGATCGACATCGACCGGGTCGGGATCTACGGCCACTCCGGCGGCGGCTTCGCCTCCACCTCCGGGATCCTGCGCTACCCCGACTTCTACAAGGTCGCCGTCTCGCAGGCGGGGAACCACGACAACCGCAACTACGAGGACGACTGGGGAGAGAAGTACCAGGGGCTGCTCGAGGAGTACGCCGACGGCACCACGAACTACGACAACCAGGCGAACCCGCTCGTGGCGGAGAACCTGAAGGGCAAGCTACTCATCGCACACGGCACGATGGACACGAACGTCCCGCACTCGAACACGATGCTGGTCGTGGACGCCCTCATCGCCGCCAACAAGGACTTCGACCTGTTGCTGTTCCCGAATCGCGGCCACGGCTTCGGCAACGAGCCCTACATGATGCGCCGCCGCTGGGACTACTTCGTCCGCCACCTCCTCGGCGCCGAGCCGCCCCCCGAGTACGAGTTCGGCAAGCTGCAGCCGCTGGTGCCTTGATCCGCGGCGTGGGTTGGAACATCGCGGACCGGCGGGCACCGTGGCGGCAGCTTCTCGCCATGGGGGCAGACAGTCGAGGGGTTTACGACGCGGGCGCTCCTCAAAAGACGGGAGCCAGTTGCGGCACCAAGGATCTGACGACCCTCTCCGGGCACCACTTCCGGCTCCAAGCCAAGACATTGCAGATTCCTAACGGCGCTGCAACCTCCGCGCACTCGGGTTCTGGGCCACGCCCCCGGATCCGCGGGACGCTGGCGAACCTTCTCCTCGAAGGACTTCAGAGGGAAGCGTGAGGAGGCCCATGGCTGGACGGAAACCGATTCGAGTTGTGAACTGGAACATCGCTGGCCGGCGGGAGCCGTGGCGACAACTTCTGGAGATGGGTGCCGACGTCGCGTTGCTCCAAGAGGCAAGGAACCCGCCCCCGGATGTCGCGCCGCAGGCGATCGGAGGAGAGCCTTGGCTCAAGCATCAGTTCGACCGCTGGTGCCGGGTCGTTCGCCTCTCGGACCGAGTCCGCGTTGAGCAGTTCACGCAGATCGATCCTATCAGCGTGGCGGAGCCTGACCAGATGCCGGTCAGCGGCATCGGCATCAACGCGACCGCGCGCATCGTGCCCGCGGTCGGGGAGCCGTTCATCGCTGTGTCCATGTACGCCCGCTGGATGCGGCCCCATCCCTCGACGCGGAGCAACTGGAGGGTCGGCTTCCCCGATGGGTCGGCGCACCGCGCCATCTCGGACCTGTCGGCCTTCATCGGCAGCGAGGACCCCGGATCGCATCGCATCCTCGTGGCCGGCGACCTCAACATGAGTCCCGACGCATGGCCGGAGGGCGAGGAATACTGGAACCAGCGTGAACGAACGGTGTGGACGCGCATGGAGGCACTCGGCTTCCAATACCTGGGGCCGCACGACGGTCCGACGTACCATACGACCCGCGGATCGCCCGAGCGCCCATCCGGCCAGCTGGACCATGTCTTCGCGTCGCGAGGCTTCTCCAATGCTATCGCTGTCCGAGCATTGAACGAGCCTGCCGAATGGGGCGCCAGCGACCATTGCCGGCTAGTGATTGAGGTGTCGCCGTAAGCGAGAGGGCCACAATCGGGCCCCAGCGGACATCGTCCATTCTTCCGGAGAAGTGACGCGAGCCGACGTTTTTGCGTCATCGGGATGACGGGCAGGCCTCCGGCTCCGGAGGAGACCGGGCTCCCGACTCCTGGAGGGCATCGATGAAACGCCTCGCCGTGCCCATGACACTTGCGATCGTCCTGTCGGGCTGTGGGCCGATGATCATGACACGGCCGGCGAATGTCGACGCGGGCGGATTCGATTGCGTGAGTGCGACGCTGCAGCGGCTCGGATACATGATCACCGCCGGCGACCGGTCACTCGGGTTCGTGAGAGCGGAACGCACGCATGGGCTGTTTCGGGAAACCGATGTCCTGGTCGTCAACTACGTCGTCGCCGGCACGGTGGACGACGAATCGGAGGATACGGTCCAGGTGAGGGTCTCCCGACCCGGCGGGAAGGGTCCGAGCAGCAACGGTGTCTCCGACGCCGAGCACTTGCTGGACCGGTGCGGGAAGCCCTGAACCACGGGCCTCCGCATGCGTGAAAGGAAACGGTTGACCCCACCGTCGAGGGTCGCTGCCACCTTGGCCATCGTGCTGGCTGCAGCCCCGCAGGGAACAGCTTCCGCTCAGATCCAGGACTCCCTTCCCCGCGCTCCTGCTCCCGGTCCTGCGGGGGACGCCTACCTGGACGAGACCGCCCGCCGGCTCGTGCTCGGGTTGAAGGCCGCCCGCGACACCGCGCGCCTGACGATCGACGCCTACACGGCGCTGATCCGCGAACGGATGGGTTTCGAGATGCCCTCCCAGGAGCGCAATCGGCCCTGGATGCATGGCGAACGCACGGCGCGCGTGCGGTGGTCGCGCGAGGAGCCGACCGTCGTGCACGTGCTCGCGGCCCGGTTCCGGGAGCCACTCCTCGACCCCGACGACTCGGAGTTCTTCGGCGGGCTGCGGGCGGAGCGGTTCGCGGCCGATCCGCTGGGCGACCCCTTCGAGTTCGGATTCACCGTCTTCGGGCGGTCCTTCGGGCAGTCCCCGGAGGCCGAGATCGCGACTCGCAGTCCGCTGGGGCCGGATTCCGAGCGCCACTACCAGTTCCGTTCCGGGGACACGACGACCGTTCAGTTGAGCAACGGCAGCACCTTGCGAGCGGTCGCCGTCTCCGTGATTCCCCGCTACTCCAGCATCCGCCTCGTCTCCGCGATCATGTGGATCGACGCGGAATCCTATGGGCTCGCGCGCGTCGCCTACCGGCTGGCCAAGCCGGTCGACCGAGAGATGACCTGGCAGTTCCGGAGCGGTGGGCAGTGGCGCCCAGGCCTGAATCTCGACATCGGTCCGCGTGACTCCGCCGACCGCGTATCCACGCCCGATTCAGCCCGCTATCGACCCGGCTTCTTCGACCGGTTGGTCAACGGCGTGATCGACGGGGTGTTGCCTCGCCTGCGGCTGGACATCTCGACGGTGGTTGCCGAGTACGAACTCTGGGAGATGCGCCACTGGTTGCCCCGAAGCGTGACATGGCGGGGGGACATCGGCGCGCTGGAGGGAGTCACGGCCTCCAGTCTGGCGCCTCTCGCCGTTCCGGTGATGATCGACTGGACACTCGAAGTCGAGGACATCCGCGAACGGGGCGCGCGAGCCACGCCGGGGACGCCCGCCACGGCCGCGGCGGCGCTTCGGCTCTGGCGCCAGGAGGGGGACAGCATCAGCGGGGCGCTGGCGGAGGCAGCACCGGGCGAGATGGTCACCGTCACGCCAGCGGACCGGGAAGCCCTGGCCGCGAGCGACCTGCTGCCCCAGACCGTGTGGGCGGAGGATCGCGGAGTCGACGATGCAGCCGTCGGGCGGATCGCGGCGGAACTCGCGGCCATCGGCGCCGGCGACGGAGGGGAGCGCGCCGAGGCTCCGAGCCCCTGGCTCTTCGATGCCCCCGGCAAGACGCTGCGGCTCCTGCGCTACAATCCGGTGGAAGGCGTGTCCCTCGGAACCCGCCTGCAGCGCGACCTCGGCTGGGGGCGCGCTGCGCTGACGGCGAGGGTGCCGACTGCGCGTACGGCGCCGGACCTCGACCTCACCCTGCAGCTCAACTATCCCGGCCACACGATGCTCTTATCCTTCTACCGGTCGTTGCGGAGCGGCGAGCCGGGCGAAGGGACCCGTACGCCTGGGATCTTCGTGACGGGAGACGCCGCGGACTTCCACTGGTCGCACGGGGCCGCGCTTCGGTTCCTGCCTCGCGTCGGCGAGCGGAACTGGCTGTCCCTCCGCCTCTTCGCCGAGCAGGACGCCGAAATCGCGACCGACGTCCGGCGGAACCGGGTCGGGACGGCCGTCGCGTGGCGGCCCTGGTGGGGAGGGCGACGGCCCGGGTCGTTCGGTGCGGGCGGCCGCGTCGGCGTCGGCGCATCGGCCGGGGACAATCCGCACGTGAGGGCCATCGTCGAGGGGGCGGTGGTGATCCCCCTTTCCTCCCGACTGCTGCTGGGCATGCAGGCCGGCACGGCCCGCGTGTGGGGCGACCCGGCGCCGCACGACCTCTGGCACATAGGCACCAGCGGCCGCTGGCTCCGGGGCCACGCGGAATCGGTCCGGGGATCGCGCATCCGCATGGCCAGAATCGACCTGCAGCGACGGATCCGCTTCCTCCGCCTCTCCCTGTTTGGCGACTGGGCGTCCGCCGGAGGCGACGACTTCTACGCCGTGGGCGCGGGACTCGTCTTCATGGACGGCATCGTACGGGTGGATGTGGCCCGCGGCCTGAGATGGGGCGGGGAGCGTGCCGCCGACCCCGTCCTGAAGCTGCACTTCCGCGGCGACGCGATCTTCTAGTCCCGAGGGCCGGGCAGCTACAGTCGAAGTCTTCTCTGGATGTTGAATCCGAGGCGCCACGAGTTCGTGTCGAAGAAGTCCTCGGAGGCGCCGGCGAGCGTATGCGTCGGATTCATCCGATGCTGATTGGTGACGACGATCTTGAAGAAGTGTCCCGGCGTGCGGATTTCGACGCCGAAAGAGGCGGAGTCGTACTCCTGGTCCTCCCTCGCGCTGCTGAAGATCCACTCGCCGAAGAGGCTCCACATGCGGCTGAGGTAGATCTGACCGGTCGCACCCACTGAAACCGCGGTCTCCCGGTCGAGATCCTCGATTCGCGGATTCCAGAGGAGCGTGGGCACGACACCGAGTGCTACGCGGTCGGCGACCCTGGTGTTGGCGATCACCTGGACGTAGGCCTGCATCTCGTTGTCCTCGGCCGTGCCGTCGTAGCGTCCGCCGGCGACCGAGCTGGCGCGGGGCGCGAGCGCGTGCCCGTGACCCGCGTGGCTGTCGTCCGGCTCGACCTGCAGGTTCCACGCCATGCCGGTCTGCGCCGCGAAGTCGACGGGACCGGTGGCGCCATCGAGCCGCAGCCCGGCGAAACGGGCGTTGAACTCCAGGTTGTCCAGGCTGTTGGAACGAAGCACGCCGATGGTGACGTGGTCCTGGGGCGTATACGCCAGCCCAAGGCGATTCAGTACGAATCCATCGAGGCCCCACAGGTCGCTCGCACCGCCCGACAGGTAGCCGAACCGGTGGGAGATCTCGATGTGCAGGTTGCCCGCGCGCGACGGGGCCGCGGTCGGCAGGGTCGCGGACTGCGTGGAGGCGAAGACGTTCTGGGCGACGGCCGCACCCGGCAAACCCAGGCAGACCGCGAGGACTCCGATGACCTGTTGTCGTAGCGATCCCGAAATCAACATGTGCCCTCCGGCTCCAAGTTGGGAAAATTCAACAAGATCTCTGTTCCAGTCATCCCGGAACCTTCAGTAATGATGGCGAGCGGTCAGGAAGCGGAC
>VXMR01000016.1 GCA_009841005.1 Gemmatimonadales bacterium
CAAGTTCTATCGAAACAGGCTGGTGGAGGCGGAGCGGCGCGCATGGTCGGTGCGCGCGACCAAGAGGGAGAGGGAGCGCGAACAGACACGGGAGAGGGAGCGCGCCCGGACCATCACCCGCATTGTTGTCCCGCGACCGCCCCGGCCCCGAGGCCCCGAGCGCGGCGGAGGAGGGTTCGAGCGATGATCCTTGCTTCCTCGGCCATCGCCAAGCGAATCGGCCGGAACGGCCCGATCCGAGCGGTCTTCGGTGCGTCTACGGGCTCTAGGATTGCCCCAGATCGACGATCACCTACCTCCGAGGGGTACGGGTAGGGCGAGAATCGCCCTCGAGCACAGCCTCGATTAGGAATCGGGGGATACCGAAGCGATTCGCGATGGCCGCCGGGTGCTCGCCCCGAACCGCACGCTCCCGGATGTCGCAGGTGAGGCATACGGCTTCCTCCCGGGGACGGCCCACGTAGAGTTTGCCGCACGAGGCGCACCGGCGCTTTCCACCGCCTCCGACCGTGGTCAGGGACCCACCTCGAATTCCGAGCGGGGCAGACCTGACTGACGAATGATCGACATCAACGTGCCTGTCCGCAGCTCTCGGTGATCTGGAACCGGGACGGTGACCGTTCCATCGGCATCCGTCTTCTGCATGGCGATGTGGCTGCCCCGTCGTCGGGCCTCGACGAAACCGTTTGCCGCCAAGATGCGGCACGCTTCACGGCCGGACAGGACGCGAAGCCTAGCCAACCGCAACCTCGATCTGAGTCACATAGACTTCGCCTCGCAGGCGCCGGTTGACCTCGTCGGGCGGTGCGGTCTCGAAAAACAGGGCGAGGGCCTCGGCGAGATTGTCGCGAGCCTCGGCCACGGTCTCACCCTGGCTCGCAACATCCAACTCGGGGCAGAGCGCCACATAGCCCTCACCCTCGCGCTCAACGATCGCAGTCAAGCTTCGGGTCATTGCGGTTCCTCCATTGGAGCGAGGCTGAAAGCTCGGTTGGCTTCGACGACCAAGGCGATGGCTTCGCGAAGGTTCGTCCGGGCTTCTTCGAGGGAAGCGCCTTGGGTGTTGGCACCGGAAAACTCCTCGACGAAGGCGATGTAGCCTTCAGGGACTTTTCGGAACACCGCTGTACATTGCCGGTCCACACTGAACTCCTTGATGCTCATGATGCTGCACTGACGCTAGCAGGCACCCGGCTCCAGCGCCATCCTGGCCCGAACCCTTGGGGCGAGCCCGTCGAAGCCGCCGGACGGCCAATGGTAATGGCTCGTCCAGCAAGGTTGCCGTTCTCCGCCGCGCCGTGCGACCTTTTCGAGGCGGTGCGAACCGGGAACGGGGCGTGCTGGCTGTCGCGACAGAAACGTCACATCATCAGGTTGCGGATGAGCATTTCGGAAGAAGCTGCTTCAGAGGGCGAGAGCACGGGGCTGGACGGCGCGTCCTCGGTGGAGCGGTTCTACGAGCGCCCGATCCTGAACTCGCCCTACGAGCGCCCGGCTCGTCACTGGCAGCTGGACGCTTCCGGGCAGCCCACCCAAAGGGTCTTGGCCTACCGGCGTCCGGCTTCCTTTGTCTCGCCGATTCCCAATCCGAAGCAGCAGAAGGCCCGGAAGGGGCCGAGGGTCGAACAGGTCGGGATGGTCCTCGACGAGGGCAAGGGGCTCTCGACGGAGGACCAGCAGTATCTGGCCACGATCATCAACCGGGTGCGCGAGCGCGTGGACGAATGGAGGCGCATCCCGGACGAAGTCGATTGGCGGGTAACCCCCGAGACCGCGCGCCTGCTCCGGCACTGGCGATCCCATCGGTTCTCCAGCATCCGTCCGTTCTTCTGCCAGATCGAAGCGGTGGAGACTGCGATCTGGCTCACGGAGGTGGCCCCACTGCGGAAGGCCGGGCGGGAACTTCTCGAACACATGGCCGATGCCAGCGAAGAGGCCAACCCCGGCCTCTCGCGGCTGGCGCTCAAGATGGCGACGGGCACGGGCAAGACGACGGTGATGGCGATGTTGATCGCTTGGCAGACGATCAACGCCGTGCGGAGGCCGCAGAGTCGGAAGTACACGAGGGGATTCCTCGTGGTGACCCCCGGGATCACGATCCGTGACCGTCTCCGGGTGCTTCAACCCAACGATCCGGACAGCTATTACGAGGATCGGGAACTGGTTCCGGGGGACATGCTTCCGGACCTGACGCACGCGAAGATCGTCATCACGAACTACCACGCCTTCAAGCTTCGCGAGCGGATGAAGCTCTCCAAGGGCAGCCGCGCGCTGCTTCAGGGGCGGGGACCCGCACCGGAAACGACGGAGAGCACCGGCCAGATGATCCGGCGCGTCATGCCCAAACTCATGGCCATGAAACGGATCATGGTCCTTAACGACGAGGCCCATCACTGCTACCGCGAAAAGCCGGGCAGCCGTGACGAGCGCATGCTCAAGGGCGACGACAGGAAGGAAGCCAAGGAGAACACGGAAGCTGCGCGGCTCTGGGTCTCCGGGCTCGAAGCAGTCGAACGCAAGATCGGTATAAGCCGAGTCATGGACCTCTCGGCCACCCCCTTTTTCCTGCGTGGCTCGGGCTACGCAGAGGGCACGCTTTTTCCGTGGACGATGAGCGACTTCTCGCTCATGGACGCGATCGAGTGCGGGATCGTCAAGCTCCCCCGAGTGCCGGTTGCGGACAACGTCCCCGGGTACGACATGCCCCGCTTCCGGAATCTGTGGGAGCACGTTGGGCGAAAGATGCCGAAGAAGGGGCGCGGGAAGGCCGGGGCGCTCGATCCGCTGAGTCTGCCGCTCGACCTGAAGTCGGCGCTCGATGCCCTGTACGGTCACTACGAGCGGACCTTCGAGGCGTGGGAGAAGGCGGGTATCAGGGTTCCGCCGTGCTTCATCATCGTGTGCAACAACACTTCGACATCGAAGCTCGTGTACGACTACATCTCGGGCTTCGAGCGCACAAACTTGGACGGTACCTCTGCCATCGACAACGGCCGGTTGGCACTGTTCCGGAACTTCGACGAGAACGGCCAGCGCTTGCCGCGCCCCCGGACACTTCTGATCGACAGCCGCCAACTCGAATCCGGGGATGCGCTCGACCTCAAGTTCCGCCGGATGGCAGCCGACGAGATCGAGCGCTTTCGCCGCGAGAGGATCGCGCGCACGGGCGACCGACACGCCGGTGAGAACATCACCGACCAGGATCTGCTGCGCGAGGTTATGAACACGGTCGGAAAGCGGCGTCGGCTGGGCGACTCGATCCGTTGCGTCGTCTCAGTGTCCATGCTGACAGAGGGCTGGGACGCGAACACGGTGACGCACGTGCTCGGCCTGCGGGCGTTCGGCACCCAGTTGCTGTGCGAGCAAGCCGTCGGGCGCGCGCTCCGGCGGCAGTCCTACGATCTGAATGACGAGGGGCTATTCGATGTCGAGTACGCAGACGTGCTCGGCATCC
The DNA here is from genome assembly GCA_009841005.1 of Gemmatimonadales bacterium. GTDB lineage: Bacteria > Gemmatimonadota > Gemmatimonadetes > Palauibacterales > Palauibacteraceae > Palauibacter > Palauibacter polyketidifaciens. The sequence goes on from VXMR01000016.1 coordinate 3,455, forward strand.
CGTTCGACTTCACGGCGAAACCCGTCGTCGTGCGGCCGAAACCGCCGAAGGAGACGATCACGGTCCGCGCGGTGCGTCCAGAGCGCGACGAGCGCGAGATCCGCTTTCCCCGAGTCATCGGATACCGCGTCGAACTGCCCGAGGAGCGACTCACGGCAAGCTTCTCCGAGGTCTCGAACCTCAAGTTGACGCCCGAGCTCGTGGGACCGTCCATCACGAAGAACGAGGGAATCGTGGGAGAGGGCGTGGACCTGACGCTCGAACACCTCGAAGGGCGGCGCGCCACAGTGACCTATTACCTCACGAAGCACCTGCTCTATACGAAGTGGCGCGATGAGGGAGAGAGCCCCAAGCTCTACCTGTTCGGGCAACTCAAGCAGATCGCCCGCCGTTGGCTGGACACGTGTTTGCGTTGCACCGGAGACACGCATCACGGCCAACTCCTCTATCGCGAGTTGGCGGATCTCGCCTGCCAACGCATCACGGCGGCCATCCTTGAGTCGAACGGGACGGCGCAGGTCAAAGCCCTGCTCGATCCCTACAATCCCGAGGGCTCCACCGCTCACGTCCGTTTCGAGACGACGAAGACCCAACGCTACAGGACCGACGCGCGCTTCTGTCACGTCAACTGGGCCATTCTCGACAGCTCTTGGGAAGGCGAGTTCTGTCGGGTGGTGGAGGCCCACCCGAAGGTGCTGGCCTACGTGAAGAACCACAACCTTGGACTGGAAGTGCCCTACCGTCACGGTTCGGAGAAGCGGACGTACATCCCCGATTTCGTCGTACTCGTCAACGACGGACGAGGAAGAGAAGATCCGCTGCACCTGATCGTCGAGATCAAGGGATACCGGCGCGAAGACGCCAAGGACAAGAAGGCCACGATGGAGAACTACTGGGTTCCGGGCATCAACCGCCATGGCGGGTACGGTAGATGGTCATTCGCCGAGTTCCGGGACGTGTTCGAGTTGGGATCCGATCTAGGGACCGCGATCCCGGCGAAGCTAGAGGATGTGATGCGAACCGCGACGGAAGAGCGGGAGATGTCCGCAGAAGAAGCGTTGATCCGTGCAGGCGGCTCCGATCCCGAGGCGGAGTTTATTCCGCGGCGTCGGCCTTGGGCATGATCCTCGTGGACACCAACGTGTGGATCAATCACCTGCGGCACCCGCACCCAATGCTCACGAAGCTTCTCGGAGCCTCCAGGGTTCTGATGCACCCGATGGTCCTCGGTGAACTTGCCTGCGGTCGTTTCAAGAACCGCGGCGACCACCTGCGTTCTTGGCGTGACCTGCCCCGAATCGAGGCCTGGGATCACGCAGAGGTGATCGGCTGGATCGAGGCCGAGCGGCTGGCCGGGGCGGGAATCGGGTTCATCGACGCTCATCTACTTCATGCGGTCGTTGTCCGACGAGGTTCACGTCTTTGGACCGGCGACAGATCGCTTCGTTCCCTTGCCGCCCGATTCGGTGCGGCGTTCCCCCGAGACGACTCATAGCAGCCATGGCTCGCAAGAAGGCACCCAAGAAGGTCGAATCCATCAGGCACGCTGAGGACAGCCGAAAGAACATTCCCACGGCTGAGTTCCGGGCTGTGATGGCCGAGGACGAACGGACGCCCATCGAGGTTGCGTACCAGCGCCGCAACCGCGACTTGGACCCCCAACTCGTCTGGCGTGGCAAGGACGAACAGGACGATGGCGACCTGATCGCCCAAGCCGCGCCTCTCTACATTCAGGAGAAGGTGCATCCCAAGGTCCTGATCGACGACCTCGTTCAACATGCCAAGGACGCCGGACCACCTGACGAGGCCATCGACCTGTTCGCCGACTTCAACGGCCTGCCACCCGAGGCTGGCTCCACGGATTTCTACGAGCACGACGCCAACTGGTCCAACCGGATGATTCTGGGCGACAGCCTCCACGTCTTGGCTTCGCTCGCCGAGCGCGAGGATCTGCGCGGCAAGGTCCAGTGCATCTACTTCGATCCGCCTTACGGGATCAAGTTCAACTCCAACTTCCAGTGGTCCACGACGAGCCGCGACGTAAAGGACGGCAACCGGAAGCACATCACCCGCGAACCCGAGCAGGTCAAGGCGTTCCGAGACACTTGGCGGGATGGCGTCCACTCGTATCTCACCTACCTCCGGGATCGACTGTCCGCCGCTCGGGACCTCCTGTCGGAAAGCGGATCGATATTCGTTCAGATTGGGGATGAGAACGTGCATCGCCTGCGGGCGCTGATGGACGAGGTGTTCGGTGAGGAAAACTTCGTCAGCTTGATCTCCTACGCGAAGACCACAGGGTTCTCTTCCCGGCATCTCGCATCGGTCTGCGATTACCTCGTTTGGTACGCGAAGTCACGTCCAGAGATGAAGTTCCGCGCCTTGGTCGAGAAGAAGGTGATGGGTGGGGCTGGGGCTTCCAAGTATAGGCCCGCCTCGTCCTTCGGAGCACTGAGTTGTTTCGCAATCGAACCCCGGACGCGCCCTGTGCGGTTAGATCAGCTAACCGCACAGGGCGCGTCCGGGGCCGATGTAGAACAACAGTTCTCCTTTAGAGGACGGACTTGGCTTCCGCCTAAAGGGCTCCATTGGAAGACGACCGTTGATGGCCTCGGTCGGCTCGCGAGAAGCGGACGCGTCGCGCAGGAGGGTAACTCCCTTGCCTACGTCCGCTTCTTGGACGACTTCGCCGCGTTCCCTAGAACCAACGTGTGGCTCGATGTTGGCGGTGTTCAGAGTCGAACCGATCCCAAGGTCTACGTGGTTCAGACTGCTACCGAAGCCGTCCAACGCTGCATTCTGATGACCACTGATCCCGGCGACCTCGTCCTCGATCCGACTTGTGGCTCGGGCACCACAGCCTACGTCGCGGAGCAGTGGGGCCGACGCTGGATCATGATCGACACCTCTCGCGTGGCGCTCGCCCTAGCACGCGCCCGCATCATGGGTGCCCGCTATCCCTACTACCTCCTCGCCGACAGTCCCGAGGGTCAGCGCAAGGAGGCAGAAATCTCGCGCCGGACACCGTCGGAACAGCCTACCTACGGTCGCATTCGACAGGGATTCGTCTACGAGCGAGTGCCGCACATCACGCTGAAGCAAATCGCTCACAATGCGGAGATCGACGTTATTTGGGAGGAGCATCGGGAGACCTTGGATCCCCTTCGGGAGAACTTGAACGCGTTGCTTGAAACCCAGTTGCAGGAATGGGAGATTCCCAGAGAGCCGGAGGAATCTTGGCCGCCCAAGGTTCAGGAAGTTCACAGCAGATGGTGGAGTGCCCGCATCGCTCGACAGAAGGAGATCGACGCATCCATCGCGGCCAAGGCACCCTTCGAGTTCCTGTACGACAAACCCCATCTGGCCAAGAACGTCGTGCGGGTTGCTGGCCCTTTCACGGTCGAGAGCTTGTCTCCGCACCGAATGCTACCCGTGGGTGTCGACGACGAATTGGTCGGCTTGGCGGAGCGGTCGGGACCGACCTCGGGCGTAGTACCTGACTTCGCCGGGATGATTCTCGACCAGTTGCGCACTGCCGGTGTCCAGCAGGCCCACCGAAGCGACCGGGTTGACTTTACCGGGCTCGTCGGGTGGCCGGGCGAGCACGTATGTGCGGTGGGTCAGTACCTTGAGGGGAACCGAGTGAAGCGGGCGGGCGTCCTGATCGGTCCTGAGTTCGGCACGGTCTCCCGCCCGGACCTCGCAGCTGCGGCGCGAGAGGCCGCAGAGGCCGGATTCGACACCTTGGTCGCGTGCGCGTTCAACTACGACGCCCAGTCGGCGGATTTCGCCAAGCTCGGCCGGGTCCCGATCATCAAGGCTCGCATGAACGCCGATCTCCACATGGCGGACGAACTCAAGAACACCGGGAAGGGCAACCTCTTCGTGGTCTTTGGTGAGCCCGACATCGAGATCCAAGATGTGGGCGATGGGAAGATCCAAGCGGAGATCAAGGGCGTCGATGTCTTCCACCCAAGCACTGGTGAGATCCGTGCCGACGACACGGATGGAATCGCGTGCTGGTTCATCGACACGGACTACAACGAGGAGAGTTTCTTCGTCCGTCAAGCGTACTTTCTCGGCGCCAACGATCCCTACAAAGCGCTGAAGACGACACTCAAGGCCGAGATCGATCAGGAGGCTTGGGCCACGCTCCGCCGTAGCGTCTCGCGACCGTTCTCCAAGCCTGCTTCTGGCCGGATTGCAGTCAAGGTGATCAACCACCTCGGCGACGAGGCCATGAGAGTGTTCCTTGTGTAGACCGGAGTTGCGTGCGGCCAATCAGCAAGCGGCCCGCTGTCCTGCTTTGGCCTTCCGAAGCACGGGCTTTGACCATGGCTACGAATCCCGCCAATCAAGTCCATTCTTCCCGCCTTCGCGGCACGGTCCAGTAGGGTCCAGTACTACGGCAGGAAACGCAGATCGTGCAGTCCTAGTTAGACTTAGACGAATTCCTGCCGGGATTTCATCCCCTAGCGATCCGCTGGCCCACTGATGGAGGGGCCGACCTCGACGGGAATCCCGAACCGCAAGCTCGCGATGTGGACCTTCATCGGGTCCGAGTGCATGCTCTTCGGCACGCTGATCGCCACGTACATGATCTATCGCGGTCGGAACCTCGTGCCGCCCTATCCGCACGACCTCCTGAACATCCCGTTCATCACCGTCACGACCTTCGTGCTCCTGATGAGCAGCCTCATGATGGTGCTCGCGCTCGCGGCGGTGCAGAGAAACGACCTGCGGGCGACGAAGCTGTGGCTCGGCCTGACGGCGCTATTCGGCCTGATCTTCCTCGGCGGCCAGTACTACGAGTTCAGCCACTTCGTTCACGAGGGGCTGCCGCTGTCGAGGAACCTCTTCTCGTCGACCTTCTTCGTCCTGACGGGAACGCACGGGGCCCACGTCGCTGGAGGCGTGATCTGGCTGAGCACGCTCCTCGTGAGGACGGTGAACGGGAAGCTCGACGCCCGCCATGCGGAGACGGTGGAGATCGCCGGTCTCTACTGGCACTTCGTGGACGTCGTGTGGATTATCCTCTTCACCCTCATCTACCTGCTGGTGTGAGGCACACGTGAGTCGCCACTCCGCCGAATCGCACCCGAGCACGCGCCTCTACGTCGCCATCGCGGTGATCCTCGCCGCGCTGACGGCGCTCGAGGTGATGGTGTTCTACATCGAGGCGCTTGCCCCCGTGCTCATTCCAATCCTCCTCGTGATGATGGCGGCGAAGTTCGCGCTCGTCGCGATGTTCTTCATGCACCTGAAATCCGACGGCCCCGTTCTTACGGCCATCTTCGCCTGGGGGGTCTTCATCGCCACGGCCGTCGTGGTCGGATTGATGGCGATCTTCGGCAAGTTCGGCGCCTGATTTCGAGCCGTCAGCGGGTGTCGGGCCGTCAGCGGGCGGGGGTCGCGGAGAGCGCGTAGAGGAAGAGGTTCACGCCCATCCTGATCGCGGATTCCCGCACCTCGGGCGCGTCCCCGTGAACTCCCTCGTCTTCCCAGCCGTCCCCCAGATCGGATTCGAAGCTGTAGTAGACCGCGAGGCGGCCATCGAGGAAGATGCCGAACCCCTGCGCGGGATTCCCGTCGTGCTCGTGAATCTTGGGCAGGCCGTCCGGCATCTCGTAAAAGATCCGGTAGATGCTGTGCTCGAGCGGCACTTCGGCGAGGGGAAGGTCCGGGAAGAGGCGGGCAATCTCCCGGCGAAAGGACTCGTCCAGGCCGTAGTTGTCGTCCACGTGGAGGAAGCCGCCCCCGTACAGGTAGGCGCGCAACCGTTCGATCTCGAGCGCCGTGAAGGACATGTTCCCGTGTCCCGTCGCGTACAGGTACGGGTGGTCGGCGAGGTCGGGATCCGCGGCGCCCACCTCCGCGGGCCGGCCGGCGACCGGAATCCCCGTCCGGGATCGGATCTGCTCGAGGAGGTTGTCGAGGCTCGAGGGGTTCGCGTACCAGTCGCCCCCGCCGTCGTAGCGCAGGCGTGCGATTGTCGGCGGCTCCGTCCGCAGCGACCCGCCCGGCGGCTGCCCGGCGAGGCTCGGACAGGACCCGAGCGCCGCCAACGCGGCGGCGGCGACCGCGACGAATCCGAGCACCATCTGCGGCGTGCGGTCGCCGCGTCGCTGCGGGGCGCGGCAATGAGGACAGATTTTCGTCGCGTCCGGCACGTTGCACCGGCAGCGCCGGCACGGCTTCATACGAACTCCTCCGCCAGGGCTCGACCTGGGTTCATCTTGGCGCCTCGGTCGCATGGCGCGGCACTTCGGCCGCGTGGTGTCCCACCCGTAGATTATCGGTTCGCGCGGTCCGGGGCGAAGGCTTAGGATGTGCCGCGCGACGGGCCGCTTTCCGGCCTGCCGGACCACGAGGACCTGGACGATGCGTCGATACTCGGCCTACGACCCCCCTGAGTACGTCTCCTGGCAGCCGGACCCCGAACTCCTCGAGGAGTACAGGTCGCGCATCCGTGCGGACGACGCCCGCGAGCGAGAGATCGCCGCGCTCCCTCCCGAGGCGTACATCGCCCTGTATCGGGGACTCCTCCGCTTCCGCCTCAGCGATATCGCGCTCACGAGGTGGGTGAAGCAGGGCGTGATCTCGAAGGCGTGGCTCGGTACCGGAGAGGAAGCCGTAACGGTTGGGGCGGTGAACGCGCTCGACCGCCGCGGTTCCGAGGGGGACATCGTGGGTCCCATGATCCGCAACCAGGGGGCGAACCACGAGATGGGCATGCCGATGGCGGAGGTGTTCCGCACCTACCTCGGGACGGCGGACGCCCCCGCGGAGGGACGGGATCTGCACCTGGGGGATCTGCGCTACGGCGTGTGCCCGCCCATCAGCATGGTCGCCACGCTGTCGACGGTCATGAACGGGTTCGCCCTCGCGTTCCGGATTCGCGGAGAGCCCCGCGTGGCGCTGACCTGGGTCGGAGACGGCGCGACGAAACACGGCGAGGCGCACGAGGCGTTCGCCTTCGCGGCATCGCTCGGGCTGCCGATCGTTTTCATCATCCAGAACAACCAGGTGGCGCTGGGTACGCGGCTGGATCAGCACCACGTGCCGCCCGATTTCGCGGCTTGGGGCGCGGCGTACGGGATCCCTTCCGAATCGGTGGACGGGAACCATGTGCTCGAGGTCTACGCGGCAACGCGCGTGGCCGCCGAACGCTGCCGGCGGGGAGAGGGTCCGCAACTCATCGAAGCGCGTACCTTCCGCATGGGAGGGCACGCGACGCACGACGTGCGCGAGGCCCGGGCCATCTTTTCACGTGAGCTGTTCCGGCACTGGGGGCGGCGCGACCCGATCGGACTCTATGAAGAGTACCTGGCGGGGATCGACCTCGGAGTCGCCGGCGCCGGCAGCCTGCGAGACCGGAACCTCCGGAAGCTGGCATTGGTGGAGCGGGAAGTGGAGGCGGAAATCGAGCAGGCCGCAAGCGAGGCCCTGGCGAGCCGTGAGAGCGCGGCACCCCGCGGCGAAACGGTGACGCGCGGCGTGTACGGCGGGGTGTCGGCATGACGGGCGGAGGCGCTCGCCCGCGGCGCTCGGGCACGATCGATGGCGCATCGTGGACGGTGTACGAGGCCGCCCGCGCGCCATCCGGCCTCGGGCTCGGCTACTTCGTCTGCGACGACCCGGAGGTGGCGGACCGACGGACGGCGCTTCCCGCCGGACTCGCCGTGTCGGACCTCGACGACGAGGCCTTCCGCGCGTTGTGGGAGGCGGGACGACCGCTCACGGCGACCGAGCGCCGGGTCGTCGATGGCGACGGAGCGATCTGGCTTGCCCGGAGCATGGGGCCGGTCTGGGCGGAGGGGGGGAGCGCGGCGGATACGGTAGGCCTCCGGCTGTGCTGCGTCAGCGCGCATCGCCCGGTGGTGGAGTTGAACGGCGCCACGCTCTCCGAGATGTCGGACGCGGAACTGATCGCGCGCCTTGGCGCCCCCGAAGGAGTCGCGCCATCCTCCGACTGACGTTTCTCGGAACGGCTTCCTCGCGGCCGACGGTGTCGCGGAACGTTTCGTCGCTCGCCCTGAAGCGCGGGGGGCGGTTGTTTCTTCTCGACTGCGGCGAGGGGACGCAACGGCAGATGATGCGGTACGGGGTGGGCTTTTCCCTCGACGACATCCTCATCACGCACCTTCACTCCGACCACTACCTGGGGCTCGCGGGCCTGCTCCGCACGATGAGCCTCCAGGGGCGCAATGAGCGGCTCCGGATCTGGACGCCGCACGGGACGGGCGAGACGATCCGCGCGCTCCGGGACCTGGGAGGGGATCGTCTGGCCTTCGACGCGACCGTGCACGAACTCCGGGCGGGCGAGGCGGTCGAAGGGGACGGTTTTCGGTTGGAGGCATTCGCGACCGAGCATACCCGGCGCTCGCTCGGATACGCCCTGATCGAGGATGTCCGTCCCGGAAGGTTCGATGTGGCGGCGGCCCGTGAAATGGGGGTCCCCGAGGGTCCGCTCTTCGGCCGTCTTCATCGCGGGGAGAGTGTGGATCTCGAGGACGGTCGGCGCGTCCACCCCGCGGAGCTCGTGGGTCCGCCGCGGCCGGGCAGGAAGGTCGTGTACACGGGGGACACGCGTCCCTCCGCCGAAACCGTCCGGGTCTCGCGCGACGCCGACGTCCTCGTGCATGAGGCGACGTTCACGGAGGAGGAACGGGGTCGGGCGCAGGAAACCGGCCACTCCACCGCCGCCGCCGCGGCCCGGGTCGCGCGCGAGGCGGGCGTGCGGCGGCTCGTTCTGACGCACATCAGCGCCCGCTACGCCGAGCGGCCGGCACAACTGCTCGAGGAGGCGCGCACCGTCTTCCCCCGGGCGGAACTCGCGCGCGACGGCTGGTCCACCGACGTCTCCTTCGCTGACGCGGAGCCCGGAGATCCGGACCCTTGATCCGGGTGCGCGTACCCGGGGACAAGTCGATCTCCCACCGCGCCGCGCTAATCGCGCCGCTCGCCTCGTCGGCCTCCGTCGTGCGCGGTCTCTCGGACGGCGCCGATGTGCGCGCCAGCGTGCGAGCGATGCAGCGGCTCGGTGCCGCCGTCGAGTGTGAGGAGGAGGAGGGGCGCGGCCTCACGATCCGCTGTGCGGGCGGCGGGCTCGACGTTACCTCGGCTCCGCGGCTCGACTGCGGGAACAGCGGGACGACGGCGCGCCTCCTCGCCGGGATCCTGGCGGGTTCCGGCGTCGCGGCCGTCCTGGATGGCGATCCATCGCTTCGCAGCCGTCCCATGCGCCGCGTCATCTATCCGCTGCAGGCCATGGGGACACGGGTCGAGTACGACGGGGAGCCGGAGCGCCTTCCCGTGCGGTTTCGAGGGCGAGCCACGGGGACGTTGAGGACGCTGCGCCACCGCGGCCGGGTCGCCAGCGCCCAGGTCAAGTCGGCCATCCTTCTCGCCGGCGTGCTGGCCCGCGTCCGGGTCGAGGTCAGCGAGCCCGCCCTCTCCCGGGACCACACCGAGCGCATGCTGGCCGGGATGGGGGTGCCGCTCGCATTCGACCCCGGGCGGACCGGGGCGGGGGAGGTGCGCTTCGATCCATCGGATTGGGAGGGTGCGCTCGAGGGTCTCCGCATGACCGTTCCCGGCGATCCGTCCTCGGCGGCCTTCCTCATCGGGGCGGCGCTCCTCGGCGGCCGCACGGTGAGGGTGGCGGACGTGGCGGCCAACCCCGGCCGCATCGGATTTCTTTCCGTGCTCGAAGAGATGGGGGCCGGCGTCGACCGGGACCCCGCACCGACGGAGGGCGGGGAACCGCGGGAGGCGTGGACCGTGCATCCCCCCGACGACCTGCGGGCGTTCTCGATCGGCGGCGACCTGATCCCGCGCGTGATCGACGAGATTCCGCTCCTCGCCGTCCTCGCCGCCCGAGCGCGGGGCCGTTCGGAAATTCGCGACGCCGCCGAGTTGCGCGTGAAGGAGAGCGACCGCCTCGCCGTTCTGGCCCGGACGCTCGGGAAACTCGGCGTCGTCGTGGAGGAAAGGCCGGACGGCCTCACGATCCAGGGCCGTGCCGGGCGGCTGCGCGGCGATGTCGACGCGCACGGCGACCACCGGATCGCCATGGCGTTCGGGGTTCTCGACGCGGCGGGAGACGCCGACCTGCGGATCGACGACCAGGCGTGCGCGGACGTCTCGTATCCGGATTTCTGGGACGCCCTGGAGCCTTTCCGTCGCGGTTCACGCGGAGGGTCTCTTCCGCGAACGGGACGGGTGATCGCGGTGGACGGCCCCGCCGCTTCCGGCAAGAGCAGTACGGCGCGGAGCGTGGCCCGACGACTCGGCTTCGTGCATGTGAACTCCGGACTGCTCTACCGGGCGATCACCTGGTGGGCGCTCGACAGGGGCATCGCCGAAGACGAGCCGTCGATCGAGGCTGCGGTGCCCGGGCTCGACGTCGATCTCGTCCCCGCGGACGACGGGTTCGATGTATCCGTTGCGGGGACCCGGCCCGGCCGCGGTCTCGAATCGTCCGAGGTGACCGCGCGGGTGTCCGCCGTTTCCACGCTTCCGGCGGTTCGGGATGTCGTGCTGGAGCGGCTGCGCCGGGCGGGCCGCCGCCACGAGATCGTCTGCGAGGGACGCGACATCGGCACCGCCGTCTTCCCCGACGCGGAGCTAAAGGTCTTCCTCGTGGCGGACGTCGGCGAGAGAGCCCGCCGTCGACTGCGCCAGCGCGCCGCTCCCTTCACGGAGGACGACCTCGAGCGCGAGGTCCGGCGGATCGAGGCGCGCGACCGGCTGGATCGATCGCGTCCCCTGTCCCCGCTCCGGCGAGCGCCCGACGCGATCGAGATCGACACGACCTCCATGTCCCCGGGCCGCGTCGTGGACGCGATCCTCGAGCTTGCGGCCTCCGCTTTCCGTTGACGCTCCCCCAGCGCGAATCTAAGTTAGCCTACTGTTCGAGGACCGTGGCGGAAAAAGTGGCGCTTCGCCCCGGATCCTGTGGAGACCCGACACCAGGGGATCGGCCGGCGGCTGGGCGGAGATGGTGATGCTCGGTCGGGGTCGATTCTTTTTTGCCACGAGGCCCGGCGGGACGCACCGTTGGCCCCGCGCGGGAGCTTGATTCCCTATGCCCGACGACACGAACCCTCAGACCGAAGTCCCCGAGACCGAAGTCCCCGAGACGGACATCCCCGAGACCACGGACGCGTCGACGGAAATCGACGACGCCGCTCAGGAAGAGGTGGAGGTGGCCGTCGCGACGCCGCCGGCCGCTTTCGAGCCCAGTGCCATCGATCTGGATCTCGATGCGGATCCCCGGGATGACTCCCAGCACGATCAGGCCGAGTACGCCGAACTCTACGCGCTCTACGAGGACACCCTCAGTCGCATCACCGAAGGTGAGATCGTCTCCGCGCAGGTCATCGGAAAGACGGAGACGGACATCATCCTGGATGTCGGCTTCAAGTCCGAAGGAGCCGTCCCGCTCGAAGAGTTCGCGGATCCGGACGAAGTTGAGATGGGCGATTCCGTCGATGTCCTCCTCGAGAGCCTCGAGGATGAGGAAGGCGTCGTCGTCCTCTCGAAGAAGAAGGCGGATTTCCTCCGCGTCTGGGAGAAGATCAAGGACGCCTTCGACAACAACCGTCCCGTGCAGGGGCGCATCAAGCGGAAGATCAAGGGTGGCGTGACGGTCGATCTCATGGGGGTCGACGCGTTCCTGCCCGGATCCCAGATCGCGCTTCGCCGCGTACCCAACGTCGACGACCTTCTGGGCGACGAATACGACTTCAAGATCCTCAAGCTCAACAAGCGCCGCCGGAACATCGTGGTGAGCCGTCGCGTCCTTCTCGAAGAGGAGCGGGCAGGGAAGCGAGAGGAACTCAAGAAGGAGCTGTCCGTGGGCGACGTGCGCCCCGGCATCGTCAAGAACATCACGGACTTCGGCGCTTTCATCGACCTCGGCGGGATGGACGGCCTCCTCCACATCACCGACATGTCCTGGGGGCGCATCGGCCATCCGTCGGAAGTCTGCGAGATCGGCCAGTCGCTCGAGATCAAGATCCTCGACATCGACTGGGACCGGGAGAGGATCTCGCTCGGCCTCAAGCAGCTTCAGGAGTACCCCTGGAAGAACGTGGCCGAGAAGTACCCGGTCGGGACGCGCGTGCTGGGCCGGGTCGTCTCGATTACGAACTACGGCGCCTTCGTCGAACTCGAGCGCGGGATCGAGGGTCTCGTCCACATCTCCGAGATGTCTTGGACCCGCAACGTCCGCCATCCCTCCCAGCTCGTCGGCATCAACGACAAGGTCGAATGCGTCGTGCTGCGCGTCGATGAGGAGGCACAGAAGATCTCGCTCGGGATGAAGCAGGTGGAGGAGGACCCGTGGTTGGCGCTGCCGGCGCAGTACCCGCCGGGGACGAAGATCCGCGGGCTGGTCCGCAACCTCACGTCCTTCGGCGCCTTCGTGGAGGTCGAGGCGGGAATCGACGGCCTCGTCCATATCTCCGACATGAGCTGGACGCGGCGGGTGCAGCATCCGGCCGAGGTGCTCCGGAAGGGGGAGGAGGTCGATGTCGTCGTGCTCTCGATCGATCCCGACCAGAAGCGGATCTCCCTCGGTTTGAAGCAGGTGCAGGAAGATCCCTGGTATCAGCTTGCGCAGGCGTACCAGCCGGGACGGGAAGTGGCGGGCTCGATCACGCGTCTGCTCGAGAAGGGCGTCGTCGTGGACCTCGGGAGCGATCTCGAAGGATTCGTGCCGATCTCGCAACTCGGGGTGGAGGCGCCGGTCACCGAGCCCGCCGACCACTTTGACGAGGGACATCGGCTGGAACTGCGCGTACTCGAGACGGATCCCATCAACCGTCGCATCGTTCTTGCCGTCGTGGACGCACCCGATGTCCCGTACGCCGCCGAAGAGGTAGAGTACGAGAACATGGCGGCGTCGAAGTCGGGCTCCGCGGCGGATGACACGGACGAGGGGGAGCAGTCCGATTCCGGTGGTGAGGCAGGGGAGTAGCCCCTTCCGCGAGCGGCGCAGGGCAGCGCGGAGACGCGTAGCCCTCGGTTGCGGCGCCGTGCTGGTCGCGGCCGCGGGTTGTGCGTTCATCGCCGGCAACCCACCCGTCGAGATGGCCACGTCGAGCACCGTGGATCGGGAAGGGGCGCAGGCCGCACTCCGCCTCGCCGAGTCCGACTACGAGCAGGGACGCTTCGCCGCCGCCGCGGCGCGCGCGGACTCCCTCGACGCCGCATGGCGTGAACTGGGATCTCTCCGGGGCCTCGCGAACCGGGCCCTCTCCGTGGCGGGTCGGGCGCTGGAGGCACAGAGGCTCCCGGGCGCCGCCGCGGATCGTTACGGCAGGCTCCTCGCGCGGGGGCCCGCCTCAACCCTGGGAACGGCCACTCTGGAGCGACTGGTTCGGATCCTCTCCGACACCGGCCGCGAGCCCGAAGCGGTCGCTGCGATCCTCTCCGCGCCCCAGGGACTGGAGACGATGGGCGCGGAGGATCTCCGCCGGTTGACCGGCGCCCTCACGACCCAGGAATTACGCTCGTTGACCGGGAACTTCCCGCCGGAGACGGCTGCGGCCGCGATCGTTCATACCCAACTCATCCGCCTGCTCATCGTCGAGGAGCAGGGGGACGAAGCGAGGCGTCTGGCCGCCCGCGTCCTGGAGGGGGAGCCCGCCGAACCGGAGCGGGTCACGGCGGAGATGATCGTCGAAGCGGGAACGGATCTCGGCAGCGGCAGCGCGCGCATCGGCGCGATCCTCCCGCTCACGGGGGACCTCGCGGCTCTGGGCCGGGTGCTGCGCGAGGGGATCGAACTCGCGGTCGAGCGATACCGTGACGAGCGCCCGGCCGGCTTCGATGTCGAACTCATCTTCGTCGATGACGAATCGAATCCGGAGAACACGGCGGGTCTCGTGCGGTCGCTCGAAGGACAGGACGTGGTCGCGATCCTGGGTCCGCTTCGCTCCGAGTCGTTCGCGGCGGCGTCGCGGGCCCGCGGGAATCAGAGATTGCCGATCATCAGCCCCACGGCGACGGACGTGCTGAGGCCCGCGTCGGCGACCTATACGCTCTACGATGCGGGGACGCGCGTCTCGGATGTGGCGCGGGAACTGGCGCGCTGGACGCTGGAGGATCTGCGGCTCCGCCGGGTCGCCGTCCTCGAGCCGGATGGGGTCGGGCTCGGAGGCGCGATCGATGCGTTCACGCGAACGATCCGGGAGAACGGCGGCCTGCTCGTGGGGCACGAACGCTACGATCCCGGGGTCACGACCTTCCAGGCACCCATCGAAGCCGTCGCGGCCTCGGAGCCCGACGTCGTCTTCGCGCCGGCGGCGTCCGTGTCCGGCGTCCTCGCCATCGCGCCTCAACTCTTCTATTACGGGCTCTACAACGTGATCGTGATGGGGAGCGGGGCCTGGGCCGAGCCGGCCGCGTTGCGCCGCCTCGAACGCTTCGCGACGGACCATCGCGTGATCGGTCTCGCGACGGACCGCGTCAGCCCGGGTACGCCGTGGCGGCGATTCGTCGCGGATTATGAGAGACGATACCGAAAGGCGTTGCGGGACAACATTATGCCGGCTCTGGCACACGATGCGACGCTCCTGGTTCTTTCCGCTCTCGATGGCGCGAGACTGCCGATCCCGGCCGCGCTCGCGGCATACCTCGAATCGGGACCGGAAGTCGAGGGCGTTACGGGCCGTCTGCGTCCCGTTGCCGAGCGGTCGGTCGTACGGCGCTCCACGGAGATCCGCATGCTGGTGGACGGTTCGCCCGTGGAGGCGGACAGAGAGGAACTTCTCACCTGGCTGGCAGAGGTGCGTGCGGCGCCGTCTCCCTTTGCGCCGCGTGACTCGCTGCGCGTGGACACCCTGCGCGCGGACACGCGGTCCCGGGTGCGAACGGCGAGCATCCGGTGAGCATGCGCGAGAAGGTGGCCGAACTCGAGGCCCGATCCGAGCGGGCCGCGCGCGGGGACCCGGATCGGCTCGCCCGCCAGCACGCGCGCGGCAAGCTGGGCGCCAGGGAGCGCCTCGAGATCCTCCTCGACGAGGGGAGCTTCGTGGAGTTCGACCGCTTCGTCGAGCACCGCTGCACGGACTTCGGGCTTGAAGATCGGCGCATCCCCGGCGACGGCGTCATCACCGGCTACGGCCGCATCGACGGACGGACCGTCTATGTGTTCAGCCAGGATTTTACGGTCTTCGGAGGCTCGCTCTCGGAAGCGCACGCCGGCAAGATCGTGAAGGTCCTGGATCTCGCGACGCGGAACGGGACCCCCTTCATCGGCATCAACGACTCGGGTGGCGCACGGATTCAGGAAGGGGTCGCCTCGCTCGGCGGCTACGCGGACATCTTCCTCCGAAACACGCTGGCGTCGGGCGTGATCCCGCAACTGAGCGCGATTCTGGGGCCATGTTCCGGAGGCGCGGTCTACAGCCCCGCCATCACGGACTTCGTGTTCATGGTGGACGGAGTGAGCCACATGTTCATCACGGGCCCCGGCGTCGTGAAGACGGTGACGCACGAGGACGTGACGTTCGACGAACTCGGCGGCGCCGCCGTGCACGCGAGCCGGTCCGGCGTGGCACACTTCCGGTCGGCGACCGAGGTCGAGGCGCTCGGGGCCGTGCGCCGCCTCCTGTCCTATCTGCCTTCGAACAACCAGGAGACGCCCCCGTGGCGGGAGACGACGGACCCGGCGGACCGGGCCGACGCGGCGCTTCTCGAGATCGTGCCCGACGACCCGAAGCTCCCGTACGACATGTTGGACATCATCCGTCGCGTCGTCGACGCCGACAGCCTGATGGAGGTTCACGCCGAGTACGCCCGCAACATCATCACGGGCTTCGCCCGACTCGGGGGGAACGCCGTGGGCATCATCGGCAACCAGCCCGCGGTCCTCGCCGGCGTCCTGGACAGCGATGCGAGCATCAAGGCCGCGCGGTTCGTCCGCTTCTGTGATGCGTTCAACGTTCCGCTGGTGACCTTCGAGGATGTGCCCGGCTTTCTCCCGGGACTGAGGGAGGAGCACGAGGGCATCATACGAAACGGCGCGAAGCTCCTCTTCGCGTACTGCGAGGCGACGGTGCCGAAGCTCACCGTCATCACGCGCAAGGCCTACGGCGGCGCGTACGACGTCATGTCGTCCAAGCATATCCGGGGCGACCTCAACCTCGCCTGGCCGAGCGCGGAGATCGCGGTGATGGGCGCGAAGGGCGCGGTGGAGGTCCTCTTCCGGCGCGAGATTGCCGCGGCCGAGGACCCCGTGGCGCGCACGGCCGAACTCGAAGCGGAATATCGGGCGAAGTTCGCCAACCCCTATCTGGCCGCCGAACGCGGGTTCATCGACGATGTGATCGACCCCCGCGAGACGCGCGCGCGTCTCGTTTCGGGGCTCGAAGCCATGGCCGAGAAGCGCGATCGCAACCCGCCCAGGAAGCACGGCAATATCCCGTTGTGAACCCCTCCGAGGCCGGATGTTCGACAAAGTTCTGATCGCGAACCGCGGCGAGATCGCGGTTCGGATCATCCGTGCGTGCCACGAGGAAGGCCTCGGGACGGTCGCGGTCTACTCCGATGTGGATCGCCGGGCCCCCCACGTGCTTCTCGCGGGCGAGGCGGTCCGGATCGGGGGGGCCGCCGCCGCGGAGAGCTACCTGTCGATCGACAGGCTCCTCGCGGCCGCGGAGGAGACGGGGGCGGGGGCGGTCCATCCGGGGTACGGCTTTCTGGCCGAGAACGCCGGTTTCGCTCGCGCCGTCGAAGCGGCGGGTCTCGTGCATATCGGACCTCCCGCCGACGCGATCGAAATCATGGGCGACAAGACGCAGGCCCGGGCCCGGATGGAGGGAGCCGGGGTGCCCGTGATACCGGGCAGCGCCCCGCTCGATTCCGCGCGCGACGCCATCCTCGAAGCTGAACGGATCGGGTTCCCCGTCCTCCTGAAGGCGGCGGCCGGCGGGGGCGGCAAGGGCATGCAGGTCGTCTCCGACGAGGAGCAGATGGCCGGAGCGTTCGGGCGCGCGACGCGGGAGGCGCAGAGCGCCTTCGGCGACGGACGCGTGTTCGCGGAGCGCTTCCTCGGTTCCCCCCGGCACATCGAGATCCAGGTGCTCGCCGACGACGAGCGAACCGTGGACTTCGGCGAGCGGGAGTGCTCGATCCAGCGGCGACACCAGAAGCTGATCGAAGAAGCGCCGTCCACGGCGATCGATGATGCGCTCCGGCGCCGAATGGCGGAGGTCGCCGTGCGGGCGGCGGAGGCGGTCGGCTACCGCGGCGCGGGCACGGTCGAGTTTCTGGTCGAAGAGGGCGAGTTCTTCTTCCTCGAAATGAACACCCGGATTCAGGTCGAGCATCCCGTGACGGAACTCGTCACCGGCGTGGACCTCGTCCGTCAGCAACTGCGCGTCGCACGGGGGCTCCCGTTGCTCGGCGGCGGCGAGCCGCCCACCGCCCGCGGGCACGCGATCGAGTGCCGGATCAACGCGGAGGATCCGGCCGCCGGATTCCTCCCATCCATGGGTCGAATCGACCGCCTCGAAGTGCCGACGGGGCCCGGCGTACGCTGGGATGGCGGGATCCGGAACGGGTCGGACGTCGGTCCGCACTACGACTCGCTGCTCGGCAAGCTGGTCGTCCACGCCTCGGATCGGGACGCTGCGATCCGGCGCATGCGGTCCGCGCTCGAGGGGCTCGTCATCGGCGGCGTCGAGACGACGGTCCCCTGGCACCTCGCGGTGATGGACGAAGCCGACTACCGGGCGAACGATCTCTCCATCCGGTACGTGGAGGAGCACCCCGGACTCGGAGGGGCCGCGGACCCCGGGCTGCGCGACGTGGCCATGGCGGCCGCGGTGCTCCTCGCGGATGAGGATCGGCCGCGGGTGGTTGCCGGCGGTGCGCGGCGCTCCCGCGACGGAGCGAACGGGTTGTCGGCGTGGATGCGCGCGGATCGGGAGTGGTGAAGCCGTCATGAAGTACCATGTCGAGGTGGATGGCGCGGGCTTCGAGGTCGAACGGCTGGTCTCCGGGCTGCGCCTGAACGGTTCGGAGCGGGCAGCGGAGTTCGCGTGGCTGGCGGATGGTGAAATCCAGCTCACCCTGGATGGCGCGAACCACCGCGTGTTCGCGCGCCGGACGCCCGCCGGGTGGCGGCTGACCGTGCGCGGCCGGACCTTCGACGTCACGGTGGAGGACGAACGTACCCGGGCGCTCCGCGCACTGGCCGATCAGGGCGCGGGGGGGCGGGGACCGCAGGAGTTGCGCGCGCCGATGCCGGGGCTGATCACGCGGGTCCTCGCGGAAGCCGGGCAGCGCGTGAGCGCCGGCGATGGACTGGTCGTGATCGAAGCCATGAAGATGGAGAACGAATTGCGCGCCCGTGGACCGGGAACGGTGGCCGAAATCGAGGTCCGCGCCGGCGATGTCGTGGATCGCGACCAGGTTCTCGTGACGCTCGAGGCGGAGACCCGGTGAACGCACGGCGCCCGGTCTTCTCCACCACGAGCGGGACCGAAATCGATCCGGTCTACGAGGCGGGCGATGCGAACCCGGATCGGGCCTTGCCCGGCGAGTTCCCCTACACGCGCGGCGTGTACCCCACGATGTACCGCGGGCGGCTATGGACGATGCGCCAGTACGCCGGCTTCGGCACGGCCGCGGCGACGAACGCGCGCTTCCGCTATCTGCTGGAATCCGGACAGACCGGTCTCTCCGTTGCCTTCGACCTTCCGACTCAGATGGGCTACGACTCCGACGATGCCAGGGTGCGGGGAGAAGTCGGACGGGTCGGCGTGGCGATCGACTCGATCGAAGACATGCACCGGCTGTTCGAGGAGATCCCGCTCGAACGCGTCTCGACGGCGATGACGATCAACGCCACGGCGCCCGTGCTCCTCGCGATGTACGCAGGCGTGGCCCGGGAACGGGGTATCGATCCGGCCGTCCTCCGGGGCACGCTCCAGAACGACGTGCTGAAGGAGTTCATCGCGCGGGGGACGTACATCTATCCGGTGGAGCCCAGCCTCCGGTTCGTGACGGACGTATTCGACTTCTGCTCCCGTAAGATGCCGCGCTGGCGCTCGATCTCCATCAGTGGGTACCACATTCGCGAGGCCGGCGCGACGGCGGCCCAGGAGCTGGCCTTCACGATCGCCAACGGTCTCGAGTACGTGAGCCGCGCCATCGAGCGTGGGTTGGAGATCGACGACTTCGCTCCCGGGCTCAGCTTCTTCTTCTCGGCCGACCGGCTGTTCTTCGAAGAGGTTGCAAAGTTCCGCGCCGCCCGCCGCATGTGGGCCCGGCTCATGCGGGACCGCTTCGGAGCCGCGGAAGAGAGCTGTCGACTGAAGTTCCACACCCAGACGTCGGGAGCGGCGTTGACGGCCCAACAGCCGTTGAACAACGTCGTGCGCGTCGCCGTTCAGGCGCTCTCCGCGGTTCTGGGGGGGACGCAGTCGCTGCACACGAACAGCTACGACGAAGCGCTCTCGCTTCCCGGAGCGGACGCGGCCCGCCTCGCGCTCCGCACGCAGCAGGTCCTGGCGGCCGAAACCGGTGTCGGAGACACCGTCGACCCCCTGGGGGGCTCCTACTTCGTGGAGTCGCTCACGGACGACATCGAGGCGCGGGCCCGGGAGTATCTCGCTCGCGTCGAGGAACTGGGCGGCCCCGTGCAGGCGATCGACTACATGAGGGAGGAGATCCACCTCGCCGCCCGCCGCCATCAGGAGGCGATCGAGAGCGGCGAACTCGAGGTGGTCGGCGTGAACCTGCACGCGGATGCCGAACCGGTCGAAATGCCGAAGGCGCCGGATTTTGCTCGACTGGCGGATGAACAACGCCTGCGGCTCACGCGGCTCAGGGCGGAGAGGAGCGACGCGGACGTGGAAGCGGCGCTGGCGGGGATCCGGCGAGCGGCGGCCGGAGATGCTAACCTCCTGCCCGTTCTGATCGACGCCGCCAGGCGCCGCGTGACTCTGGGCGAGATCAGCCACGCGCTGCGCGAGGTGTGGGGAGAATACCGGCCCGGCTAGCGGTCCGCGGCGTAACGCCGCGGGCACGTCGACGTTCCACGGATGGATCCAGGGGCACGAGTGCCAACGTACGAATACAGATGTCGCAGTTGTCGACACGAATTCGAGCGGTTCCAGCGCATGTCGGACCCGGCGATCCGCCTCTGTCCGTTGTGTGGGGAAGAGCAGGTGGAGCGGCTCATCTCGTCGGGAGGCGGGATCGTCTTCAAGGGGCCGGGTTTCTACGCCACCGACTATCGGCAGGCGCCGGAGGACGGCGGGAAGTCCGCGGCCGCCAAGGCCTCGGGCGATGCCTCCTCCGGGTCGCCGGAAAGCGCCTCGTCCACGTCCGATGGCGCCTCCTCCGGGTCGCCGGACGGCGGGTCCGACTCGTGACGCGCGACGCCGGGCTGACTCGGCTCTCCGAGGCGCTCGAATCCGCCCTTTCGGCCGCGGGGGCTCCGGAGGGCTTCTCCCCGGGGTTGGAACGGCCGCGGGATCCGACGCACGGAGACTGGGCGTCCAACGCGGCGCTCGTGCTCGCGAAGAGACTGGGCCAGCCTCCCCGGGCACTCGCGGCGCGCGTCTGCGAACTGATCGATCCCGCGGCCGCCGGCATCGCGGCGGTGGAAGTCGCGGGCCCGGGATTCCTGAACTTCCGGCTCTCCGATCAATCCATCTGGCCCCGACTGACGGAGGTCATCGAGGCGGGCCGTGACTGGGGACGGACACAGGCTTCACCCGCGCTCCGCGTCAACGTGGAGTTCGTTTCCGCCAACCCGACGGGGCCGCTGCATGTGGCCCATGGTCGTGGCGCGGCGCTCGGGGACGCGGTCGCGTCGCTGCTGGAGTGGGCCGGACACGACGTGACGCGCGAGTTCTACGTGAACGACGCGGGACGGCAGATCGAGCTCCTCGGCGAATCCGTCGAGGCACGCTACGAGGAAATGGCCGGCCGGCCGGCGACGGTTCCCGAAGGCGGGTATCACGGCGAGTACGTGCGCGATGTCGCGCTGACGATTCGAGACGCCGCCGGCCCGGGGTTTCTCGCCTCGCTCCCGCCGGAAGCGCGCCAGGCGCACTTTCGGCGCGAAGCGGTGCGACTGCTCCGCGAGGAACAGGCGGGGGACCTGTCGCGCTTTGGCGTCGACATGGATCTGTTTTATTCCGAGCGCTCGCTCTACGAGTCCGGAGCGATAGACCGCCTCCTGGAGGCGCTGGAGGACGGCGGCCTCATCTATCGCTCGCAGGGGGCGACCTGGCTTCGGACCTCCGGTTACGGCGACGAGAAGGACCGGGTCCTCATCAAGAGCGACGGCTCGTTCACCTATTTCCTGCCGGATCTCGCCTATCACCTCGACAAGGCGCGGCGCGGCTTCGACATCGCGATCGACGTCTGGGGTGCGGATCATCAGGGCCACGAGAAGCGCATGCTGGCGGCCCTGCGCGGCCTGTCGTGCCCGGACCTGCTCGAGGTCCTGATCATCCAGCTCGTCACCGTCCTGCGCGACGGCAAGGAAGTCCGGATGAGCAAGCGAGCCGGACGCTTCGTGACGCTGGGCGAACTCGTGGAGGAGACGGGTCCGGACGTGGCGCGGTATTTTTTTCTCATGCGCCGCGCGGAGGTCCATCTCAACTTCGATCTCGACCTCGCTCTGGATACGTCGGATGCGAATCCGGTCTACAAGGTGCAGTACGCGCATGCGCGCATGTGCAGCGTGTTCCGCAGGGCGGAGGTCGTCGCCGACGAAGTTCCGGCCTTCCTCGAGGTTCCGGACGGCTTCGGCACCCCGGCCGAGCGTGAAGTTGCCCTCTCCGTCCTGAGGCTTCCCGAGGTCATCGCGGCGGCCGCAACGAGCCGCGCCCCGCACTTGGTCTGCGCGTACCTGGAGGAGACGGCGGGGCTCGTGAACGCCTGGTATCACCAGGGGAACCTGGATCCGGCGCAGAGAATCCTGGCGGACGTGCCGGAGCGGGCGGCGAGAATCCGGCTCGCGCGCGCGGTTCAGCTCACACTGCGCAACGGGCTGCGGGCGCTCGGCCTCTCCGCCCCCGAAACCATGACCCGGGAGGCGAAATGAACGTCCGCGCCACCGGAAACGGCGCCGGCGGGACCGGAGCGGGGTCGATCCTCGTCGTGGGCAGCGTCGCGCTGGATGAGATTTCGACCCCCGCCGGACACCAGGAGGACGTGGTCGGCGGGACGGCGGTCAACTTCAGCGCCGCGGCCTCGCTGTTCGCGCCGGTCCAGCTCGTCGGGGTCATCGGCGACGACTATCCGACGGGCGAACTCGACTTCCTCCGGCGCAGGAGCGTAGATCTGTCGGGGCTCGAGCAGCGGCCCGGCCGCAGCTTCCGGTGGGGCGGCCTCTATCACCGGGACATGAATACGAGGGACACGACCTTCACCGAGCTGGGGGTTTTTGCGGACTTCCATCCGACGATTCCCGACGCCTTCCGGAGCGCGCCCTGGGCCTTTCTGGGCGCCATCGACCCCGCACTTCAGCTCGAGGTGCTGGATCAGATCGAGTCGCCCGTGCTCGCGGCGTGCGACACGATGAACTACTGGATCGACGGGACGCCGGAGCGTCTCGCCGACGTCATCGCAAAGATTGACCTGATCACCCTGAACGATGAAGAGGCGAAACAGCTTTCGGGGGAGCACAACCTGGCCCGGGCCGCGCGCTGGATTCAGAGCCGGGGCCCGCGCCACGTCGTGATCAAGAAGGGGGAGCACGGAGCCGTGCTCCTCACGAGCGACGGTTTCTTCATCACCCCCGGCTTCCCGCTCGACGACGTGGTGGACCCCACCGGAGCCGGCGATGCGTTCGCGGGCGGTTTGATCGGGTATCTGGCGCGCTGCGGTTCGATTGCGGGACCCGCGTTGAGGCGCGCCGTCGTGTACGGTTGTGCGCTCGGTTCCTTCGCGTGCGAGGCCTTCGGCGCGCGCCGTATGGTGACGCTCACCATGGCCGAAGTGGAGGACCGGGTGCGAAGCTTCGGGACGCTCACCAGATTCGATGTGCCAGCAGACCGTGGCAAGACCCTGCGTTAGCGCCGAGAGCGGTGAAGCGCTCGCCTGACAAGGAGCGACGAGGGAGCATGGCAGCGCTATGTGACCGAGGAGCGACGCGGAGCGCAGCGTTTCAGGCGAGATGCAGCACCGCTCGAACGCAGCGGGGTTTTTGCCGCGGCCTGCCAACCCCGCGGGTGGAAGCATGAAGAGAACATGAACGACGGATTAACGTACCGGGACGCGGGCGTGAACCTCGAGGCGGCCCGCGCGACGAAAGCCCGGCTCTCCCGGCTCGTCCGGGGGACCCGGACGGAGGCCGTGAGTTCGGACTTCGGCTCGTTCGGAGGCCGGTTTCGGGCGACGCCCGGCCGGGAACTCGTCGCGAGCGCCGACGGCGTGGGGACGAAGCTGAAGATTGCCTTCATGGCGGATCGCCACGACACGGTGGGCGCCGATCTCGTGAACCACTGCGTCAACGACATCCTCGTCGAAGGCGCGCGGCCTCTCATCTTCATGGACTACGTCGCCTGCGGCGTGCTGGATCCGGACACCGTGACGAGCGTCGTCTCGGGACTCGCCGCCGCCTGTCGCGCGAACGAATGCGCGCTGCTCGGGGGAGAGACCGCGGAGATGCCGGATTTCTATGCGCCGGGAGAATACGACCTCGCGGGATTCGTGGTGGGCGAGATCGCATACCCGGAGGTGACCCGCAGAGATCTGGAGCCGGGGGACCTTCTCATCGGACTCGCATCGAGCGGCGTGCACACGAACGGCTACAGCTTCGTGCGGGCCCTCTTCTTCGACCGCCTGGGACTCGGGGCCCACGACGCCTTCCCGGGGACCGGGGACTCCGTCTCGGACGTCCTCCTGCGTCCCCACCGCAGTTACCTGTCGATCCTCGAGCCCAGCCTCCAGGCAGGCCGCGTGCGGGCGCTCGCCCACATCACGGGGGGCGGGATCCCGGGGAACGTGGACCGGGTCATCGGCCCGGACCTCGATGCGGTGGTGCGCTCCGACAGTTGGGCGCGCCCGCACGAGTTCGACGTGATCGCGCGCGAAAGCGGGGCGGACGAGGCAGAGCTCTTCTCCACCTTCAACATGGGCGTGGGGATGGTTGCGGTCGTGCGGGAGGCGGAGGCCGGCGGCGTCCTCGAGCAGGTTCGCGACTCGGGGTGTGAGGCCGTCCTGTGCGGTGAACTCGTCGCGGGCAGCGGCAGGGTGCACCTGGTGACTTCGTGACGGCGCGGGGATTCGACCCCATCGCCGGGGCGCCGCCGAGCCGCACCGAGGACCTCCGCCACATGCGCGAGGCGCTGGCCGTGGCGCCGCGAGGACAGGGCCGGGTGTCGCCAAACCCGCTCGTGGGCGCCGTTGTGGCCCGCGGGAACCAGGTGTTCGGCACGGGATGGCACGCGGAATACGGCGGCGACCATGCGGAAGTCATGGCGCTGCGGGAGGCCGGGTCGCGCGCGGCGGGCGCCACGCTGTACGTCACGCTCGAGCCGTGCCGCCACACCGGGCAGACGCCCCCGTGCACCACGGCGATCATCCGCTCCGGCGTGCGCCGCGTCGTGATCGCCTGCCGGGACCCCAATCCGGAGGCGCGTCACGGGGCGGAGGAGCTGCGGCAGGCCGGACTGGACGTCGAGATCGGGATCGAGGCAAACGCCGCAAAACGGCTGAACGCGGCCTTCCTCTGGTTTCACCGGCAGTGGGTGCCTTTCGCTTCGCTCAAACTCGCGCTGTCGCTCGATGCGAAGCTCGGGGCGGAAAGCGTTCGCACGCCGGTGACCGGCATCCGGGCGCTGGACGAGGTGCACCGTCTCCGTTCCTGTCACGATGCGATCCTGATCGGCTCCAACACGATCGCGATCGATGACCCGTTGCTCACCGCCCGCGGCGAGGTCCTGCCGAGGGTGCCGCCGGTACGGGCCGTCCTGGACACCACGCTCAGACTCCGCCCGTCGAGTCAGCTCGTGCGCACGGCCGCCCAGGCACCCGTATGGGCCTTTGCGGATCCGGACTCGGACGGCTTCGAGGAGCGCGCGGATCCGCTCCGCGAAGCCGGCGTGGAAGTCATCGGAGTGCCCCGGAGCGAGGACCACAGACTGGATCTGAGCGCCGTCTGGAACGAACTGGCCATTCGCGGCGTGCTCTCCGTGCTCGTCGAAGGCGGGGGTCAGGTCGCCGCGTCGTTGCTTCGCGGGGGACACATACAGCGGATCCACGCCTTCATTGCTCCCATGTTCTACGGGCGCGATGGCGTGCCGGCGTTCCCCGGCCTCGAGCCGTCGACGCAGGGGGACTGGCTGCCCATGCAGCGGGACTCGCTGGGGCAGGATACGCAGATCGTGTTCGAGCACCGACAACTCCAGGAAACCCTGGACAACCTCTGAGCGGCCGGACTCGTGTTCACCGGAATCATACGGGCGGTCGGCGAGGTCGCGGGCCGGGAACGCCGGGAGGCCGCGCTCCGGCTGACGATCGCCCGCGTCCCGTTTCTCGAGCGGCTCCGCGCCGGGGACTCGGTGTCGCTCGCGGGCGTGTGCACGACCATCGTCGCGCTCCGGGAGGAGACGTTCGAGGTCGACGTCGTCGAGGCTACGCTGGAGCGGACCACGATCGGGAGCTGGCGGGTCGGGGATCCGGTGAACCTCGAGCCGGCGCTGTGCGCCGGGGATCCGCTGGGCGGTCACATGGTACAGGGACACATCGATGGGGTGGGGACCGTGGCGGCGGCGAGGTGGGAAGGCGAGTCGGGCCTGCTCGAGATCGAACTCCCCGATGGCCTCGAGAGGGTGACCGTGTCGCAGGGTTCCTTCGCCGTCGATGGCGTGAGTCTCACCGTCAACCGCCTGACCGGGACCATCGCGCGTTTCGCCATCATTCCCTATACATGGACCCATACCACGCTGGGGCGCCTCGCTTCGGGTGCGAGAGTCAACCTCGAGGCGGACCTGATCGGCAAGCACGTAGCTCGTGCCCTCCGACCGCACGTGGCCCCGGTGGACTCCTGAGTCGGCTCCCGTTCGAATGAAAACCGACAACAGACTTCGGCTGGCGGGCATGCCCGCCGATACGGTGGAAGCGGCGATCGAGCGTATCCGCAGCGGCGGACTCGTGATCATCGCAGACGACGAGGACCGCGAGAACGAGGGGGATCTCGTCTGCGCCGCCGCACTTGCGACGCCCGAAGCGATCAACTTCATGGCCAGGCACGCCCGGGGGCTCATATGCCTCACGATGCCCGATGAGATGGCCGATCGCCTCGACCTCCCGCTCATGACGGACGACCGGTTGTCGGACCCCCACAAGACGGCGTTCACCGTGTCGATCGACGCCCGCCCGGACTTCGGCGTGTCGACCGGGATCTCGGCACAGGATCGCGCCCGAACCATCCGGGTCGCGGTGGATCCCCAGACCCGGCCGACGGACCTCGTGCGCCCGGGCCACATCTTTCCCCTCCGCTCCCGGCCCGGCGGCGTGCTGCAGCGGGTGGGCCAGACGGAGGCTTCGGTCGATCTCGCCCGGTTGGCCGGGCTCACTCCGGCGGGCGTGATCTGCGAGATCCTGAACGAGGATGGGACGATGGCGCGCCGCCCGGAACTCGAGAAGTTCGCGGCGGAGCACGACCTCCCCTTCATCACGGTGGCCGCCCTCGTCTCCTACCGGTTGCGCACGGAGAGTCTCGTGCGGCGCGTTGCCGAAGCGGAGCTCCCCACGCCGTGGGGCGATTTCCGCATCGTCGGGTACGCGAACGAGGTGGATGGGCGCGAACACGTCGCGCTCGTGCGCGGCGACGTGGCGGGCGCGGAGGATGTCCTCGTCCGCGTGCATTCGCGCTGCCTGACGGGCGATGTGTTCCACTCCCACCGCTGCGACTGCGGCAGCCAGCTCGAGGCCGCGATGCGGATGGTCGTGGAGGCCGACGCCGGGGTCATCGTCTACCTGGACCAGGAAGGGCGGGGGATCGGACTCCTGAACAAACTCCGCGCCTACGAACTTCAGGACGAGGGCCACGACACGGTCGAAGCGAACGAGGCGCTGGGTTTTCCGCCCGACCTGCGGAACTACGGCATCGGGGCCCAGATTCTCGTGGATCTCGGGTTGCACTCGATCAGGATCATGACGAACAACCCGAAGAAACTCGCGGGGCTGGAGGGCTTCGGCCTCGTGATTCGCGACCGCGTGCCCCTCGAGCTCGGCGGGGTCGACGATCGGCTCGTCCGCTATCTCCGCACGAAGCGCGAGAAGCTGGGACACCTGACCGGATCCGCGTGAGAAGCAGGTCGGATACTCCACGAGGCGATGGGCCCGAAGGCTTCGAACGGGGGTGCGCGACGACGTACGAGGGCGCGGCTTCGGGGGATGGCCGGACGGTCTGCATCCTCGTCAGCCGGTTCAACTCCCGGGTCACCGAGCGTCTCCTCGCGGGTGCCGCGCGGACGACCCTCGAATGCGGCGTGGCCGAAGAGGATCTCGATATCGTGTATGTCCCCGGCGCCTGGGAACTGCCGCTCGCCGCGCGACGAGCCGCCGCGCGCGGCTACGCCGCCATCGTCGCGCTGGGCTGCGTGATCCGCGGGGAAACCGCGCACTTCGACCACGTGAGCCGCGCGGCGATCGACGGCCTCGCGAGGGTCCAGCTCGACTCGGGCGTGCCGGTCGGTCTCGGCGTGCTCACGCCCGACACGTTGGAGCAGGCGCTCGCGCGGGCCGGCGGCGAACTCGGAAACGCCGGCTCGGAGGCGGCCCGCGCCGCGCTCGGCATGGCCGATCCTCACGGACAGCCGGGCTCGTGACGCCGACCGCCCGGACGCACGTCCACTCGCGCGCCCGGAGCTGGGCGTTGAACCTCCTGTATGCGTGGGAAGTGGGCGGACAGGGCACGCCGCTCGAACATGCGGCACAGAGCCTCGTCCACCGCCGCATGTCCGGACGCTACCGCCCTCATGTCCGGCGCCTGCTCGAAACCGTGGGCGGCCATCTCGCCGAGATCGACGCGACGATCGCCCATCACGCCTCGAACTGGCGGATCGAGCGCCTGCACGCCATCGACCGCAACATTCTGAGAATCGCGATCGCGGAACTGCTCTGGTTCGAAGACGTTCCGCCGAAAGTCACGATTCATGAAGCCCTGAAGCTGGCGCGCCGGTATGGCAGTCCCGGCAGTCCGCGTTTCCTCAACGGCGTGCTCGACGCGGTGCTGAAGGCCCGCGAGGCAGGGCTCTGACCGGTCCCGTGGTGCGTCCCCTTCGGATCCTCCTCCTCAACTGGCAGGACCGCGAAAACCCCGAGGCCGGCGGTGCCGAGGTGCACCTCCACGAGATCTTCGGCCGGCTCGCCGCCCGCGGACACGAGGTGCGAGCCGTCGTGAGCGGCTGGCCGGGCGCGGCCCCGTCCGCGACGCTCGATGGGATCGACTTCCAGCGGGTCGGAGACCGGTACAGCTACGCATGGCGCGCCCGGAGCGCGGCGCGGGGGATCGTGCACGGCTTCACCCCGGACGTGCTCGTCGAGGACATCAACAAGGTCCCGCTTTATTCCCCGCGGTGGGCCGGCGTCCCCGTCGTCGCACTCGTGCCGCACCTGTTCGGGGCCACGGCCTACGCGGAGGCGTCCATCCCTCTCGCGACGGCGGTCTGGGCGGCGGAACGGGCGATCCCCCGCGTCTATCGGGACTGCTCCTTCCAGGCGATCTCGGAGAGCACGGCGCTCGACCTCACGAAGCGAGGCCTCCTCGCCCGGGATATCACGGTGATCCCGCCCGGGATCGATCACGGCACCTACCAGCCGGGCGCCGCGACGGAGCGCGCGGAGACCCCGACACTGCTCTACGTGGGTCGCCTCAAGCGTTACAAAGGCCTCGATGTCCTGTTCGAGGCGCTGTCACAGCTGAGCGACCGGCTGCCGGACGCGAGGCTCGTCATTGCGGGCCGCGGCAGCGACGAGCGTCGCCTCCGAAGACTCGTGCGCCGAGCCGGGCTCGCGCACCGGGTACGCTTTCCGGGGTACATCTCCGAGGCGGAGAAGGTCGCCTGGCTGCGTCGGGCCTGGGCTGTGGTGTATCCCTCCCCGAAGGAGGGGTGGGGGATGACGAACGTGGAGGCGGCCGCGTGCGGCACGCCGGTGATCGCGAGCGATTCCCCCGGGCTGCGCGAGTCGGTGGCGGCGGGAGAGTCGGGAATCCTCGCCCCGCACGGGGACGCCGCAGCGTGGGCTGCCTCGATCCGCGAAGTTCTGGAGAAGCCATCGGTGCGCGAACGCCTCGGAACAGGCGCGCTGGCCCACGCTGCCCGGTTCTCGTGGTCGCGTGCAGCGGATGAGACGGAAGCGCACCTTTACAAGTCACTTCAACCCTGACGAGGACCGATGAGAACCATCGTCACCGCGCGTAACACCGATGTTTCCGACATTCGCGAGATCATCGAGACTCGCTTCACGAGTCTGACTCGCTTCGAGCCGCGCGCCTCGAAGGCCGAGGTCGTATTCACCGGAGAGAAGACCCAGGTACGCGCGGCGGCCGTGGTCAGCGTCGACCGCGCCCGTCCCGTGCATGGAGAGGCTGCGGGTCCCGACCCCCGCACGGCGCTCGACCGGCTCGCGGACAAGTTGGGAAACCAGCTCCGACGCAACCATGACCGGTACAACGAACACTCCGCGCCGCCGATGGATGAACTGTTCGGGAGCCCCTTCGAGGCGGACGGAGAGCCCGGATGACCCTCACGGTCGCGTCGCTGCTTCGGCGCAAGCGGGAGGCGTTTTCGCTCACGGTCGTCGCCGGCGAGTCCGGCCTGGAGCGCGGCATCGAAGTGCCGGAAGTCTCGTCGCCGGGACTCGCGCTGGCCGGCTACAGGGAGCGCTTCGTCTCCCAGCGGGTGCTCATCTTCGGCGAAACGGAGATCGCCTACCTCGAGAGCCTCCGCGCTTCGGAACGCGCCGCTGCTCTCACGTTCGTGTTCGAATCCGGTGTTCCCTGCGCGATCATCACCAAGAATCAGGCAGCGCCGGCGGAACTCGTCTCCGCGGCGGAGGCGGCCGGCGTCGCAGTGCTCGAAACGCCTCTCAAGACGGGAGACTTCTACCGGCGGCTGCAGCCCTATCTCGAGGAAGAGTTCGCGCCGCGGACCTCGCTCCAC
This sequence comes from Gemmatimonadales bacterium, assembly GCA_009841005.1. Classification (GTDB taxonomy): domain Bacteria; phylum Gemmatimonadota; class Gemmatimonadetes; order Palauibacterales; family Palauibacteraceae; genus Palauibacter; species Palauibacter polyketidifaciens. The sequence goes on from VXMR01000016.1 coordinate 33,610, forward strand.
GGATCTCTCGCGGATGTGTACGGGATCGGCCTCCTTTTCATGGGTCCGTCCGGCATCGGCAAGAGCGAGTGCGTGCTCGATCTGGTGGAGCGGGGCCACCGTCTCGTCGCCGACGATCTCATCCTCGTACACCGCCGCCAGAGCGACATCCTCCTCGGGCGCGCGCATGAAAACCAGCGCCACCACATGGAGATCCGGGGCGTGGGGATCATCGATGTGCGCGCCATGTTCGGGATCCGGGCCGTGCGCCAGCAGAAGCGAATCGAAGTTGTCGTCGAACTCGAGGTATGGGGAGACCGCGACGATTACGACCGGACGGGTCTCGAGGTGGAGGAATGCGAGATCCTGGGCGCGAAGCTGCCGAAGGTCCGCATCCCCCTGAACCCGGGAAAGAACATCACCGTCATCGCCGAAGTCGTGGCCATGAACCACCTCCTGCGCTATTCCGGAGAAGATCCGGCGGCGGCTTTCGAGCGCGACCTCATCGAGCGCATGCGGCCGGTGCGCGACTACCTGGAGTCCGATGACGAATGACCGGGTCCGCGGCGTCGTCGTGGCGCACGCGGAGCTCGCGCAGGCCCTCGTGTCCGCCGTCGAAACCATCAGCGGCGTCCGGGGGGCCCTGCGTGCCGTGAGCAACGAAGGCCGGGGACCCGAAGAACTCGCCGAGATCATCGGAGAGGCGGCGGCGGGGGCGGAGACGATCCTCTTCGTGGATCTCGCGGGCGGCAGCTGCGGTCTCGCCGGCCTTCAGCACGTGCGGGAGAGCCGAGGCTGCGCGTGGGTCGCAGGCGTCAACCTCCCGATGCTGCTCGACTTCGTCTTTCATCGCGAAATGCCGATGGCGACGCTCGTCCCCCGTCTGGTCCGGAAGGGGCAGGCCGGGCAGCGCGCGCACCCGTCTCCGCCGGCCGGGACCGACTGAGCGGGACCATGCCGCTCGAACTCCTGCGGATCGATGAGCGTCTGATACACGGCCAGGTACTCGTGGGGTGGGGGCGTCCGCTGGACCTCGACTTCTACATCGTCGTCGATGACGCTCTCGCTTCCAGCGAGTGGGAGCAGGAGCTCTGGGCCAGCGCGCTCGCCGACGAGGAGAGCGCGGAATTCCTGGGGGTGGACGAGGCGATCCGGCGCTTCGGGGAACTCGGCCGCCGGGCGGAGCGCGGGGCGCTCCTCACGCGGGATACGCGGACGATGCGGGCGCTGGCCGAGCCCGGCTGCCTCGATGGGCGGACCGTGAACGTCGGAGGCGTGTACGCCGCGGAGGGGCGGAAGAAGATCCTGGACTACGTCCATCTCTCTCCGGAGGAGATCGAGGACCTGCGGGTGATCGGTGAGCGCGCTTCCGTGAGCGCACGGAGCCTCCCCACCCAGCGGGAGGTTCGTCTCGACGCGCGGAGGCTCCGATGACGGGCGTCGAGCTTTCCGCCGGCGACTGGGCGCTGGCTTGCCTGCTCGGTGCGGCGATCGGTCTCGACGGGGTGTCCTGGCCTCAGGCCATGTGGTCCCGCCCCATCGTGGCGGGTACGCTGGGAGGACTGCTCTTCGGGGCACCCGCCGCGGGGTGCCTGGTCGGAGTCTGGCTGGAACTCGTCCTGTCACGGCATCCCCCCTTCGGCGGTGCGCGGCACCCGGAGACCGGACCCGCGGCCTTCACGGCCGGAGCCGCCTACGCGGCCGCCGGGGATGGCGCCCCGATCGGCATCGTCGCCGCGGTCGCGGTCGGCTGGGCGATCGGGTGGACCGGCGCCCACTCGGTGACCCTCCTGCGACGCGTGACGCCGAGCCTCGTCTCGCGACCCGAGGGCTTCCGCGGGGGGGCGGCCGCCCTCGCGCGACGCCACAGGCTGGCGATCGCCCTGGACGCTCTGCGCGCCGGACTCCTCGTCGCTGCGCTATTCGTGCCCTCCGTGCTGTTCGTTCGTTTGCTGTCGACGCAGCCGCCCGGCGCGGCGGGCGCTGCGTGGTGGCCCGTTGTCGCGGGAATTGGCCTCGCCGCCGGCGCGGGCGTCGCGGCGCGCGGGCTCGGCGCGCGAGACCGCCACTGGCCGGCGCTGGCCGCGGGATGCGTCCTCGGAACCCTGCTCGTCCGAGTGTTCACATGATGCCGCGCAAGAGGGACTTCGCGCGTGCCATTTCGCGCAGTTTCTCCATCCAGGGCTCATGGAACGACCGTACGATGACGGGGCCCGGGATGGCGCATGCGCTCGCCCCGCTGCTCGCGCGCATTCACGAGGGCGACCCCGCCGCGTTCCGGCGGGCCGTCCAGCGCCACTCGCGAGCTTTCAATGCGCATCCGTACTTGGCCCCCGTGGCGATCGGGGCCCTCGCGCGCCTCGAATTCGATGGAGAGGACCCCGACACCCTGTTGCGCTTCCGTTCCGCGCTCCGCGCGCCGCTGGGAGCGCTGGGCGACGGGGTTGCGTGGGCCGGATGGCGGCCCTTCTGCGCGTCCGCCGCGGGCATCGGGTTCTTGCTTGGACTCGACCCGCTGTTCGCTGCCGGCTCTTTCCTTCTCCTGTACAATGCCGGCCACGTCACCCTCCGCGTCTGGGGGCTGCGCTGCGGCTGGAGGTCGGGCCGGTCCGTGGCCTCCGTGTTGAAGCGCGCCCCTCTGCGCCGGATCGAGAGCGCGCTCGTGCGGGCAAACCAGGTGCTCATAGGGGTCCTCGCCGCGCTGCTCGTGGGCCGGCTTCCGGGAACCGGCGACGCCCTCTGGAGGGACGGCGGTGCAGTCATCGCGGCGTTGATGGGTTACCTTGTCCCCCGACACATCTCGGCGGTCGCCATGGCGAGCCTGCTTGCCGCGTGCGCGGTGTGGCTCCTGTGAGCGTCCGGACAGGCGGTACAGCCTTCCGCGACGCACGGCTCGACGCCGATCGTTCGCTCGACCGGGGCGGAGGATTTCTGTGACGGTACGACACGAAGCAGCGGTACGTATTCAGAACCGGCTGGGGCTGCACGCCCGCCCGGCCGCTGAGTTCGTTAAGCTGGCGAGCCGGTTCCGGGCCGAGGTGCGGGTCGAGAAGGATGAGCTGGAGGTGAACGGGAAGAGCATCATGGGCGTGATGATGCTCGCGGCCGAGGCCGGCGCCTCCATCCGTATCCGGGCCACGGGATCCGACGCGGAAAACGCCGTCGACTCCCTCACCGAACTCGTCCTGTCCGGGTTCAGCGAGGAACTCGATCCGGACGCGGGCATGGACGGGCTTGCGTGAGCGAGGTCATTCACGGGATCGGGGCGGCGCCGGGGCGGGCTCTCGGCGTGGCTCGGCGACTCGAGCGTCATGAGTGGCGACCCGAGCACAAGACGATCCCGTCCGACGCCGTCGAGCGCGAGGTCGCGCGCTTCGAGGAGGCGCGGGCCTGGGCTGCCGACCGCGTCCGGGACACGCGTGAAGAGGCGGCTCGCTCGCTGGGCGAGGTGGAAGCGAACATCTTCGACCCGCAGATCCTCATCCTCTCGGACCCCGACCTCGTCGCAGGCACGATCCGCTATATCCGCGAGAACTTCCTTTCCGCGGAGCGCGCCCTCGACTGGCGCCTGACCGAGCTTCGGACGGCGATCGTCGATGCGGGGCACTTCATGGTCGTTGATCGCCTGGCCGATCTGCGGGACATCCGGTCCCGCGTGCTCGCGCGGCTCACCGGGCGTAACGAAGATCCCCTTGCCCTTCCGGAGGAACCGGGGCTGATCGCCATCGACGACCTCACGCCCAGCTTCGCCGTGCGCCTCGATCCGGAACTCGTCCTCGGCGTGGCGAGCGGATCCGGGTCCCGCACCTCGCACAGCACGCTGGTCGTCCGCTCGCTCGGGATTCCGGCGGTCGTCGGACTCGGCGCGGACCTCGCGAAGATCGAAGACGGTACCACCGTTCTCCTCGACGGAGGCAACGGTCGCGTCCTGCTCGAGCCGACGGAGGCCGAGACGGCGGCACACCTGCAGATGGTCCGCCGCCTTTCCGGTCGTCCCGCCGCCGACCTCACCCGCGAACCCGCGCCTCTGCTGACGGCGGACGGCGTCCGCGTTCACCTTCGCGCCAACATCGATCAACCGCACGATGTGCCGGCGGCCCGGCGCGTGGGTGCCGAGGGGGTCGGACTCTTCCGGTCCGAATTCCTCGTCATCGGGCGGAGGGTGATTCCAAGCGAAGAGGAGCAGTACGAAGCCTACCGAGAGGTTGTGGACGGCTTCCCGAACCAGCCCGTGACGCTCCGGACGTTCGATATCGGCGGCGACAAGTTCCCGCTTTTTCTCGACCTCCCTCCGGAGGAAAACCCCTATCTGGGCTGGCGCGCGATTCGCGTCTGCCTGGACAGGCCCCAGCTCTTCCGCAACCAGCTGCGCGCCGCGATCCGGGCCGGTGGACCGGAGGCCCGCATGCGGATCCTGGTCCCGTTCGTGATCTGTGAGACCGAGATCCTGCGCACGAAGGAGATCGTCGCCGAAGTCGGCCGCGAGCTGGGTCAGACCGAGCCCGCCTCCTTCGGCGTGATGGTGGAAACGCCCGCGCTTGCGGACACGCTCGATCTCGTGGGACGGCACCTGGACTTCATCAGCCTCGGCACGAACGACCTGACGCAGTATTCCCTGGCGGTGGACCGCGGCAACGCCAGACTCCAGCATCTCTCGAACCCAATGCATCCGGCGCTCATCCGCAGCTACGAGCGGATCTTCAACACGGCCAGCGCCCTCGGCCTCGATATCGGCGTGTGCGGAGACCTTGCCGCGGAACCGGTGGGGCTCGCCCTCCTGCTCGCCCTCGGCTACCGGGATTTCAGTCTCGCGCCCACGTCGATCCCCGAGATGAGGGAACTCGTGGGGCTCCTTTCCGTGGCGGAGCTGTCCGAGCTCTGGAGCCGCGCCGGCGCCCCGCCCGGGATGCCGGGCGAACTTCTCGCGCGGCTGGAGGACGCCATTCCGGTGGAGCCGTCACCGCTGTACGTCTCCTGAACCCTCAGCGGGGACGTTGCCTCCGCCCGGTCGGGCGGCCACTATCTTGGCCGCTACGCCTTCCGCGGCACTCTGCCGCAAACCTCCAAGTGGGAGAATCAGCTTCGTGAAGGGGATACAACCGTTTTCCTCCGAATCCGTGACCGAGGGACACCCCGACAAGATCGCGGATCAGATCTCGGACGCGGTCCTGGACCGGATCCTCGCGGAGGACGACCGGGGCCGGGTCGCATGCGAGACGCTCGTGACGACCGGCCTCGTCCTCGTGACCGGCGAGATCACGACGTCCGCCCGGATGGACATCGCGGCCATCGCCCGGGAAGTGCTGCGTGACATCGGCTATACGCGCGCGGAGCACGGGATCCAGTGGGACACGTGCAGCGTACTCACCGCAATCGACGAGCAGTCGGCGAACATCGCCCAGGGCGTGGATGTCGGTGGCGCCGGAGATCAGGGGATGATGTTCGGATACGCGACCAATGAGACGCCGGAGCTGATGCCCCTGCCCATCATGCTGGCGCACGCGCTGGTGAAGCGCCTCGCCGACGTGCGGCGAGCTGGCGTAATCGGCTGGCTGCGGCCGGACGGGAAGGCCCAGGTGTCGGTCGAATACCGGGACGGAGAGCCGGCCCGCGTCACGGCGGTGGTCGTTTCGGCCCAGCACGACGGGGATATCGCACAGAACGACATCGAGGCGGCGATCCGGAAAGAGGTCATCGGGCCCGTTCTGCCGGACGAGCTCTACGACGAAGGCCGCGCACAGTGCCACATCAACCCCACGGGTCGTTTCGAGATCGGCGGACCGCAGGGCGATGCGGGCCTCACGGGGCGGA
>VXMR01000052.1 GCA_009841005.1 Gemmatimonadales bacterium
TCGAGGGCTACACGCACGAGGAGATCGGGACGATGCTCGGCATCAAGGCCGGGACGTCCAAGTCACAGCTCTTCCGGGCGCGCAGCCGCCTGAGGGAGAAGCTCGCGGATTTCGCGGGAGAATGGGCATGCTGAAGGATCGCATGGACGACGCGAGCCGCTTCGCCCGGTTTGTCCGCCGGGAGGCGGCCGACTACCACGACCCGCCGGAGACCCCGGTCGAAGCGATGTGGGCCGGGATCGAAACGCGGCTCGGGGCGCCGCCCGTGCCCGACTCGCCCGAGACGGCGGACGTGACGGGGGCCGCGGCCGGCGTCGGCGACGCCGTCGGCCGCGCCGTCGATCACTCCTTCGATGTGCTGGGCTACCACGACCCGCCGCCCGCTCCGCGCGAGGCAATGTGGGAACGCATCGAGGCGGAGTGGGTCGCGCAGCAGCCGGAGAACCCCGGCGCGCGCACGGCGCCGCGCGGCCCGCTGCGGCTTTTCGTGGCTCGGACGCTCGCGCGGCGGCCCCGCCGGACCTCGGTGTGGCTGACGGGCGCCGCCGCCGCTTCGGTCGTGCTGGCCGTGGCGCTCGACCGCGGCTCGCAGCTGCCTGTGCCCGCCGAGCCGGAAACGGTCGCCGCGACGACGACGGCACCGACCACGGCGGCACCGGTGACGGCGACGCCGATGTCGGTCGCCGCGACCGACTCCGGCCCCCTCGCTCCGACGGCCGCCGAGGAGGCGCTGGCGCTTTCCGTCCTCGAGGAGCCGCTGGAGACGAACCGGCAGTTCGCGGCGGCCGATCCGCCGCCGGCCGCCGACCCGGCCCCGGCCGCGCCGGGCGGGGCCGCAGCGAACCCGCCCGTCCGCGCCGCCGCCGACGAATACGACATGTCCCGGATCTCTCGTCACCTGGACCGGACCCAGGCCCTGCTGGTCGCGTTCCGCACGGATATCGGGACCGACGAATCGCAGCGCGACCTCGCCAGGTGGGCGCGCGAGTTCCTGGTCGAGACCCGTTCGCTGCTCAACACGCCCGCCGCGGAAGGCCAGCGGGAGCGGGCACTGCTGCAGGATCTCGAACTCGTCCTCGTGCAGATCGCGCGCCTCGGCCCGGACGCCCCGGACTTCGAGCGCGAACTGGCCCGCGAGAGCATGGAACGGCAGGCGACGCTGATGCGGCTGCGGTCCGCGAGCGGCACATGAAGCGGCACGTGAATGAACCGTACGGAGGCATACCATGAATAATCGCGTAAGGCACTTGACGTGGACCGGACTGCTGCTGGCCGGCCTCACGATCGTGGACGCCGCCCCCGCGGGCGATGCGCTGCCCGTGCTCGGGGCGGGAACCCTTGCCGCGCAGACCGTCCAGCAGGGAGAGGTGGCGCGATTCCTCGAGGCGCGTCGCGCCATCAACGCGGAGGAGTTCGAGCGCGCGGTGGCGCTCTTCCAGGCGGTGCGGACCGAATCCGCGCTCGTGACGCCCCCGTTCGAGCCCGATTCCTACTATTGGGAGGCGTTCGCCCGCTATCGCCTCGGCGACCTGGCCGAGGCGCAGTTGCTGCTCGAAATACTGATGGTCGGGTTCCCCGAGGCGCGGCCGCCTGAGGCTCGCCAGGGCTCTCGCCAAGCCAGGGAGGCCGGGCGGCTGTACCACGACGCGCGCGCCCTGCAATTCGAGATCCGGGGCCAGCTTGCGTCGCAGGGCGACGCCGGCGATGCGGAGCGGCTGCTGCGCGAGGCGGAGGAAACCCTCGACTTCGCCACGACGCCCGGCTTTCGCGTGATGCCCATGGAGGTGGGGGACCGCACCCTCACGCTTCCTGTCCGAGTGGCAGACCTGACGGCTGTGCCGGACTCGGTGGCCGCCGATTCGCTGGCCGACGCTCAGGGCGAGCCGGACGCACTGGGCGAGCCGGACGCGCCGGACGCACAAGACGCGGCGGAGGACTACCTCCAGCGATTGGCGGAATCCTCGGAGAGGATCACCGATTTCGAGCGGCTGGTTGCGGACTACGCGCGGACGGTCCCGGACTACGACGCGCGGACGGTCCCGGACTACGACTGGCAGCGGGCGGAATACCAGGAGGCCCTGCGCGCCGCGTCGCAGGAGCGAGGAACGTGCGACGACGTGTCAGTGCAGTTGGCGGCGCTCGAAGCGGTCATGCGCTACGAGATCAACCGGATGCAGGTGCTTCGCGGCGTCCTGGCCCGTGACGACGAGTGTTCGACGCGGCTACACGAGGAGGCCGTCGGACTCATCGCGAGAGAGGAAACCGACGATGCGGAGGACGTTCTCCTCGGCATCTTCGAGACCCATTCGGAGAGGTCCGTCCGCCGGCACGCGCTGCAGGAAATGTGGCGTTTCAACTCCTGGGATGTGTACCAGGTGCTCAAGCGGACGCTCGAGCACTCGGACGACTACGCCATGCAGAGCGACGCGATCGAAGCCCTTCGCAGGAGTGCGTTCGAGGGGACGACGACCGGTGCCGCCTGGATGCAGTATGGCCTTCGCAACGGGGCCGTGAATGCGCTCCTCGACGCGGCCCTCGATGAATCGAAGTCGGAGAGCATCCGCAGCGCGGCGATCAGAGCGATGGGCCGTCGGGATGACGTGCATGCCGCCGCCTTCATTCCGGTCTACGAACGACTCCATGCGGACGTCCTCAAGGGTTCGGTGTTCTGGGCCGTGCAACGAAAGGTGCGCGAAGAGGAGGACATGGAAACCGCCGCCTGGGCGCGCTCCGTCGCCTTCGACACGGAGGAGTCCGAGGACGTGCGCGAGGAAGCTTTCACCGCGTGGGCGGGTCACCCGACGGTGACGGTGGCGTACCTTGCCGACCTCTACGGCGAGATTTCGGAGCCCTTCCTGAAGATGCAGGCCATCTACGCCATCTTCGAGCGGGCCGATGCCGACTCCGGCGCCCCCAGGGTCCTGATGGAACTGATCCGCAACGAACCGGACCAGGAGGTGCGCGAGCGCGGCATCTACTGGCTCGGCCGCACCGGATCGGAGGAGGCGGTCGACTTCCTCCTCGAATTGCTGAGCCCCCCGGCCGCGGATACGGTGATTCCTCCGGCCGCCGGTGCCCAGGCGACCCGGCTGAAACGAGGCCGCGGCATGAGGCACGGCCGTAGCGCCTTCGTTCCCCTGCTGGCCGCACTCGCCGCGCAGGCCTGCGATTCGGCGGGGGCGCCGGCGGGCACGCTGCACTCGGATTCCGCCGGCGTCGCGGTCGCCACGGCGGTCGAGTCGGCTTGGGGTCCGGGCGGGGGCTGGACGGTGGGCGAGCCGCCGCTGCTCCAGATCGGGGCCGCGACCGGAGATCCCGACTACGAGCTCGACGGTGTCGTCGGGGCGGTCCGCCTCAGTTCCGGCGACATCGTGCTCGGCGACGGGGGCTCCGGCGAACTCCGCCGCTACGATCCCGGCGGGACCTTCGTGTGGCGCGCGGCCGGAGAAGGCGAAGGCCCCGGCGAACACCAGTTTCTCTCCTTCCTGGGCGCGCTCTCCGGCGACTCCCTGGTCTCGTACGACCTCGCGTTGCAACGCGTGCAGATCTTCGACGCGGCGGGCGAACGCGTCCGCACGCTCACGGTCGAATCGCCGTGGCGCGGGTTCATGCCGTGGAGGGCACTCGGCGTCTCCGGTCGCAAGCTCGTCATGTCCTTCGCGGATCGTACCGATATCCCGGAGGGAGGGGTCGTGAGATGGCCCGACATCAGAGTCGCAACGGTCGACTTGGCCGACGAGGCGATCGAGGCGGTCTCGGACTTCCCCGGCGCCGAGCAGGTGGTACGGCAATACGGTGAGAGTGTCGCCTTTATGGCCTACGACTTCGGAAAGGGGCCGCGGTTCGCCGTCGCTCCCGGGTGGCTCGCGGCGGTCGATACGGAGGCGTTCCACATACGATCCATCTCCCTCGGGGACAGCGGGGCCGAGCGCATCCTTCGCCGCGACATCGCGCCCACTCCAGTCACGAGCGCCCACGTGGACGCTGAGATCGAGGAGTACATCGAGACGAACGTCTTCTACGGCGGCGTTTCCCGCGAGCAGGCGGAGGAGATGGGGCGGGGCCGGCGCGACGATCCCAGAGCTCCGACGCTCCCGATCCTGCGTTCCATCCGACTGGATGAGGCGGGAAACCTCTGGGTGGAGCCGTTCTTCGGCGCGGGGGTCGATGTCGGGCCCTTCGAGGTCTTCGCCGCCGACGGCACCTGGCTGGGCGCCGTCTCCGTGCCGTCCGGGTTGCGCCGAGGGTTCACCGCGGACATGGCCCCCGGCCTCCAGATCGGCGACGACTACCTGCTCGGCGTATGGCGCGATGCGCAGGACATCGAATACGTCCGCCTCTATTCCCTCGAAAAGCCATGATGAGCCGCGTGCAAGGGATTCGCGGAACCGCGTGGCTTCCACTCCTGGCCTTCGCAGCGGCGTGCGGTCGGGGTGACGCCGCGGGCTCGGGCGTCTTCACGCCCGAACTCATCAGCACGGCGGCCGTGCCGCTGAGCGAGAGCGAAGAAGTCGCGCTGCTCGCGGACGGGCGCACGGCCTGCGTCATCGACTCCTACGAGGGGCAGGTCCGCTGCGTGACGAGCGAAGGCGGCGTCGTCGGCGTCTTCGGGCGCGAGGGCGAAGGCCCGGGCGAGTTCATCTATCCCGCGTATCTCACCCGCGGAGAGGCGGGAACCGTCGGCGTGGTGGATTCCGACCTGGGCCGCTTCACGGTCTTCGAGCCGTCAGGCGCCTGGGTGTTGGATGTGATGCTGCCGGAGGTATTCCAGCCCTTCCCGTCGTTCGAGGCCGCCGTTTCAGGCGTGTCGCTGGACTACATGGTGATGCTCGGCCGGATGTCCGGATCGCTGATGACCCGGTACGATGTGGACCTCGCCTCCGGGGGGGTCGTGGGGCAGGAAGAGTCGCCGCCCGGGCCGTGGGACATCGAGTGCGAGCAAGTCGTCTACGGCATCCCGGGCCCGACCGAGGGCTGGGCGTTCGTGGCCTGCGAGGGGCACCTGATCTTCGTCGGCGGCGCCGGCGACGCCACCGTGCTCCGCGCGCCGCTGTACGTCCCGGAACTCCCGAACGAGCAGGACGTGGCCCGGACGGAAGAGGAACTCCTGGCCCTCAACAGGTCGCAGGGTCTCCCGCGCACGCCCGCCATCGACGAGGCGTTGGAGCGCTACCGCACCACTCCGAAGAACTACTACCTGCGCGCGGGCGAGCAGTTGTTCGACGCCGCCAACCGCTACTGGATCGCCACGCAGCGCGACCAGCACGAATGGTCCTGGCTGGACGTGTACGATGATGCCGCATACCTCGGGTCGGTCCGGGTCAGGGACCGGCTCCGCGCCTTCGACCTCCTGGGATCGACGCTGGTCGTGCTGGTGGACCGGCAAGTCGGCCCGGACCACAGGGGCGGAATTCCCGATCGAGCCCTCGACTGGTACGACATCGCAGACCTGCCCTTCGCCCGGTGAGGCGCCGCGCACAGCCGCTGAGCCGCCTACTCACGCCGAGCCGCATACCGGTCCTGGCGGCGGCCTTCGCCGCCTGCGGGGGGGAGCCCCGGCTTACCGACGACATCGGGGTCCAGGTCCGGGACAGCGCCGGCGTGCGGATCGTCGAGTATGCCGGCCGGCCGGAGGGCGAGGCGCCCTTCGGCCTCGCGGCGGAACCGCGGTACCGGCACGGGGCGAACCCCGGCGACTACGAATTCCAGTTCGTCGACGCCGGCCGGCTCCTGCCGGATGGAGGCGCGGTCGTCGCCTGGTACAGCGGCATGGTCGTCCTGAGCCCGGACGGCACGACGCACGAGGTGCTCGCCACCGCCGGAGAGGGACCGGGCGAAGTCATCTCCCCGCACGCGCTGTTCGTCCTGGGCCAGGACAGCGTCCTCGTGCCCGATGATCGTCTGTCCCGCCTCACGCTCTTCGTCCGCGACTCGGTCGCGCGCATTTCGAGCCTCCCTCGGGCGGGGCACTTCGGCGTGGCCGGGATCGGTTCATCCGGCGAGCTGCTGCTCAGGAACCGACACCCCGCCAGCCTCTGGATCGACATCGACACCGAGTGGCTCGCCGGGCACATGACCCTGTTCGATATCGAAACCGGCGCCCTCGATACCGTTGCGTCGTACGACCACTTCCCGAGGCAGCGGTCGGGAGAGGAATCCCCGATCATCCGGCCCATGGGCGAGGTGACGGTGGCCGCGGGGCAGTTCGTCTACACCCGATCCGACAGGCCCGAGATCACCTGGCGCCTGCCGGACGGCGCGATATCCCAGATCGTGCGATGGCGGCCCGGGCCCAACCTGCTCGCCGCGGAACTCCTGGAGCACGGCGAGGCCTACATGCGGATGCTCTACCGCAGGCACCGCGTAGGGTCCGAAGCTCGGCGCGAGGATATCATCCGGGAAGACATGGCCGCGTATCGCGCCATGATCGGCCAGCCGGTGCCGTTCTTCGGCATCCCCTTCGCCGACGCCGACGGCAACGTATGGCTGCCCTCCTACCGCCCGGCCTACCCGGAAGAGGGCTCGCCCTACACCGTCATCTCCCCCGACGGCGAGTGGCTGGGCACGGTCGAGACCCCACCCCGCTTCCGAATCCTCGACGTGACCGAAGACCTCGTCCTCGCCGTCCTCCGCGACAACCTGGACGTAGAAAGCGTCGCCGTGTACGAGCTCATCTCCGCGCAACCAAGGCGTCGTTGATCGTGTCTCCGGTTCGGTGCGGCTGAACCGACCCCGCCTTCCTTCCCTGGACACGTCATGACAATCCGAATGGCGCGAACGATGCGGACGCTGCGGGCCACGCCCGCGCTCATCCTCGGCTCCCTCTCTGCGGCGTGCGGCGGCGGCGGCGACGGTGGCGGCCTGCAAAGCACGGTGCATGACAGTGCCGGGGTTACGATCGTCGAAAACCAGCGGCCTCCGCTCGACTCGCGGCTGGGGTGGCGGGTTGGTCTTGAGGCCACCGTGTCGATCGGGACGGCGGAGGGTGACCCTGCCTACGAACTCTTCCGCGTCGGCGGCGCGATGCGCCTCTCGGACGGACGGATCGTGGTTGCCAACGCGGGGGCCGGCGAACTCCGCGTGTACGACGCGAACGGCGTCCACCTCGCGTCGTGGGGTGGCCAGGGCGACGGTCCCGGCGAATTCGGAGCCATGGCTCCAAGTGGACTGGAACCGTGGCCGGGCGACTCGCTGATGGCCAGAGATCCGTTCAGCGGCCGGATCTCGATCTTCTCCACGGATGGAACGTTCGGCCGCGCTCTCAGGCCGGAAGGCGGCTACCGGTCGGTCGTCGGACCGCTGACCGACGGGAGCGTCTTCGCCGCCACTCTCACGACGTTCGAGCGCGGTGAGCCGGGCACCTCGGAGATCATCCGACCGGATGTGGAGTATGGCATCCTCCAGGCGGACGGGAGCGTGCAGCGGGATCTGGGAGCGTACCGCGGATCGGAACTGTACATGGTCAACACGGTCGACGGGTCGCCTTTTCCCCGCCCCTATCCCTTCCCCCGAAGCTCGTTCCAGTTCACGTGGGGGGACCTGGTCGTCATGACCACCAACGACGAGTACGAGATCCGCGCGTACCGGCCCGACGGGCCGCTGGCGAGGATCGTCCGCCTCGACCACGAGGTCCGCGCACCGACGCGGGGCGACCTGCGGGACGCTGTGGCCCGGCAGAACCCCGACCGTCCCGAGGCGCTGGACGCGGTTGGCGACATGCCGCTCGTCGAGGCGTTCCCCGCCTTCGCCTCGGTGCGCGTCGACCGGCTGGGTTACCTCTGGGTCCGGGAGTACCGGCTTCCGGGAGAGCAGCACCGGCTGTGGACCGTGTTCGATCCGGAGGGCCGCGTCCTCGGCCTGGTCGAGATGCCGGGGAGCTTCTCCGTCGAGGAGATCGGCGAGGACTACATCCTCGGCTCGCGGGATGACGAACTCGACGTCGAGTACGTCGAATCCTGGCCTCTCGACCGCTCCGGCTCGTGAAGCCCGGAATCCCGGTGAGGGTCGTGCTCCTCGCGGTCGCGGTCGTGCTGTTCGCCGGCGTCGCCGCGTGCGCCGATGAACCCCCCGCTCCGCCTCCCGAGGTCCCGGTCTTCGAAGGGGCGATCGACCTCGAGATCGGCGAAGTCGAGGGAGAAGATCCGTACCTGTTCACGAGAATCGGCTCCGTGGTGGCGGACGACCGCGGGCGGGTGATCGTCGCGGACTACCAGACGCACGAGGTGCGGGTGTTCGAGGCGGACGGGCGCTTCGCCTTCCGTTTGGGAGGCCAGGGGGACGGTCCCGGCGAGCTGACGAACCCCTGCTGCATGACGTTCGGGCCCGATGGACTCCTGTGGGTGCGGGAGAGCGCCCGCTACAGCGCGTTCAGGCTCGGCGACGACGGCGCGGAGTACGCGCGCAGCCTCAGGAGCGTCAACGCCTCCTTCAACCTGGTCGCTCCGGTCACCTTCGACGCCGAGGGCCGGCTCGTGGACCTCGGCATGGCGGCCGGCGAAACCCGGCTCACGCGCTTCCACCTGGGTCCGGGCATGGCCGTGGACACGGTCCCGATGGCGACGGCCGACGAGCAGGCCACCGGCTTCAGCCCCGTCGACATCAGGATAGGAGATCAGGCCGCCACATTCTTCGTCTACCAGCCCTTCGGTCCGCTGTGGATTCACGGGCACGGGCCGGGCGGCTGGTGGGCCACGGCCGTCAACTCCGCGTACGCGATCGCGCTCCACCATCCCGACGGGAGCACGTCGCGCCTCGAGGCGCCGCTGCAGGGACCGGAGTTGAGTCCGGACGAGCGCCGCCGCGCGCAGGCCCGGATCGACCAGGAGAAGGAGAGGTTCGACCTGCGCGACCATCCGTTCGGTGTCCCCGACCGCAAGCCGGTCCTGGCCGAACTCTTCTTCGACCGCGCCGGCCGGCTGTGGGTGGAGAAGACGGGGGTCGACGGAGATGAGATGCGCGAGGCCGACGTCTATCGCGAGGGCACGCTGGAGGCGCGATACCGCTGGCCGCGCGGGGTCAGCAACCTCGCATACCCCGCCTGGGTCACCGAAACGGAACTCTACGGCACGACGCGCGACTCGCTCGACGTCTCGCGCGCCGCCCGCGTCCGCTTCACCCGAATCCCGTAGCGGGAGGAACACATGAACAACGTCCGCAGGACGACGATCCTGGTTGCCGCCGCCTTGTGGATCCGATGCGATACGGCGTCCGGCGCCTCGCCCCAGGACTTCCAGGTACGCGACAGCGCGGGCGTCGAGATCGTCGAGAACCGCGGCGATATCCCGGAGTTCGGCCTGCCGGGGCCGGCGACGTTGCGCCTGGGAAGACAGGACGGTCCGCCCGAATACCAGATGTTCCGCGTCCCCGACGCCCTCGAACTGGACGACGGATCCGTCGTCGTGGTGAGCCAGATCGAGCCCCTGATCCGCATCTTCGCCACAGATGGCACGCTCCGGGCGCACTTCGGGTCTCTCGGCGAAGGCCCGCGCGAATTCGGTCTCCCGCAGAGGGTGTGGAAGGCGGGGTCGGATTCCCTCGTCATCTATGACTGGCGCAATCGACGCCTCGCCTACTGGACCGCGGGCGGGAGCTTCCTCTCGGTAAACCCGATGCGCCCGCTCCCGGCCGCCCCGCTGCCCGGAGGGCGCTTCCGGGACGGGACCGTACTCGTTACCAGCCTGCTGATGACGCGAGCGCGGGACTTCGCCTGGTCGCCGCTCATCGGCCTCCGCTACACCGGGTCCGGAGCGCTGCGGGACACGGTGTTCAACGTCCCGGGATGGCACCTCGGACCCGTCGACATCGGGGGGGAAACGCGGCTCCTGCCCCGGCACTTCGAAGGTCTGGCCGGTGCGGCGGCCCTGGACGACGCCATCGCGCTGACGACGGGCAACGCGTACGAGGTCAGGATCCTGGATCCCGACGGGCGGCTGACCCGACGGATCCGCTGGACGGGGCGCGACCGGACCGTCACCCGGGCGCACGTGGACGCGGCGCGGGAGGAGACGATCCAGGGCGCGCCCCCCGAGGCGCGGCAGCAGGCGGCGAGGTTCTTCGACGCCGCGCCGGCCGCCGAGGCGTTCGGTACCGTGTCCGGACTTCGCGCCACTCCGGCCGGCGGCCTCTGGGTGCAGGAGTGGAGCCGCCCCGGCGATCCGGACGGCGAGCGCTGGCTCGCCTTTGACGGCGCAGGGCGTCTTCTCGGTCGCATCGCGCTCCCCGCGCGCACCAGGCTGACCCGCGTTGGCGAGCGGCATCTCATCGTCATTGAGCAAGACGAACTCGACATCGAATACGTCTCCCTCTACCCCCTTCCCACGGCACTGCAGTATATTGGAGGACGTATGTGAGACCCCGGAATCCGGAGTGGCACACCATGCGGCACGCCACGCGGCACATCGTTTGCGGCGGGTTATTCGCGACGGCGGCCTCCTTCGCTGCGTACGGCGGCGCACAGGGGGCGAGCGCGGGCCTTCAGGCGGTGGTGCGGGACAGTGCGGGTGTGACGATCGTGGAGAACGAGGCGCCCGCGGCGGACACGCGGGTCGGCTGGAGGATCGGGGCGGAGCCCGCGCTCTCGATCGGGGCCGTCGAGGGCGACCCCGCGTACGAACTGTTTCGGGTGGCGGACGCGACGCGCCTGCCGGATGGAAGGATCCTCGTCGCCAACGCGGGTTCCGGCGAACTGCGGGCGTTCGACGCCTCCGGGACCCATCTGCAGTCCTGGGGAGGGCAGGGCGAGGGGCCGGGGGAGTTCAGCCTCGGCGCTCCTTCCGGAGTCGGGGCCTGGCCCGGCGACTCCATCTCGGCGTCGGACACTGGCGAGCGGCGGTTCTCCGTCTTCGACGCAAACGGAGAACTCGGCCGCACCTCGCGGCTGCCGGATCCCTACCAGAGCCTGGCCGGAGTTCTGCCGGACGGGAAGCTGGTCGTCGTGTCCTCATCCGGGTTTCGCTTCACCGGTGGCGAGTTCCCGGACGGCCTGTCGCGGCGGGAGGTGGAGTACGCGGTCGTCGAGCCGGACGGCGGCGTGCATGCGACGCTGGGCACGCATCCCGGCAGCGAGTGGGCGGCCAGTGCCGAAGACATGTCCGTCCGGCCGCACCCCTTCGGCCGCAACCCGATCTCCGCCGTGTGGGGCGACCTGGTCGTGCTGGGCACGAACGACCGCTACGAATTCCGCGCCCACGCCACCGACGGCCGGCTGGCGAGGATCGTGCGGCTGGAGCACGAGGCCCGGCGCCCGACCCGCGCGGACCTCAACGCCCATTTCGCCCGGCGGTACGAGAACCTGTCCGGCCCGGAACGGTCCGCCGCGCTGGCCGCCGTGGCCGACATGCCGCTGACCGACGCCTTCCCGGCCTTCACCAGCATTCGCGTGGACGAACTCGATCATCTCTGGGTCGAGGAATACCGCCACGCCGGCGAAACGCGCCGGATCTGGACCGTATTCGACCCCGCGGGCCGCGTCCTCGGTCTCCTGGAGACCCCGCCGGGTCTGCGCATCTTCGAGATCGGCCCCGACTACCTCCTCGGCGCCACCTACGACGAATTCCAGATCGAATACGTCCAACTCTGGCCCCTCACCCGCTCCGGTTCGTGAAGCGCGACGTCTCGCGAGCCGCTCGCCATTTCAGCTGTCGGGAGGCCGGGGAACTTGGAGGTCCTTGCAGATCTTTCGGGCGAGGTCCCGGTTGATCTCGTTGTGTCGGGGGATCGTCGAGACCTTCTTGGCCGTCGGGTTGATGTAGAGCGTGTGGTTGCCGCCCTCACGCAGGAAGGCGCAACCGTGCCGTGTCAGGTGCCGCAGCAAAGCCCGGCGCTTCACGCCGTGACGGTGATGGGCTCTCTTATGACCGTGCGGCCGCCGACGTCCTCGCGGGCCATTTCCCGGTTGGCTTCGATCACCAGGGCGATGGCTTCGCGGAGGTTGGACCGCGCTTCTTCGAGCGAAGCGCCCTGGGTGTTGGCGCCGGGAAACTCCTCGATGAAGGCGATGTAGCCTTCAGGAACTTTCCGGAACACCGCCGTGCATCGCAGGTCCACAACTGACCTCCCGGCGATCTGGGTCGCCGACTGGGTGGTAGGGCGGGCGGAGCGCCGCGGCCCTGGCTCAGTCATGAGAATAGGTGTTGCGGGTGCGGCGGCAAAGCTGGAGAGGCGGTATCTTCCCGCGCGAACTTCCTGAGCAGAGGAGCGTAGCAGAGGCGTGATGAACGGTATCGAGCGCGAGAAGATCGGTCCGCTGACGCTGCGTCTGTGGGGACTCGTGACGGCCCTCGCCGTGTGGGCCCTCTACCTGCTGACGATCGCGCCGACGACCGGTTTCTGGGATACGTCAGAGTACGTGACGACGGCGCACATCCTCGGGCTCCCGCACCCGCCGGGGAATCCGGGATTCGTCCTCGTCGGGCGCGTGTGGACGGTGCTGCTCGAGTTCACGGGACTCCCGGTCGCGCTGCGCATCAACATCCTCAGCGCCACGCTCTCCGCCGGGGCGAGCTTCTTCTCGTTCCTCGCGGTGGCGCGCATGGTCGCGCATTTCCGGCAGAACCGGCACGAGATCCTCGTGGCTTCGATGGTCGCGGTGTGGATCGGGGCCACGGCCTTCACCGTGTGGACCCAGTCGAATCTGAACGAGAAGGTCTACACGCTCTCGCTCTTCGTCGTCTCGCTCGTGAGCTACCTGACGATGCTGTGGGTGGACGAGGCGGATTCGGCGCGGGGGAACCGGCTGCTCGTGCTGATCGCGCTTCTGCTCGGTCTGGGCTGGTCGAACCACACGATGTCGCTGCTGCCGGGTCCGGCGCTGGCGCTCTTCGTCCTCCTGCACCGATGGCGGGCCGCGCTGAACCCGCGCGTCCTCGGGCTGGGGGTCGCGCTCTTCGCGGTCGGCTACTCGGTGCAGCTCCTTTTCGTTCCCATCCGGTCGGCGCAGAACCCGATCATCGACGAGGCGGACCCGGAGTGTCCGACGCTCCTCTCGGCCGTCACGCCGAGCGTGATCGACGACCGGTTCGGGAACAGCAAGATCTCGGTGGCGTGCGAGCCGCTCGCGCTCTCGCTCATCCGCGACCAGTACGGCCCGGGGCCGGTCACGCAGCGCCAGGCTCCGCTTCACCGCCAGTACGCGAACTACTGGCAGTACTTCGACTGGCAATGGGCGCGCTCGCTGCCGCCGGGCGGCCGGGTCGCCGTCAGCATGATCTTCCTCTTCCTCGCGCTCCTCGGTCTGTGGACCCACTTCCGGAGCGACCGGAAGACTTTCGTCTACGCGGGCACGCTCTTCTTCACGGTCACCCTGCTCCTCGTCTACTACCTGAATTTCAAGCACGGCTACTCCCTCTACCTGGAGGAGGTGCCGAACATCCTCCAGCACGAGGTCCGGGAGCGGGACTACTTCTACATCATCGGCTTCCAGCTATGGGGGATCTACGCCGGACTGGGGCTCGTCGCGCTGTGGGGCAACTGGACCGTCCCGGCCGGGCAGAGGAGCGTGGTGTCCCCGGAAAGAACAAGTCTGCCCGAGGGCCACCCGGCCGGATTCAGCGCGCGGCACCGGAGGGTGGCGCCGATCCTCGCGGTCGCGCTCGTCCCCTTCTTCTTCAACTTCGCGCGCGCGGACCGGACGGAGGACAGCGCGGCCCGCGACTGGGCGTACAACATCCTGCAGTCGGTGGAGCCGTACGCGGTGCTGTTCACCAACGGGGACAACGACACGTTCCCGCTCTGGTACCTGCAGGAGGTGGAGGGGATTCGGCGCGACGTGACCGTCATCGTCCACTCCTACCTCGGGACGGACTGGTATCCCAAGCAGTTGAGGTCGCTGACGACGCCGTGTGAGCCGGGGGTGTCCGCGGCGGATTCCCCGACGACCGTCGTGTGCCAGCGCCCCTTCGATGAGGCGAATGCGGCGAGCCCGTACGCCGACGCGGAAGCGACGCCCCCCTCGCGCTCGATCATCGCCCTGACCGACGAGCAGATCGACGGACTCACGCCGGGGATCGCGATCGCCCGGGACACGGCGTTCCGGGTCTCAAGCGCGGTGACGGCGACCGTGCGCGCCGGGGACTCGGTCCTGTACCCCGACATCCTCGTGTTCCACATCATGCAGCAGTCGCTCGGGGACCGGCCGGTCTACTTCGCGGCCACCGCCCCGCCGGTGTACGGGAAGTGGGGGTTGCAGCCGCACCTCGTCCGGCAGGGGCTCGCCTTCAAGCTCGTGAACGCGCCGCTGGAGGCGACCGACGACCTCGTGGACCTGCGCGAGTACATGCCGAACACGATCTCGCCGACGTGGAACGACCGGTCGCGCACGGCGGAACTGCTGTGGGAGGTGTTCGAGGTCGAAGACGTGCTGGAATGGGAGGAGTGGCCCGAGCCGTCCACCCAGTCGAGCATCCCGGCCCAGTACTATCTCGCGTACTACCTCCAGGGGATGACGGAGGAGCACCTGGGCGACGTGGAAGCCGCCGAACAGGCGTATCAGCGCGCGGACCGCTTCGGGTTCCTTGCGGGTCTCGGCGCCCCCGCGAACTGAGTGTGATGTCGCGACACCACACTGACGTGCAGCGGGAGAAGGTCGGCCCATTGACGCTGCGGGCCTGGGGGCTGCTGACCGCGTCCGCGATCTGGGTTCTCTACCTCCTGACGCTGGCTCCGACGGTCGGGTTCTGGGACGCGTCGGAGTACGTGACCACCGCGCACATCCTCGGGCTCCCCCACCCGCCGGGGAATCCGCTCTTCGTCGTCGTCGGTCGCGTGTGGGACCTCCTGACCGGGTTTACGGGCCTCCCCGTCGCGCTGCGGATCAACGCGCTCGGCGCCACGCTTTCCGCCGGGGCGAGCTTCTTCTGGTTCCTGGCCGTTGTCCGAATCGTCGGGCGCTTCCGGGAGAACCGGCACGAGGTGCTCGTCGCCGCGATCGCGGCCGTATGGATCGGAGCCACCGCCTTCACCGTGTGGACGCAGTCGAACCTGAACGAGAAGGTCTATCCCCTCTCGATGTTCGTCGTGGCCCTCGTGAGCTACCTCGCCATGGTCTGGATGGACCGGGCGGACACCGTGCGCGGCAACCGTCTTCTCCTGCTCATCGCGCTCCTGCTCGGGTTGGGGTGGGCGAACCACACGATGTCGATGCTCCCGGCGCTGGCGCTGGCCGCCTTCGTGCTGCTGCACCGCTGGCGGGCCGCCCTGAACCCGCGCGTCCTGGGACCCGCCGTGGCGCTCCTCGCCGTGGGCTACTCGCTGCAGTTCCTCTTCGTCCCCATCCGCTCGGCGCAGAACCCGATCATCGACGAGGCGGACCCCGAGTGTCCCACGCTCCTCGCGGCCGTCACGCCGCGGCGGATCGACGACCCCTACGGGCAGAGCAAGCTCGCCGTGGCGTGCGAACCGCTCGCTCTATCGCTGATCCGCGCCCAGTACGCTCCGACCCCGGTCAAGCTGCGCCAGGCGCCGCTGTCGGCCCAGTACGCGAACTACTGGCAGTACTTCGACTGGCAGTGGGCGCGCTCGCTGCCTCCGGGTGCCCGGGTCGCCGTGAGCATCCTCTTCCTCTTCCTCGCGCTCATCGGCCTGTGGACCCACCTGCGGAGCGACCGGAAGACGTTCGTCTACGCGGGCACGCTCTTCTTCACCGTCACGCTGCTGCTCGTCTACTACCTGAACTTCAGGTACGGCTACTCGATGTACTGGGAGGAGGCGCCGAACATCGCGGCCCACGAGGTCCGCGAACGCGACTACTTCTTCATCATCGGCTTCCAGATGTGGGGGATCTACGCCGGGCTGGGGCTCGCCGCCCTCTGGGGACGGTGGACCGCGTCCGCTGCGGGGCGCGAGCCGGAGCGGATACCGGCCGGGTTCGGCCCCGGGCACCGGAAGGCGGCGGCGCTCCTCGCGCTCGGCCTCATCCCCTTCTTCTTCAACTTCGGCCAGGCGGACCGGACGGGGGACCGCGCCGCGCGCAACCTCGCCTACAACATGCTGCAGTCCGTCGAACCCTACGCCGTGCTCTTCACCTACGGCGACAACGACACCTTCCCGCTCTGGTATCTGCAGGAGGTGGAGGGGATCCGGCGCGACGTGACCGTGATCGTGCGGTCGTACCTGGGGACGGACTGGTACCACCGGCAGCTGCGGCGGCTGACGAAGCCGTGCGAACCGGGGGAGTCACCGGAGGATTCTCCGACGACGATCGTGTGCCAGCGGCCGTTCGACCCGGCGACGGCGGCGGAGCTGTACGCGGAGATTGCCGCGACGCCGCCTACGCGCTCGGCCATCCCCCCACCCGAGGCGGGGATCGACGACCTCTCGCGGTCTCTGTCCGTCCCGGAGGACTCGACCTACGAACTCGCGGGCGGGATCTCGGGGACGGTGCGCGGGGGCGACGTGGTGCCGCCCGCGGACATCCGGGTGTTTCAGATCGCTCGGCAGGCGCTGGGGGACCGGCCGGTGTACTTCGCGGCGACGGCGACCCCCGTGTGGAACCGGTGGCAGCTTCAGCCGCACCTCGTCCGGCAGGGACTCGCCTTCAAGCTCGTGGACGGGCCGCTCGAGGCCTCCGAAAACCTCGTTGACCTGAGCGAGTACTTTTCCGACTCGCCGCTGCCGACGTGGAACGACCGGATCCGCACCGGAGAGCTGCTGGAAGGCGTGTTCCTCGTGGATGACGTCCTGGCATGGGACGAGTGGCCGGATCCCTCCACGAGATCAAACATCCCCGGCGCCTACTACACGGCGCACATCTTCCAGGGAGCTTCCGAGGAGTTGCACGGAAACCTGGAGGCTGCGGAATGGGCCTACCGGCGCGCAAACCACTTCGCGCAACTCGGCGGTTTCGCTTCGCCCTCCGACTGACGCCGCCTACATGGGGCGGATAGTGCCGAGCAGGGTGACGATGAGGATCAGGGCGCCGTTGATCGAGGCCACGATCGCGTTCGTCTTCCGGAAGCGGACGAACGAGGCGCTGTCCTCATCGGCGTTGGCGGAGGCCTCCGCGGCGCGCGCGAGCCGGCCCGAGTTGGGGATCTGGATCGCGACCGCGAGGACGAAGGCGATGAGTCCCAGCACCTGCATCTGAAACTGCCAGTGCGGCGTGAGCCGGAAGACGCCGTAGCCGCCGAGGCCGGCGAGTCCGAAGCCGGCGATCGTGGTCAGCAGCATGCCGAGGAGCCCGGGGCCCCTGAGCAGCCGGTGGCCGGCGCGATAGATGAACGCGATCACGTTCCGGTCGCCCGTCTTGTTGGCCCGGACGCCGAGGATCGCGAGCGAAAGGGTGACGCCGAACCACAGCGCCAGCCCGACCAGATGCAGAAAGAGCATCACTCCACGCATGTCCATGCGCGCAAAGTCCGGGTGGCGCCGGGACGGGTCAAGAGACCGCCCGCGGGATCGGCGTCCCCGGGACGGCGTTTGACGAACGGCGGGGCCCGGCGGCAACGTCCGGCATGAGTACGACCGCACCGACGCAACGGACCCCGCTCCCGGCGGCGCTCGAGAACGAACTCGAAGAGGTGTTCGGCGACCGGTTCACGACGGCCGAGGCGATGCGCCGCCAGCACGGCGAAGGCGAGTCGTTCCACGCCAACGAGCCGCCCGACGCGGTCGTCTTCCCCGAGTCCACGGCCGAGGTGTCCGCGGTCGTGCGCGCCTGCCACCGGCACGGCGCCCCGATGATCGGGTTCGGCGCCGGGACCTCGCTCGAAGGGCACGTCGCCGCCCTGCGCGGGGGGGTGACGATCGCCACGAGCGGCCTCACGCGCCTCGTCGACCTGAACCCCGAGGACATGGACTGCCGCGTCGAGGCGGGGATGACGCGCAAGGCGCTGGAGCAGCACCTGAAGGGGACGGGCCTCTTCTTCCCCATCGACCCGGGGGCCGACGCGAGCCTGGGAGGGATGGCCGCGACCGGCGCTTCGGGTACGACCACGGTCCGCTACGGCACGATGCGCGAGAACGTGCTCGGGCTCACCGTCGTGCTCCCCGACGGGACGGTGATCCGGACGGGCGGGCGCGCGAGAAAATCCTCCGCGGGCTACGACCTCACGCGGCTCTTCCTCGGCTCCGAGGGCACGATCGGCATCATCACGGAGGTCCTCCTCCGGCTACACGGGATGCCGGAGGCGATCGCCTCGGCGGTCTGCTCCTTCCCGACGCTCGCCGACGCGGTGGACGCGGTGATCTACACGATCCAGAGCGGAGTGCCGGTCGCGCGGGTCGAACTCCTCGACGACGTGCAGATGGACGCGGTGAACCGGTACTCCGACTTCGACTACCCGGTGCGTCCCACGCTCTTCTTCGAGTTCCACGGGACGGCCGCGGGCGTCGAGGAACAGTCGACCGAGGTGGGTCTGATCGCGAAGGAACTCGGCGGGACGGACTTCGAGTGGGCCACGCGGGCCGAGGAACGCTCGCGGCTGTGGGCGGCCCGGCACGAGGCCTACTACGCGTCGCTCGCCCTCCGTCCGGGCGCCCGGGGGTGGGCGACGGATGTCTGCGTCCCGATCTCCTCGCTCGCCGACTGTCTCCTGAAGACGCGCGAGGACATCGACGCGGAGGGTCTCCTCGCCCCGATCGTCGCCCACGCCGGAGACGGCAACTTCCACGTCCTCTTCATCATCGACCCGGACGATGAGGAGGAGATGGCGCGCGCGAAGCGGGTGAACGCGCGCATGATCGAGCAGGCGATCTCGGTCGGCGGCACCTGCACCGGCGAGCACGGCGTCGGCTACGGCAAGGTCCCCTACATGCGGGCGCAGCACGGAGATGCGGTCGACGCCATGCGTTCGATCAAGGAGGCGCTCGACCCGAAGGGCCTCATGAACCCCGGGAAGGTGGTCGCATGACGATCCATCGCACCGCGGGTCGCACGGGCGGTCGCGGCCGGCGAGCGGCGTCGCTGGCGGCCCTCGCGTTCGCGGCGTGCGCTTCCCCCGAGAGTGGCCCCGCAAGCGGAGATGCGGCCGCCGGGGCGGGAGGTGTCGCGGACCTCGTCATCCTCGGCGGCCGGGTCATGGACCCGGAGACGCGTCTCGACGCCGTGCGCGATGTCGCGGTCGCGAACGGACGCATCACGGACATCGCCGAAGGGGGCGTTGCGGGACGGGACACGATCGACGCCACGGGCCTCGTCGTCGCGCCCGGCTTCGTCGACCTGCACGCACACGGACAGGATACGGTGAGCGCGAAGCTCCAGGCGCTGGACGGCGTGACGACGGCCCTCGAGATGGAGCTCGGCGTGTACCCGGTGGCCGAATGGGTCGCCTCCCGCGAGGGGACGGCGCCCATCCACTTCGGGGCGACGGTGAGCCACCCGGGGGCGCGCACGAAGCTGCTCGCGGGCTTCGATGTCGGCCACTCGGTAATGACGCCGCCGGGCGAAGCCAGCCCCTTCGAGTTCGACGCGGTCTACGGGGCGATCGACGACGATCAGGTCCTCGAACTGAACGGGCTCATCGCGTCGGGCCTTGAGGAGGGCGGGCTCGGGATCGGCTTCGGCATCACGTACACGCCGGGCGCCTCGCGGACCGAGATCTACCGCGTCTTCCAGCTCGCGGCTGCGCAGGGGGCGCCGGCGTACGTCCACATCCGGGGCGAGAACTCGGGCGGCACGCTGGGGGCCTTCCAGGAAGTGATCGCGAACGCGCTCGCGACCGGCGCCTCGCTCCACATCGTCCACATGAACTCGAGCGCCGACGAGATGGCGCGCATGACGCTGGAGATGATCCGCGGGGCGCGCGAGCGTGGCATCGACATCACGACGGAGTCCTATCCGTATACGGCGGGCTCGACGCGGATCGAATCGGCCCTGTTCGACCCGTGGGAGGGCCGCTCCGACGAGGAGTACGGCCGCCTGCAGTGGTCGGGGACGCCGGAGCGGCTGAACGCGGGCAGCTTCCGGCGCTACCGGGAGCAGGGCGGCTGGGTCGTGATCCACGGGAGGAGCGAGGAGACGAACGAGTGGATCGTCGCACAGCCCGACGTGATCATCGCGAGCGACGGAATCCCGTACCTTTACGCCGCGATCCACCCGCGCGGCGCCGGGACGTATTCACGCGTACTCGGATACTACGTGCGCGAGCGCGGGGCGCTGAGCCTGATGGACGCGCTCGCGAAGATGACGATCCTGCCGGCGCAGCGCGTCGAGGGGTTCGCCCCGGTCATGGCGCGGAAGGGAAGGGTCCAGGTCGGCGCGGACGCGGACATCGTCGTGTTCGATCCGGAGACGATCATCGACCGCGCGACGTACGCCGACCCGGCGGCGCCGTCGGAGGGCGTGATGCACCTGCTCGTCGAGGGGACGGCCGTGGTTCGTGACGGAGGGCTTGTGCCCGGCGTATACCCCGGCCAGGCGATCACAAGCGGCACCCGCTAGCGTGGGGCTCTTCCCGGTTCAGTTCTCACGGTGACGCGCGGGCTCAGAGTTTGGCGAGCGACCTGAGTTCGTCCACCAGCGCGGAACGGGTCTTCGCGTCGCGGCACAGCACGAGGATCGTGTCATCCCCGGCCACCGTCGCGAGGACGCCCTCGAGATCCGCCTCGTCGATGGCGATCGCGACGGCATTGGCGCAGCCGCTCAGCGTGCGAATCGCGAACAGTGCATTGCCCGGGCCGACGTCCAGCGCCAGTTCGCTCAGCGTCGCCGCGAGCATGCGCTGAGGGCAGGGCGGCGTCGTATCCCGTCCGGGCCGGTGGTATCTGGGTCCGCCCGCGTCCGCCCGCTTCACGATGCCGAGGCGCCGGAAGTCGCGCGACAGCGTCGTCTGCGTGGTCGAGATCCCCTCTCGCGCGAGCGCCGCCACGAGTTCGATCTGGCTCCGGATCTCCTGGGTATCGATGATGTGCAGGATCGCCCGCTCGCGGGTCCTGCGGCGTTCGAGCGTCATGAAAGCCTCGCGTGGTTCATGTGAGCACCGCATCCAGGAGCCGCTGCTCGATGTGGGCGCGCCGGATCGGCGGATCGGTGCGTCCGTCCAGCCACGCTTCGAGCGCCGCCAGCTCGCGGTCGACTTCCTGCAACTGCTCCAGCACGCGTCCCGGCGCCGGCCCGCCGGGCGAATCGTGCGCCGCGACGGCCGCCTGAGGCCGCAGCACGTCGTGTACCTCGTCTCCCGCGGAAGGACAGCACGTCCGCAGGGTCTCGAAATCCAGTTCCCATAGCTCCACTCCGCCTTCTTCGGCCAGGCGCACGGCCTCGCCGACCTGGTGGTGCGCCCGCCGGAACGGGACGCCGCGGCGGACGAGGTGGTCGGCGAGTTCGGTCGCGGTCAGCATCCCGCCCGCGAGCGCGTCCTCCATGACGTCCGTCCGAAAGTTAACACCCCGCGCCACCGCAATCGCTGCGGCGAGGGACCAGTCCGCCGTGTCGAGCGTGTCGAACAGGCGTTCCTTGTCTTCCTGAAAGTCGCTGCTAAACGTGAGCGGAAGACCCTTCATCAGCGCGAGCAGCGCCGTCACGTTCCCGATCGCCCGGGCGGACTTCCCGCGCAGGATCTCGGCCGCCTCGGGATTCTTCTTCTGCGGCATGATGCT
Organism: Gemmatimonadales bacterium; assembly: GCA_009841005.1. Lineage (GTDB taxonomy): Bacteria > Gemmatimonadota > Gemmatimonadetes > Palauibacterales > Palauibacteraceae > Palauibacter > Palauibacter polyketidifaciens. The sequence continues at coordinate 21,532 of VXMR01000052.1, forward strand.
GCTGCCCTGCGCCACGGAGTCGTCCAGTTCGATGAACCCGAACTCCCGCGTCGACCAGAGCACGATCTCATCCGCCCAGCGGGAGAGATGCACGGAGAGCATGGCGCAGGCGTAGGCCGCATCGAGCACGTAGTCGCGGTCGCCGACGATATGCATGCTGTTTGCGAAGGTGCGGTCGAGCCCGAGCAGCGCGGCGCTGCGGGCCGGATCGATCGGGAACGACGTGCCGGCGAGCGCCCCCGCGCCGAGCGGCGACACGCCGGCCAGCCGGTGCGCCGCCCGAAGCCGTTCCGCGTCCGCGCCGAGCGAGGCCACATGGGCGAGAAGGTGGTGCGCGAGGCTCACCGGCTGCCCCGGCTGGAGGTGCGTGTAGCCGGGCAAAAAAGCCTCGCGGAACGCGGCCGCCTGGCCGGTCAGCACCCGCTGCAGGCCGGCGACCCCGGAGAGGATGTCCTCGAGGCGCTCGCGCACGTACAGCCTCAGCGCGACCGCCGTCTGGTCGTTCCGGCTCCTCGCCGTGTGCAGCCGCTTGCCGGCGTCCCCCACGCGCTCGACGAGCGTGCGTTCGATCCAGGTGTGCACGTCCTCGTCCGGGCCCTCGACCTCGAGTTCGCCCGTCTCCACCTCCCGCAGGATCTCCGACAGGCCGGACAGAATCAGGTCGCTCTCGCTCCCGGCGAGGATCTCCGCCTCGCGCAGCATGCGGGCGTGCGCAAGGCTCGCGAGGAGGTCGTGTCGGACGAGCCGGCGGTCGAACGGCAGCGAGTTCGTGAACTCCTGGATCGCCGGATGTACGGGCGCCGTGAAGCGCCCTCCCCAGAGAGCGTCATCCGGCATCGGGCGGCCTCAGCCCGACCCGGATGCCACCGCCCGCCCGGGCCGCTGCATCGGCTTCGCCGAGCTTCGGACGGTCTCGACGGAAGCGGACGCGGCCCAGTCCCGGTCGCCGCTCGCCGCCCTCGCCCGCACGCGCGCGGCGAGACTCGAAGGGAGGCCCCACAGCCGGACGAACCCGCCCGCATCGGCCTGGTCGTAGACCGAGTCCTCCTCGAACGTGGCGAGGTCCTCCCGGTACAGCGAGTAGCGGGACGTCCGCGCGACGGGCATCGCGGAACCCTTGAACAACCGCACGGTCACCTCTCCGGTCGACATGGCGTGCGCCTCGTCGAGGAAGGCGTCGAACGCCGCCCGCAATGGCGAGAACCAGAGACCCTGGTAGACGAGTTCCCCATACCGGTCCGCGATGCCGCGCTTGAAGCCCGCCGTGTCCCGGTCGAGGGTGAGCGCCTCCAGGTCCGCTAGCGCGGCGAGGAGGACGGTCCCGGCCGGCGTCTCGTAGACCCCGCGGCTCTTCATGCCGACGAGCCGGTTCTCCACGAGGTCGACCCGGCCCACGCCGTGGGCTCCGGCGGTCTCGTTGAGCCTCTGCACGAGCGTCACCGGATCGAGCGTTTCGCCATCGAGCGCGACCGGAACGCCGCGCTCGAACGAGATCATGACGTCCTCCGGGGTGTCCGGCGCCTCGGCCGGGTCCACCGTGAGTTCGCGCAACTCGTCCGGCGTCGCCGCCGTCGGGTCCTCGAGGATGCCGCCCTCGAACGAGGTGTGCCACAGATTCCGGTCGATGCTGTAGAGCTTCCGGGGGCTGCCCGGTACGGGGATGTCACGTTCCGCGGCATACGCGAAGGCGTCCTCGCGCGACGTGATCTCCCATTCTCGCCAAGGGGCGATAACGGCCAGGTCCGGAGCGAGCGCCTGGTAGGCGAGTTCGAAGCGGACCTGGTCGTTGCCCTTGCCGGTGCAGCCGTGCGCGACGGCGTCGCAGTCGAACTCCCGCGCGACCTCGACCTGGGCGGCCGCGATCACGGGCCGGGCAAGGGAGGTCCCGAGGAGGTAGCGGCGCTCGTACACGGCCCCCGCCTTGAGCGCCGGGAACGCGCACTCGGTGAGGAACCGCTCGCGGAGATCGACGACGCGGCAGGCGACGGCTCCCGTCGCCAACGCCTTGTCGCGGATCTCGTCAAAGTCTTCCCGCTGTCCGACATCCACCACGGCCGCGACGACTTCGCAGCCGTAGTTCTCCTTCAGCCAGGTGACCATTACCGATGTGTCGAGGCCGCCGGAATACGCGAGGGCGACCCGCTTCACGTTCTTCGTCGTGTCTTTATGCATGCATCGATCCCGAGAATGGCAGTGGGGAGAATCGCTCACGAACCGCTTGAGAAGTGGGAGATTATACCGGATGGTGAATAATTATGCAAGCTACCCGCTGTGGCACCGGGTCAGTGGGGGCGATAGGCCTCTACCCTGTCCGGATCCGTTTCCAGACGGGGGCCGCCGATGAGGTCGACGCAGTCGGGCACCGCCGCGAACACCGCGTCCAGGCACTCGCGCACGGCCTTGGGCGACCCGGGGAGGTTGATGATCAGCGCCGAACCCCGCACCCCCGCCGTCTGGCGCGAGAGGATCGCGGTCGGCACGTGGGGCCGGGAGACCGCGCGCATCGCTTCGCCGAAACCGGCGAGTTCCTTGTCGAGCACCGCGGTGGTCGCCTCAGGGGTGACATCGCGCGGGGCGGGCCCGGTGCCCCCGGTGGTGATGACCAGACAACACCCGGCCTCGTCGACCAGCTCGATCAGAGTCGCGCGGATCAGCTCCGTCTCGTCGGGGATGACGCGCGTGGCCGCCTCCCAGGGGGAGGTGAGGACATCCCTGAGATACGCCTCGACCCCCGGACCGCCCCGATCCTCGTACTCGCCTCGGGAGGCACGGTCCGAAACCGAGAGGATGCCGATACGGGCGACGACGCCGCCCGGCCCTTCCGCTGAATCGTCCATGGCGGGAATATGAGCCCCCGCGCCCTGTTTTCGATAGTTTGGCTGGATCGTGGAACCCGATGGACGGCATGAACCCGGTAAGGTTGATGACATATGACGAAGATCCTCGACGCGGCTCCGCTGGCCGACGTGCAGGCCCATCCCGACACCCGCAGGGTGCCGATCAGCCGCGTGGGCGTACAGAATGTCCGCTTCCCCATCTCCGTGAGGGACCGTCGGAAGGCGGCTCAGCACACGATCGCGAACATCGACATGTCCGTAGACCTTCCCCACGACTTCAAGGGGACCCACATGAGCCGCTTCATGGAGATCCTCAATTCCTACGATGACGAGATCTCGGTGGAAGCGCTGCCCGCAATCCTGCGCACGATGCGCCAGCGTCTGCATGCCGAGACCGCCCACCTCGGCATCTCCTTCCCCTACTTCATGGAGAAGGAAGCTCCCGTGACCGGCGCGGCGGGCCTGCTGTCGTACGACTGCGCCTTTGACGCCTCCAGCGGGGTGGAGGACGATTTCATCCTCACGGTCAAGATTCCCGTGACGACGCTGTGTCCGTGCTCCCGCGAGATCAGTGCGCGCGGGGCGCACAACCAGCGCAGCATCGTCACCGTCAAGACGCGCTTCACGGGGCAGCTGTGGATCGAGGACGTCGTGGCGCTGGTGGACGCGTCGGCCTCCTGCGAGCTCTATCCGGTGCTGAAGCGCGCCGACGAGAAGTGGGTCACGGAGCACGCGTACGACAATCCGCGGTTCGTCGAGGATCTGGTTCGCGAGGTCACGCTCCGTCTCCGCGCGCTGCACCAGGTGACCTGGTTCAGCGTCAACGTGATCAACTTCGAGTCGATCCACGAGCACGACGCGTACGCGCAGGTGGAGGAGCCCGCCCGCGCGTCGAGCCGAGAGCTGCCGGCCGGCTGAGAGCGGCCACCACGCCTGAGGGCTGCCGCCAGGCTGAGGGCTGCCGCCAGGCTGAGGGCTCCCGGCGGCCCTCGACCGGCTACACCCGCACCGCCAACCCGTCGTGGAGGGCGGTGCGGTAGGCCTTGAGCGCGGGTACGAAGCCCATCAGGAATCCGGCCGTCACCACGGCGCCGAGGAAGAGCAGCTCGATGGAACCGGGCGGCCGGATCGGGATGAAGAGCCCCGCCTGCGCTTCGACGAGGGGCTGTGCGACGGAGAGCAGCGCGTACACCAGCGTGAGTCCCGCGAGCGCTCCGGCCGAGGCCAGGCACAGCGATTCGAGCACGAGCAGGGCGATGATCCGGTTGGGTCCGGCGCCGACGGCGCGCAGGATCGCCATCTCCCGCCGCCGCTCGTTGAGCGACGTGTAGAGCGAGACCAGCATCCCGAGCAGCCCTACCAGGACGACGAAGATGGCCACCAGCCGCAGCCCGGTCTCGGCGTAGGCCAGACCCTGCCACATCTCGTTCAGCGCGGCTCCGGGGATCACGGCCATCATCGGCTCGTCCTCGAAGTCGTTGATCTCGCGCTGCAGCTGCAGCACGTCCCGGCGGTTCGTCGTGCCCACGAAGAACGAGGTGACCTGCGTGACTTCGACATCCTCGATCGAGACATCCTCCGTGTGGGCGTGGCCATCGTCGGCGGGGGCCGCCTGCGCGTCAGCCTCGTCGTCGTGGGCGTGGCCATCGTCGGCGGGAGCCGCCTGCGCGTCGGCCTCGTCGTCGTGGGCGTGGCCATCGTCGGCGGGAGCCGCCTGCGCCTCCGCCTCGTCGTGGGCGTGCCCGTTGTCTGCGGGAGTCGCCTGCGCCTCCGCCTCGTGGTCGTGCTCGTCGTCCGACGCCGGCGGCGCGCCGTCCTCCCAGTGGATGGCCTCCATGCCCTCGAGCGTCACGTAGATCGCGCGGTCGACGGGAGTGAACGTCTTCGCGAGCACGCCCGTGACCGTGAAGGGCATGTGGTCGTGGTTGATGAAGCCCACCTCGCCGAGCCCGTGCGTGACCGCGATCTCGTCGCCGAGTGCGTAGTTCAGCTCGGCCGCCACGTCCGCGCCCAGCGTCACGTCGAACAGGCCCTCGTTCGCCCGTCCCTCCGCCAGCGCGATTTCCTGTCCTCCGCGGTAGCGGTAGTGGCGAAAGAAGTCCTCGTTCGTGCCGATGACCCGGAACCCCCGGTGGCTGTCCCCAAGGCTGTAGGGGATGGTCCACTCGACCGCGGGGTGGTCCGCCCACTCCCTGTAAGCCTCCCACGAGACGTTCTCCGTCGGCGCTCCCATGCCGAAGACCGAATACAGCAGCAGCTGAATCGTGCCGCCCTTGGTGCCCACGATGAGGTCGGTCTGGCTGATGGTGTTGGAGAAGCTCTCGCGCATGCCCGCGCGCACGTTCTCGACGCCGATCAGGAGGGCGACGCTGAGGGCGATGGAGCCCACCGTGAGCGAGGTGCTGAAGGCGCGATTCCGGAGCGACTTGAGCGCGAGGTCGAGGACCAGCATCAGAGCACCGCCTTGTTGACGTCGGGAAGCGAGATGGTGCGGGAGAACATACCCTCCAGGGTGCGGTCGTGGCTCACGAACACCAGCGTGGCGCCGGCGCGCTCGCACTCCTGAAAGAGCAGTTCGAGGAAAGCCTCCCGGCGGTCGAAGTCCAGGGAGGAGGTCGGTTCATCGGCGACGATGAGTTCCGGAGACCCGATCAGCGCCCGGCAGGCGGCGACCCGCTGCTGCTGGCCCACCGAGAGTTCTGTCACCGGCTTCTTCAGCAGGTCGCCGATGTGGAGGTGATCGGCGAGCTGCGCGGCGGTTTCCCTCACGCCCGCTCCGTCCAGCCGGGCGCGGCGTCCCGCGGTCATGCGTGCGGGGAGCGCGATGTTGTCGAGCACCGACAGGTAGGGGATGAGGTTGAACATCTGGAAGACGTAGCCGATGTGCTCCGCCCGGAAGGCGTCCCGCTGCGCGCCCGAGAGCGACGCGAGGTCCTCGCCGAGCACCCTGACCTCGCCTTCTTCCGCTTCCAGCACCCCCGCGACCACGCCGAGCAGCGTGGTCTTGCCGCTACCGCTCGGACCGAACAGGAACGCGCGCATCCCTCGCTCGAGGGTCAGTTCGGGGATGTCCAGCACCCAGGGGCCTCCACCGTAGCGGAAGCGCAGGCGTCGGAGGTCGATTGCAAGGCTCATCTCAAGGCTCATCTATCGGCGTCTCCCTGCGGAGCGTGGTTCAATGAAAAAGCGCGCCCCCGGGCTGCGAGGACGCGCTCAATCCATGCTAGCGGCCGCATCGCGGATCAGGACTCGTACGGATAGACCCGCTGGCCGGAGAGGGTGAAGCCGACGTAGCCGTACACGCTCTCGGTCAGCTCGATCTCGAGCACACCCTCGACCCACACCGGGTTCCACCCGTCGAGCTTCGCCCGCTTGCCCTCATCCATCTCGATGTAGACGAGCTGGTTGGGCGGTGGCGGCGGCGTGTGAATGCAGGCGCCGACGTAAGGCACGAGGAGGAATTCCGTCGCCGAGGACGCCCAGTCTTCGAGCGGCACCGTGAATCCCGGGATCTTGACGAGCTTGCCCGCGAGCGCCGCCAACTCCTCGCTCGGCTCGCCGGTCCGGTAGTTGAGGCTGGCCAGGAGGCGCCAGCCCACCTCGGTGGGATCGTCGGCCGATGCCGCCGCAGGTGCGTCGACCGGGGGCTCCGTGACGGCCTCCGTGGGGCCGCCCGCGCCCGTGAGGGTCACCATGAACAGCATGGCGGCGGCTGTGGAGAGAAGCCTGCGGCTTGCGTTGATCATCGAACAACTCCGGTTGCGAATGTCCTCAGCCCGATCCCGGGCGGTCCTGCCGGTCTTCCGCGGAAGCCGAAGCCGGCCGCGCGAGAGTCGGATACTTGATCCCCAACTGATCAAGATACGTGTCGAAGCGCGTCTCGTCATAATAGAACTTCTCGAGGAGCGGACGGAAGGTGTTCATGATCTCCCTGTTGAGGTCGATCGGAGGCGGGTCGTCCGGGCCGATGAAGGGGACATACTCCATGGCGGAGGTCTGTTCCTCCCGGAAGTAGGTCCACGCCTCGTCGACGAGCTTCGGCTGGGCGAAGAGCTGGAGCGCCGTGCGGGCCATGACGCGCGCGCCGGCGACCGCGCCCTTGTGTGCGATGGGGGTCGCCATCGCCATGGCGCTCGACCAGTGGTGGCCCGGAAGTCCCGGCACGTTCGACGGGAAGCGCAGCGTCACCGTGGGCACATTCCACGAGATGTCCCCGATGTCGTCGGACCCGCCGCTCCTGCGCGGCCCCGGCTCCCCCAGGCCCGAGAGGGCGATGGGCATCCCCGAGGGGACGCTTCCCACCGACTGCTGCACGGCGCTCGCGAAGTCGTGGTCGTCGTCGGTCCACTCCGGAAGCCCGACGTCCTCGATGTGTTCGTGCATCGTTTCGGCCACGACCCTGTTGAAGTGCCGCGGCCAGGCGGCTCCGATGATCCGGTACGACATCTCGGTGTCGGTCATCAGGGCCGCGCCCTCCGCGATGCGGATGGCCGTGTCGAAGTTGCGCTTGATGTCCTCGTAGTCCATCTCGCGGATGAAGTACCATACGGAAGCGCTCGGCGGCACGACGTTCGGCTGATCGCCGCCATCGCTGATCACGTAGTGGGAGCGCTGGTCGGGTCGCAGGTGCTCGCGCCGGAAGTTCCAGGCGACGTTCATGAGTTCGACCGCGTCGAGCGCGCTGCGGCCCCGCCAGGGAGCGCCCGCGCCGTGGGCGGCTTCGCCCTCGAAGGTGAACTCCACGGAGACGAGCCCGGTGCCGCTCCCCTGGCCCCAGCTCACCGACAGGTTGCTGCTCACGTGCGTGAAGAGGGTGACGTCGATGTCCTCGAGGTAGCCGTCCCGCACGTACCAGGCCTTGGAGCCCAACTGCTCCTCGGCGACCCCGGGCCAGAGCACGAGCGTGCCCCCGATGCCCTCGGCCTCCATGACCTCCTTCAGCGCGAGCGCGGCGACGACGTTCACGGCCTGCCCGGAGTTGTGACCTTCGCCGTGGCCGGGCGCCCCCGGGATCAGGGGGTCGTGATAGGCGACGCCGGGCTTCTGGTTGGCCTTCGGGATTCCATCGATGTCGGAGCCGAAGGAGATGACCGGCGCACCGCTGCCCCAGCGCGCGAACCAGGCGGTCGGGATGCCCGAGGGCGCGTACTCGACGGTGAAGCCGTTCTCCTCCAGGATCCCGGTGATGTAGGCCGAGGTCTCGATCTCCTGCTGCCCCAGTTCGGAGAAGGAGAAGATCTTGTCGACCATGACCTGGGCGAGCTTGGCGCGCTCGAGCACGCCTTCCTCGACACGGGCCACGAGGGGCGCGAGTTCATCATCGGAGAGCTCCTGCACGGCCTCCAGAGCCGTGGGAGCGGCGAGAAGGGCGGCGAGCGCGGCTGACGGTGTTCGTCTACCGATTGTACCCATTGGCGCACCGGGGCAAAGGGAATCGAAGGGCCAAACACCCCCGCAGCATAAGTGCGGGCGGCCCACGTCGGAAAGTGGAGTCTTGTCCCGCGGGCGCCCGGATCATGGCGGCGCGCCGGAGAGATTCGGTCAGACGGAGCCGGCGGTTCTCGAGAGCCGGTCCTCTTCGGCTTCGACGACGTCCCGCGCCTGGAGGCTGTGGACCGTGTGCCGGCGGTGGCGGAGGGCGATGATGGCGTCGGCGGCCGCGGATGCCGCGGAGAGCGTCGTCGTGTAGGGCACGCGGCGGGAGACCGCGGCGCGGCGGATCATGTAGTCGTCGTACTGGGCGTGCTTGCCGAGCGGAGTGTTGAGGAGGAGTTGCACCTCGCCCGAGACGATGCGGTCGAGGAGGTTCGGACGCCCCTCGTGCACCTTGAGGATGCGCTCGCACGGAACGCCGCGGCCGCGCAGATACCGGGCCGTCCCCTCCGTGGCGAAGATCGTGAAGCCCAGTTCGTGGAAGCGGCGCGCGATCGGGACCATGTTCGGCTTGTCCTGGTCGTGCACCGTGATCGCGACCGCCCCCTCGGTCGGCAGCCCCTGGTAGACGGAGATCTGGGATTTCGCGAACGCGAGGCCGAAGCTGTCCGCGTATCCCATGACCTCGCCCGTGGACCGCATCTCCGGGCCGAGCACGGTGTCCGCATCCGGGATCTTGTCGAAGGGGAGCACCGCTTCCTTCACGGACACCTGGTGCGGGACGAGTTCGTCCCCGAGTCCGAGGTCGGCGAGCTTCACGCCGGCGAGCACCCGCGCGGCCACCCGCGCGAGCGGGACCCCGGTCGCCTTGCTGACGAACGGCACCGTACGGCTCGCGCGCGGATTCACCTCGAGCACGTAGACCGTCTTCTCGTGCACGGCGAACTGCACGTTGATGAGGCCGCGGACGTCCAGCGCGCGAGCGAAATCCCGCGTGAACCGGCGCATGGCTTCCATGTCGACGTCTCTCAGGAGGTAGGGCGGCAGGACGCAGGCCGAGTCGCCCGAGTGGATGCCCGCCTCCTCGATGTGCTCCATGATCCCGCCGATCAGGACTGTCTCCCCGTCGCACACCGCGTCGACATCCGCCTCCCACGCGTCCTCGAGGAACCGGTCGAGGAGCACGGGATGCTCGGGCGATGCCTGCACCGCGCGCGCGAAGTACTCCCGCAGCGAGACCGGGTCGTAGACGATCTCCATCGCGCGGCCACCGAGCACGTAGCTGGGGCGGACGAGCACGGGATACCCGATCTCCTCCGCGATCGCCAGCGCCTCCTCGATGCTCGTCGCGGTCCCGCCCGGCGGCATCGGAACGCCGAGTTCACGGCAGAGTTCGTCGAAGCGGCGGCGGTCCTCGGTGCGGTCGATCGATTCCACGCTCGTCCCGAGGATGGGGACGCCGAGTTGCTCGAGCTTGCGCGCGATCGTCAGCGGCGTCTGTCCCCCGAACTGGACGATGACGCCCTCCGGCTCCTCCTGCTCCACGATCGCGAGCACGTCTTCGACCGTGAGCGGCTCGAAGTAGAGCTTGTTCGAGATGTCGAAGTCGGTGGAGACGGTCTCGGGATTAGAGTTGATCATGATCGTCTCGAACCCTTCGTCGCGCAGCGCGAGCGAGGCCGAAACGCAGCAGTAGTCGAACTCGATGCCCTGTCCGATGCGGTTCGGGCCGCTCCCGAGGATGATGATCTTCCGCCGGTCCGAGCGCTCGGATTCGTTCTCGTCCTCATAGGTCGAGTAGAGGTACGGCGTGGCGGCGGGGAACTCGCCCGCGCAGGTGTCGACCGTCTTGTAGACGGGCCGGAGTCGGGCGGCCTGGCGCACGTCGCGCACCTCGGCCTCCGGAATCCCGCGCAACTGTCCCATCTCCGCGTCGCCGAACCCGATTCGCTTCAACCGTTCGACGTCGCCGGGCGTGACCTCCCCGGCCGCCGCGAAGGCCCGGCCCTCGCGCACGAGCTCCTCGAGCTGGGAGAGGAACCAGGGGTCGATTCCGGTGATCCGGTTGATCTCGTCCACGGAGAGGCCCGCCTGGAAGGCGCGGTAGAGCTGGAAGGGGCGTTCGGGCGTCGCGGTGCGGATCGCGGCCCGCACCGTGTCGACGGCGCCGTCCTCGAGGCGGTCCGCGTCCGGGTCCGGCGAGGGCAGCCACCCCGCCCGCCCGTTCTCGAGCGCGCGGAAGCCTTTCAGCCATGCCTGCTGGAAGGTGCGGCCGATCGCCATCACCTCGCCCACGGCCTTCATCTGCACGCCGAGCGTCGCGTCCGCCTTCGGGAACTTCTCGAACGCGAAGCGCGGGATCTTCACGACCATGTAGTCGAGCACCGGCTCGAAGCAGGAAGGCGTCACCTGCGTGATCGCGTTCGGGATCTCGTCGAGGCGGTAGCCGACCGCGAGCTTGGCGCCGATGCGGGCGATCGGGAAGCCGGTCGCTTTCGACGCGAGCGCCGAACTCCGGGACACGCGCGGGTTCATCTCGATGACGAGCATCTCGCCCGTCGTCGGGTGCACGGCGAACTGGATGTTGCAGCCGCCCGCGTCCACACCGATCTCGCGGATGCAGGCGATCGCCGCGTCCCGCATCGCCTGGTACTCGCGGTCCGAGAGGGTGAGCGCCGGTGCGACGGTGATCGAGTCGCCCGTGTGGACGCCCATCGCGTCGAAGTTCTCGATCGAGCAGACGATAACCACGTTGTCCGCCCGGTCTCGCATCACCTCGAGTTCGAACTCCTTCCAGCCGATGATGCTCTTGTCGATGAGCACCTCTCCGATCGGCGAGGAGCGGATGCCGGAGCGGACGAGGTCTTCAAACTCCTCGCGGTTGTACGCGGTGCTGCCGCCGGTGCCGCCGAGGGTGAAGGACGGTCGGATGATGGCGGGGAATCCCGTGTCCTCGACGAGCGCGAGGGCCTCGTCGAGCGAGCGGGCGAAGCCGCCGGGGGGCAGCGCGAGGCCGATCCGCTCCATGGCTTCGGCAAACTGCTCGCGGTCCTCGGCGAGCTGGATCGCCCGGACATCGGCGCCGATCAGTTCCACCCCGTGCTCGTCGAGGACCCCGCGCTCGGCGAGTTCGAGCGCGACGTTGAGCGCCGTCTGGCCGCCCATCGTCGGGATGAGCGCGTCAGGTTTCTCCGCCTCGATGACCCGCGCGACCCAGTCGGCCGTCAGCGGCTCGATGTAGGTCGCGTCGGCGATGTCCGGGTCCGTCATGATCGTGGCGGGATTCGAGTTCACGAGGATGACTCGATATCCCTCCTCGCGGAGCGCCCGGCAGGCCTGCGTCCCGGAGTAGTCGAACTCGCAGGCCTGGCCGATCACGATCGGGCCGGAGCCTATGAGAAGAATCGAGGAGATGTCGTCGCGGCGTGGCATCGGGCGCGCAAGCTATTCGGTCGGACGGCGGATCGCAGCCCCCGGCGGCGGGGGGGAGAGGATCGCGGCTACCGCATGAATCTACCGCATGAGGAGCGAGATTTCGCGCAGGACCCAGACGGGTGCCACACGCCCACCGCGGAGGGCGGGGGCGAAGAGCAGTCCGCGCGCCGCCCGCACGGCCGCCGCGTCGAAGGCGCCGTCGCCGGAAGAGACCTGGATCGCGGTCGCCTCGACCCTGCCATCGGTTCGCACGAGAAGCCAGATGGAGGCCGAGATGTTCGGGTCGAGCCTCTCGCCGCGGATCACGGGCAGCAGCGTCGTCGCCAGCGCGGCCTCGGCCTCGGTGTCCCAGACGAGGCGGGGCGCCTCATCGTGGGCGACGAAGACGGGGCCCGATTCGCGGAGCTCCGCCAACTCCGCGGCGGCCGCGGCCCGGGCCGCCTCGATGCTGGCGATGGAGTCGCGGCGGGCGGCCGCGATCAGCGAGTCGCGCCGGGCCGCCTCCAGCGAGTCTCGCCGGGCTGCTTCCCTCTCCGCGGCGAGGATGGAGTCGCGTCGCGCGGCGGCCCTCGCGATCGAGTCCTGTCGCGCGGCCTCCCGTTGCGCCCTCGCGATCGAATCCTGCCGTGCGGACTCTCGCTGCGCCTCGAGGATGGAGTCGCGTCGCGCGGCTGCGGCCTGCTCGGCCCTCGCGATCGAATCCTGCCGCGCGGCCGCCGAGTCGGAGGCGACGGGTTCGGGCGGGCGCATCGCGCGCGGGATGGGGAGGAAGCACGACCCGGCCGCCAGCGCGGCCAGCGTCACCAGGAGGGTCCGTCCCCCACGGTGCCTCTCCCTCATTGCGGGGCTAGCTCTCTCCGCCTCGCTTGGCGCCTTCCTTGCGCCAGGCGACCGACGCGAGGACGGCGAGTCCTCCCCAGACGAATCCGAGGATGAGGATCATCATGACGATCGTCGTCGTGGTCATGGTCGAGCACCTCCGAATCGGGCGACGGTCCGCACGGCGGTTCAGCCCGCGGCCGGGCCGTTCAGGCCGAGATCTTCCGCCGCAAGCTGCATGGCGGCGATGACGAAGGCGATGTGCTCGCCCATGTCCTCGCCCAGTTCCACGCAATTCCCCGTCATTTCGTCGCGGCTCACGGCGGCGGCGAACGCCTTGTCCTTCATCTTCTTCCTTACGGACCGGGTCTTCATGCCGGCGAGCCGCGTCGGCCGCACCAGGGCGCAGGCGGTGATGAAGCCGGTGAGTTCGTCCACGGCCCGGAGCGTCTTCGACATCAGCGTCGTCGCCTCGACATCCGTGTAGTCCGCGTGGGCCATGATCGTCTCGAGGATGTCCTCGTCCACCCCCTTCTCGCGGAGGATGGCGACCCCGGTCGAGGGGTGCTCCGAATCGGGCGCGTGGTCGTGGTTGGGCCAGCGCTCGTAGTCGAAGTCGTGCAGCAGCCCCGCCACGCCCCAGCGCTCCTCGTCCTCGCCGTACTTCTTCGCGTAGGCGCGCATGGCCGCCTCCACCGCCAGCATGTGGCGCCGGAGCCCGGGACTCTCGGTGTATTCGTGGACGATCGCGAGCGCTTCATCCCGTGTGGGGAGCATCCGTCGTCACTCTCCTTCGGTGGCTTCGTCGCTGTTGCCGGCCGCGCTGCCGGCCGGGTCGCCGGCGGCGTCGTGCAGGGCGTCCAGAAAGCGCCGGGGGTCGCTCTGGCTAAGGAGGAGCGAGTACCCGTCGAGCGTGGGAATGTACACCACCCGTCGCCGGTCCGTGAGGTAGAGGAGCGCCTTCTCTCCGCTGCGGAGCCGGAACCATCCCGCGGAGTAGTCTCCGAGCGCCGTCCCCATCGTGCGCCGGCGCGGGACGAGGTCGGGTTCGCCGCGGAGATCGACGACGCGGGCCCCGTCGAGTTCGAGACGGTCGAGGGGGATCGTCCGGCCCCAGAGGTCTCCCACCAGCTTCAGCCCCGCGGGCGAGACTTCGGCCCGGCTGTTCCGGGTGGACCAGGCCGCCCAGCCCATCATCAGCGTCACGGCGCCGAGCACGACCATCATGATGATGAAGAACCAGAGGAGGCCGCGCCCGGAGGCCGGCGGAATCGGGAATACCTGCATCGTCATGTGCCTCGCTCGTTCGAGTCGAGTAGGGCGGCCCGCTTCAGCGCGTCCCGGCCGAAGCGGTCCGCCACGGCGTCCATCGTCTTCGCCAGCCGGCGCCGGCTCTCGCCGCCGGAGCTCGCGGGGTCGTCGTCGACGTCATCCAGGAGCCCGAGTTGCGCGCCCTCGGGATGATCGAAGCCGGAGAGGCTGACGCCGACGAGCCGGACCAGGCGGCGGGGATCGTCGGCCTCCCGGAACAGCTCCCGGGCGACGGGCCAGATGACCTCCGTCATGTCTGCCGGCCGCTCGAGCGTCCGCTGGCGCGTGTGCGTCTCGAAGCCGTCCCAGCGCAGCTTCAACTGCACCGTGCGCCCCGCGATCCCCTTCCTGCGCAGCGCCCGCGCGACCCCCTCGCAGAGGGCGAGCAGCGTCCGCTCGACGCGGGCGCGGTCCTCGACGTCCCGCGGGAAGGTCACTTCCTTGCCGAGCGACTTTCGCCCGGGCCGCGGGTCGACCCTCCGAACGTCGAGGCCGTTCGCGAGTTCGTGGAGGCGCCTCCCCAGCTTCCGGCCCAGGGAAGCCTCAAGAAACCCGGGTTGGTTCCGGGCGACATCCCCAATGGTTTTGAAGCCGAGTCTCGCCAGACGAGCCTGCACCTTCGGCCCCGCCCCCCAGAGTCGCGATACCGAGAGGGGCGCGAGGAACTCCCGTTCGGTCCCCGGCGGCACGATGACGAGCGCGTCCGGCTTCCTGAGGTCGCTCGCCACCTTCGCCACGTACTTGTTCGAGGCGACGCCGACGGAGGCCGTGAGCCGCTCCTCCTCGGCGATCCGCTGCCGGATCCGCTCCGCGATCTCCGGTCCCGTGCCGAACAGCCGACGGCTCGCGGTCACGTCGAGGAAGGCTTCGTCGAGCGAGAGCGTCTCCACCTGGTCCGTGAAGGAGCGGAAGATGTCGAAGATCCGCCCCGAGATCTCCGCGTAGAAGGCGATGCGCGGGCGCACGTAGACGCCGTCGGGGCAGCGGCGCCACGCCTGCGAGATGGGCATCGCGGAATGGATCCCGTAACGGCGGGCCTCGTAGTTTGCCGTGGAGACGACGCCCCGGCCGCGGCCCTTGCGCGGGGCGGACCCGATGATGACCGGCTTCCCGCGCAGCGACGGGTCCTCGCGGATCTCGACCGCTGCATAGAAAGCATCCATGTCCACGTGGAGGATCGTCCGCGGCCGCGCTTCAGGCTCCGGCATGTCCCCACATCTCCCGCTCGTCCAGGATCCGGCGGGCGCGGCCCGGGGAGTCGCTCACGAGCCCGTCCACGCCCCAGTCCAGGAGTCGCCGCATGTCGTCGGCGCGGTTCACGGTCCAGACGAACACGCCCATACCGTCGGCGTGGGCGCGCCGCACGAAGCGCGGCGTGACGATGCGCAGCGCGCCCTGCCGTTCCGGCAGCATGGCGGCCGCGCACCCGGCGGGGGCGAAGCGGCGGCCGAGGCCGACCTTGCCGAGAAGGACGTACGTGCGGAGTTCGTCCTGGTAGGCGCAGTGCCAGCGCGCGTGCCGGCTCGCGGGCTCCACTTCTCCGCGCTCGAAGCCGCCGACCAGGATCCGCTCGCGGTCCGCGCGATTCCGGCTCCGCTGCAGCCACGCGCCGAGTTCGTGCCCCGCGGCCGCCGACTTGATCTCCGCCACGACCGGCAGGTCTCCCAGCACCTCCAGCACTTCCTCGAGGGTGGGGATGCCGACGCCCGTCCCCCGGAAGGGAAACGTCTTCCCGCGGTCCGTCGTGAAGCGGTATCCGGCGTCGAAGGCGCGCAGTTCGTCAAGCGTCCGCTCCTCCACCGGGCCCGTCCCCTCGGTGAGGCGGTCGAGGCTCGGATCGTGGATGACCATGAGGCGGCCGTCCGCGCTCCGGTGGAGGTCGAGTTCCACCGCGTCGGCCCCCACGCGCACTGCGTGCTCGAAGGAAGGGAGCGTGTTCTCGGGCGCGAACGCCGCCGCCCCCCGGTGGCCGATGACGCGGAGCGGAGAACCGGGACCGAAGAGATCGTCGGGCAGCACGGCCGGCTCAGGAAGAGATGCGGCGGGCCTGCGCCTGTCCGAGCCCTATGGAGAGCGCGATCCACATGCCGGCCAGCGGCGCCGTCGACATCGCTACCCAGGCGAGCCCCAGGCCGAGCATCGCGAAGAGGCCGTCGATGCCGGCTCCGGCGAGGTCGCCGCCGCGATACAGGAAGACATCGACGATCGGCTTCCCCTTGTACTTCTCCGCCGCCGGCACGACCGAGAACAGCGTTTCGCGGGAGGGCCGGGACACGGCGTAGCGCGTCGCGCGGTGGACGGCCTGGAAGATCAGCATCACGCCGTAAACGGGCCACACGGCGAGCACGACGAACCCGAGCACGGTGACGAGCGGCAGGATGGCGAGCGTCCAGCCCACGCCCAGCTTCCGGATCAGGTGCGTCGTCACGAAGACCTGCGTCAACAGGGTGGCGAGCTGGGCCAGCGAGTCGAAGTCGGCGAAGCTCCCAACGCGCTGGCTGAAGGTGTCCGTCGCCCCGAGGATGACGTTCGCCTGCGTGAAGTAGATCAGCGTGTTCGAGACGGCCATGAACACGACCCAGAGCCCGACGCCGAGCAGGTACGGCGAGGTGAACACGGCCCGCAGCCCTTCCAGCGACCCGCCTCCGATCCGCGTGCCCCCATCGCCCCGTCGCCCGCCTCTGGTTCCCGCCGCCCCGTCGTCCGCCGCCACCGGTCCGCCCGCCGGGCCCGATCCGAGCCGGGAGAGGTCCGACGCCCCGGCCTTCCGGTCGAGGATGAGCATGACGGCGATCGCGAGTGCGAAGCACCCGGCGCCGATCAGCATGAGGCCGGCCGGCAGGTACGCGCTCTCGGTAAGGCCGCTGACGAAGTCGGCGCCGCGGCCCCCGAGGAACGCCCCCAGCGTCCCGCCGATCCCGATGAACGGGAACATCCTCTTCCCCTGGTCGACGTCGAATACATCGACCATGAAGGCCCAGAACACGCTCGTCGAGAAGAGGTTGATGACGCTCAGCCACACGTAGAAGGTGTAGCCCACGCCTCGCGCGAGGCCGGTCTCCGCATCCGTGCCGATGAGTCCGCCGCCCGCCCGCACGTCCTGGATGAGGAGCGTCGCGAAGCCGATGAGGCAGGCGATGACGAACAGGTACGCGATGGGGATGAAGCGCCGCCGGTTCGTCCGCGCGACGACGCCCCCGAAGACGAGGACCGCGAACAGGGAGGCCAGCGACGTCACGGCGAAGAGCCAGCGGAGTTCGTCCATCCCCCGGGCAACGCCCATCGCTTCCCGCACGGGACGGAGGAAGAAGTAGCCGCAGAGGACGAGGAAGAAGAAGAGCGCGGACAGTATCGCGAGACCGAATTCGCCCCGCCTCATGTTGAGGACGCGCCTCGTGAAGCCGTCGATCACTTCCAGCAAGCTGGCCACGTTTGCTCCCGCCGTTAGGTTCCCAGATCCTCTGAAGAGAATCCCTTTTTCCAGCGACCGGCAAGCAGAGCCACAATGAAGCGCCACCCCGGAGCTTCCTCCGCATGACCCCACCCCCGGAGAGCGAGCCGCGCCCGGTCGCCGCACGGCTGACGGGCGCCCGTCCGGAAGAGGGCCGGCTCGTGCTGCTGTCGGCGCTCTACTTCTTCTTCATCCTCTCCGCGTACTACGTGATCCGGCCCATCCGCGAGGAGATGGCCGTGGCGGGCGGGGTCGAGAACATCCCCTGGCTCTTCACGGGAACGCTCACCGCCATGCTTCTCGTACACCCGATCTTCGCCGCGGTGGTCTCGCGGTGGACCCGCCGGCGGTTCGTGACCCTCACGTACCGCTTCTTCATGCTGAACCTGCTCGTCTACTTCGTGCTGCTGAGCGTCGTGGCCGACGGCGCCGCTGCGGTATGGGTCGGCCGGACCTTCTTCGTCTGGATCAGCGTCTTCAACCTGTTCGTGGTCTCCGTCTTCTGGTCGTTCATGACCGACATCTTCCGGGAACGCCAGAGCCGCCG
>VXMR01000063.1 GCA_009841005.1 Gemmatimonadales bacterium
CAAGATCTGGATGTCCGTGCAGACGTTCGGGATGGCCGCGTTCCGGGACAGCATCTCGCACGGGCTGGACTGCGCGGCCCGCGCCGAGGCGTACATCGACGCGAGCCCCATGCTCGAGTGCCTGAGTCCGGCGACGCTGAGCATCGTGTGCTTCCGGGTCCGGCCGGCCGACGCGGAAATCGCCGAGGAAACCCTGGACGAACTGAACCGCGAGGTGCTCGCCCGCCTGTTCTGGGAGGACCCGGCGTTCGTCTCCTCCGCCGTCGTGTCCGGCAAGTTCGCGCTCAGGGTGTGCATCGTGAACTACAACACGACCTGGGACGACGTGCGGGCCGTGCTGGAGGCAACAGAGCGCTTCGGGCGGGAGGCCCTCGGCAAGCTGTAGCGACAGGAGATTCCCATGATGCCAGCATCCCTCGCCCCCGCTCGCGCAGCTGCCCGGGTGCTCGTCGCCGTCGCTCCCCTCCTCGCCGTCGTGCTTGCGGCCCGCCCCGCTCCCGCGGCCGCGCAGGAGCCCGGGCTGACCGGCTTCACCTCGGCCCGCGCCGGCGCGCAGCTGGCCTGCGAGGCCCGTTTCCTGGATCTGCCCCGCTCCGAATCGTTCCGCGAGCACCTGCGCACGGTCACCGAGAACCCGCACCCGGCGGGGTCGGCGGCCCAGGTGCGGGTCGGCGACTACCTCGTCCGGGCGATGGAGGAGGCGGGGCTCGCGGTGACGCGCCACCCCTACGACGTCTACCTGCCGGAGCTGACCGACGACGTCGAGGTGCACATCGTGACACCGGTCGCGATGCAGCTCTCCAACCGTGAGCCCGCGCTCGCCGAGGACCGCTTCTCCGACCACCCCGACCTGCTCAACGGGTGGAACGCCTTCTCCGGCTCGGGCGACGTCACCGGCGAGGTCGTCTACGCCAACTACGGCCGCCGCGAGGACTACCTGGCGCTGGACGAGATGGGCGTGTCCCTGGCCGGAAAGGTCGTGATCGCCCGCTACGGCGGGAACTTCCGCGGCTACAAGGTGAAGTTCGCCGAGGAGCGGGGGGCGGTGGGCGTCATCATGTTCAACGATCCCGGCTTCTCGGGACTCGCCGCCTACCCCGAAGGCCCGATGATGAACGGGGAGACCATCCAGCGCGGCTCCGTCCTCACCCTCCCCTGGACCGGCGACCCGCTCACGCCATTCGAACCCGCGCTGCCCGTGGACGGCACGGCCGGCGACCGGAACGGCGGCCGGCCGGTGGAGCGCCTCGACCCGTCCGAAGTGGAGCTGCACAGCATCCCCGTCCTGCCCATCGGCTACGAGGCCGCCACGGAGGTCCTGTCCCGCATGACCGGCCCCGAGGTCCCGCCCGGCTGGGCGGCGGGGATGGAGGTGGACTACCGGATCGAGGGCGGCCCCGACCTCACCGTGCGGGTGCGCGTCAACCAGCCCATGAAGCTGACCCGCGCGACCAACATCGTGGGCACCGTGCGCGGCACCGAGTTCCCGGACGAGTGGTTCATCCTGGGCGCGCACTACGACCCGTGGGGCTTCGGCGCCATCGACCCGAACGGCGGCACCGCGATGCTGCTGACCCTCGCCGAGGCGCTGGCCGAGCTGTCGCGGGACGAGGCGTGCCGGCCGCGCCGCTCGATCATGATCGCGCACTGGGACGCGGAGGAGTACGGCATCATCGGGTCGACCGAGTGGGTCGAGGAGTTCCGCGAGTCGCTGGAAGCGAACGCGATCGCCTACATCAACGCCGACGCCGCCGTGTCGGGCGCCAACTTCGGAAGCTCCTCCTCGCCGTCGCTCAAGGGGCAGATCATCGAGGCCACGAAGGCGGTGACCTACCCCGGCAGCGACGAATCGGTGTACGACTGGTGGATGGAGCGCACGGGCGGGGAGGCGACGGAACCGGCCCTCGGCAACCTCGGCGGCGGCTCCGACCATGTCGGCTTCTACACGCACGCGGGCGTGCCGTCGGGCTCGCTCTCCTCCGGCAACCCCGGCGGCGTCTACCACTCCAACTACGACAACTTCGCGTGGTACGAGCGCTTCGGAGACACGACCTTCGCCCACGGGCCGATGATCGCCCGGGCCGACGGGATCCTCGCGCTCCGGTTCGCCAACGCCGACGTGCTCCCATACGACGTGGTCCGCTACGCGACCGACACACGCACCCATGTCGAGACGCTGTACGAGGTCGCGGCCCAGCGCGGCCTGAAGGTCGATCTGTCGCGGCTCGTCGAGAGCACGAGTGAGCTGGACGAGGCCGCCGCGGTCCTGGTGACGGCGCGCGAGCGCTGGCTCGGCTCGGGGGAGGTGGACGCGGCGCAGGCCGAGGCCGTGAACCGGGCGCTGATCGGACTGGAGAAGGCCTGGCTGAACGACCGGGGACTCCAGGGCCGGCCGTGGAGCCGCTCCATCTACGTCTCGCCCGACCCGTTCAGCGGCTACGCCTCGTGGATGCTGCCGGGCCTCCGCTACGAGATCGAGACGGACGACCGGGCGGACCTGCCCGGGTGGGAGCGCGTCTACATCGGCGCCGTCCAGAACCTGGCCGAGCGGATGCGCGCCGTGGCCGCGATGATGCCGTAGCTACTTCATGCCGAGCATTCGGCATGTCTTGACGTCGAAATGCTTCAGGTACCAGAAGTCGGATGAAGCATTTTGAGCGAACTCATTACGCACGTAAAACCCGGTGCTGTAGCAATCGCTATCGCCGAAATCGGTGCCCGCCGTCACCGCCACGTTGTAGACGTGCACGCAGCCTTCCTGCGAACCTTCCCTGAAGCTCATGATCGAGAAGGTCGCATCCCTCGTCTCGCCCGCCGCCGTGACGGTTCCATGATGTGACTCTATGTCAGCTTCCCGGTAACGGGCATCGGAACAAACCGGACCCGTCGTCCCTCCCCCACCCCCGCCGGGAGTCGTGGGTGCCGCAGGCGGAGTTGGAGCCTCGCACAGCCGTGGATCGCTGGGCCGTGGAACCCAGTTGCCGGGACAACCGTTGGACCGAAACGACCCGACATTCATCCAGTCGGTAAGGACCGAGTAACTGTTGCCGGAACCGAAGTGATATGAATACTGAATTTCCTTCACGTCGACCTGATAGGTGACCGAAGGTCCAAGACCATGAATAGTGATTGCCTGATGAGATGGATCCTTCGGCAGTGACTTTGCCTTGGTATGAGTCGTTCCGTTACGCAACTGACCCCTGATGCGAATGCGATACTTCTTGGTGCCCGATGCCGCTATGTGAACGTTGCGCCGCCGACGTTCGTTCTCGCTGGTGTTGTCCTGCGGATTGAACGTCCAGGTCGTCTGCAGTGCGATGCCTGAATCGCCCACTCGCGGTGACTCCGCGGTTGACACGGGCTCGGTGGGCACGCTCTCCATGCATGCCGTCAGGACGACGGCCAGTAGAGCGATCGACGCGCTTCTGAGCATCGGTTCCTCCCCGTCCAAGGCCGCGCAATGCTCATGCGTGCACCTTCAAACGTGCGCCGCGCAGGGAGGGCAGGAACAGAAGCGAACCGTATGAAATGGACGGCATATCGGATGGTCTGGCGTCGTCGCGTTGTGTCCTTCTAGTATGACCACCTCTTGAGCACTCCGCGAAACCGACCTGGTCCACGGGCAGCGACAAACATGTCAGGATTTTTCCGAGTATCTCTTCTTCTCGTCGCCTGGGGTTGTTCGTCACCACAATCTGAGCCGAGCGCGAATGCGTCAGCCGCGGGCGGCGCGGGCACGGTCGACCAGAACCAGCCGGGCGATGGCTGGGTCCAGCCGTCCACCACATTCAACTTCGGCTACTGCGGCGGAAGCAGTCGAGTTCACAACTTATTGTGAACGTTGATCTTACGGAGCTATTACTCCGTTTTCCCGCTTTTCGGTTCCCGCCAATCGACTTGGGTCAGGCGCGGACC
>VXMR01000148.1:0-33708 GCA_009841005.1 Gemmatimonadales bacterium
CCCGGAGGACGGGCAGTTGCGGCGCCCCCGCGTCCTCACCGACCACGACGAGCGTGACCGTGTCGGTGCCCGGGGGCGGCCGCGGTCCCCCACCGCCCCCGAAGAAGAAGCCGCCCCCAGCCTGCCGCGAGACCTCGGGCATGGGCATCCAGTCCGCGAACTGCGGCTTCGTCCGGTAGAGAATCGGCTTGGCGTCCGGGCCCCGGAAGTTCCACCACACGCGGTTGAAGCCGTCGTGGTTCGTCCCATCGAGCGTGGCCAGCGTCTCGCCATCCGAGTTTTCGACCCGCACCTGGACTTTGCGCCCTTCCCCGTCCGCAAGCCAGTAATTCATCGACGCGCCGTTGGGCGGGTTCTCGCCCACCGACCAGTCCTCATACATCACTTGCGGTTCGGCGATGTCGTTGAAGCGGTACGCGTCGCGCGGCGCGAACAGGTGGGCTTCGGAGGCCGCGACCTCGGGCGTAAGTTGCTGGACCGCGCTCAGGTCGTCGAGAATCCAGTAGCCGCGCCCGTACGTCCCGGCCACGAAGTCGTTGAAGTGCTCCTGGATGATGAGCCCGTAGTACGGCGACGGGGGAAGGTTCGGCATGAAGAGTTGCCAGCTCTCGCCGTCGTCGTAGCTGATGTAGACGTTCGTCTCGGTGCCGAGGTAAAGGAGCCCCGGTCGTACCGGGTCCTCGAGCAGGTAGCGGGTGTAGTCGACGGGGTAGTTGTCGACGCCGTCGGTGATCTGCGTCCATGTCGCCCCGAAGTCGTCCGTCCTGTAGGCGCGCGCGTCGAAGTCGCCGACCTGGTGGTGCTCGATCGTGATGTAGGCCTTCGCGACGTCGTAGCGAGAGGCGTCAATGCTCCGCACGACGCCGTCGGGAGGCAGGTTCGGGATGTTCGCCGTGACGTTGGTCCACGTCGCGCCGTCATCGCGGCTCACCTGCACGAGACCGTCGTTCGTGCCGGCCCAGAAGACGCCTTGCTCGATGGGCGACTCGTCGAAGGCGTAAATGACGCAGCAGAACTCGACGCCGATGTTGTCAGGGGTGAGCCCGCCCGAGACCCCCATCTTTGAGCGGTCGTTCGTAGACAGATCGGGGCTGATCACCTCCCAGCTCTGGCCCCGGTTGCGCGTGCGGTGCACGTGCTGGCTGGTGACGTAGATCGTTTCGCTGTCGTGCGGGGAGATGAGGAGGGGGAAGGTCCACTGGAAGCGGTAGCGGACATCGCTCGCCGGACGTCCGCGCGTCGATTCCGGCCACACCTCGACATCGCGGAACTGGCCGCGCTCCCTGTCGTGGCGCACGACGATGCCGCCGACGGCACCCGACCCCGAGGCGCTCGACCACACGATGTTGGGATCCGTGGGATCGGGCGTGGCGAAACCGCTCTCGCCTCCGCCGACGGTCCTCCAGTCGCCGCGCGGAATGAGTCCACGGGCCCAGAAACCCGTGTAGCGCGTATTCGACGGCCCGTGGTAGGAGGGCCCGTCCTGCCGGTTCCCCATAACGTTGTACGGGATCGCGTTGTCCACCGTGACGTGGTACATCTGCGCGATCGGCAGTTGCATGCGGGACCAGGACTTCATGCGGTTCTCGGTGATCGCGACGCCGCTGTCGCCGCCAATGAAGATCCGGTCCGGGTTCTCCGGATCGACCCAAACATCGTGCAGATCCCAGCCCGGGGCGGCCGGGTCGCCTCCCGGAGGGCCGCCGCCGAGGAAGTTGAACATCTCGTACGTCGCGCCTCCGTCGCGGCTCACGCTGAAGCTGGACGAGAGGAAGTAGAGTTCGTCGCGATCGCCGGAGGAGACGCCGCAGCGCGTGTAGTAGGCCTGCCGCGTCGCGAGGTTGTGGCTGTAGTTCACGAGGCGCCATGTGCGGCCGCCGTCATCGCTGCTCCACAGCTCGCCGGTGTCGGTCTCGTACCCCTCCATGGGGACGCCGTCGCTCGTCTCGATGAGGGCGTACACGCGGTCGGAGTCCGAGTGCGACATGCAGACGGCGATCTTGCCGAGCGTACCGGTCGGAAGCCCGTTGCCCTGGAGTTCGGTCCAGGTGTCGCCGCCGTCCATCGTGAGGTGGAGACCGCTCCCCGGCCCGCCGCTGTCGCGCTTCCACGTCTTGAGATCGATGTCCCACATCGTGGCGAAGATCTTCCGCGGGTTCGCCGGGTCCATGACCATGTCGTAGGCGCCCGTCCCGCGGTCCACGAAGAGGATCTTCTCCCACGAGGCGCCGCCGTCGGAGGTCCGGTACACGCCGCGTTCGTCGGACTCCGCGTAGGCGTGGCCGAGCGCCGCCACGTACACGACGTCCGCGTCCGTGGGATGGATCAGGATGCGGCCGACGCGGCCGGTCCCCTCCAGCCCCATGTGGCTCCACGTCTCGCCGCCGTCCGTCGACTTCCAGACGCCGTTCCCGATCGAGACGTTCGAGCGGATCGAGGTCTCGCCGGTCCCCGCCCACACGACCGCGTGGTCGCTCGGGGCGACGGCGAGGGCGCCGATGGAGTGCACGGGCTGGTCGTCGAACACGGGCCGCCAGTGCAGGCCGGCGTCGTCCGTCTTCCAGATCCCTCCGGTCGCGGCGCCGGCGAAGTACGTGTTGCGGTCCCCGGGGACGCCGGCGATCGAGGAGACGCGGTTGCCGACGGGGCCGATGTGGCGCGCCCGCAGCCCCTCGTACTGCTCGGGCGTGAGTTGCTGGGCCGCCAGCGGCGCGGCGGCCGCGAGCGCGAAGGCGAGACTGATGGAGAAGCGGCGAACGTTGGACATGGCTCTCTGCCTCTTGAAACGGGTCGTTTGAGCGACGAAACGTGCGGCCCCGGACGGATGCGGGCCAGAGCCCGCGGGACCGGAGACGGGCCGGGGGCCCGGCTGGCAGCTCCTGTCGCTACCAGGAACCCGGCGCGAAAGGAAGTTCGACGCTCGACGGATGAGTCGCGGAGCGATAAACGCGTACGGTCGGCGGGTCCTCCGACACCTCCTCCGCGTTGTCGCGATCGGCACCCATGACCGTTACGCGCAGGCGATGGCCCGCGTTGAAGACGGTCGAGGTCGGGTGCAGGTCGAGCCGCAGTTGGGCCGGCTCTTCCGGAAGCGGTTCGACGTCGCTCGCGTAGCTGCGCTGGAAGGGGAGACCGAGGTTCTCCCACGGCGCTTCCGCGAGCGCGCGATGCGAGGCGCGCAGCACGCCCTCGGTCACGTAGCGAGAGGATCCCTCCGCGTCCACTTCCTCAAGCAGCACGAAGAAATCGGCGTCCCGCTTCGACGAGGTCACCCACAGCGTCACGACCGGATGGCCCGTGACCGTGAGGTCGGACTCCAGCGGCGGCGTCGTGTAGGTCAGCGACTTCGCGTCCGTGTCGCTCAGGTCGGGGTACACCATCTCCGGCGCCGCCCCGACGGCGTTGTCCCAGCGGCTTGAGGTCCCGGTGGTCGTCGAGAGATCGACCAGGTACTCGTCGAACGCGGTCTCGACCGTCGGCGCGTCCGGCGAAAGACCACCGTCGTTGACCGATGCGACGCTCCCGCTCGTCCCGGGCGCGAGGAAGAGGCGTTGGCTCGTCGTCTCGGGCGGCCACGCGTCGGCCGATACCCAGCGCCAGTCGCCGGGATCGTTCATGACGGCGTAGTGGATCGGCGCCTCGTCGAGCACGCCGTTGTCGATGCCCTTGAGCCAGTAGTCGAACCAGCGGTGCTGCTCCACCGCGTACAGTTCGATGCGTTCGGCCATCAACCCGGGATCGGGCATGCCGGAGTGGGACCAGGCCCCGATGCCCAGCTTCTGCGGCCCGCGGTAGTTCGAGAACCAGAGCGTAGCGTCGGTGACGAAGATGTCGTACCAGCCGTTCCAGTGGTACGCCGGAATCCCGGCCTCGAGCACGTCTTCGAGGACGCCGCTGGGTCCGTGGCGCTCCCACGCCAGTTCGGGCGCCGCATGATCACGATAGCGCCCCGCGCCGTATTGCTCGAGCACGTCCCAGTTGTCCTCGTGCTCCTCCATCGCCTGCCGCAGGAGCACCCCCTCGACATCCTCGTCCACCGCCGGGGCCGGAATGGAGACGTCGAACTCGCGGGTCAGGCCGCCCCAGTGCCCGATGAGGTCATCCCGGTACACGCCGCCGGGATACATGAGATCGTACATGTCGAGGGCCGCGACATCGGGGAAAATCGCCTTGAGCGCCGGCGGATTGCGGGACGCGGCCATGTACTGCGTGATCCCCAGGTAGGAACCGCCGTACATGCCGACGTTGCCGTCCGACCAGGGCTGCGAGGCGAGCCACTCGATGAGTTCGACCGCATCCGTCGTCTCCGACTCCGAGAACAGCCCCTCGTAGCGGCCGAAGGAGGCCCCGCTCCCCCGCACACCGGCCGCCGCCACGACGTAGCCGTGGAGGACGAGCCGCTGGAGATCCTCGTTCGCGTCGACCTGGGAGCGGATGTCCGGGGCCGGGTCCAGGTCCGGCGCGATCACGCGGATGATCTGGCCCGGATGGCGGTGATAGCGGGAATGCGTCCACACGACCGGCAGGGGCTTGCTCTCGAGCACGCCCCCAAGCGCCGGCCGGGTGACCTCGACCGCCAACCGCACGCCGTCGCGCATCTCGACGTAGCGGGACGTGGTGACCCAGCCGTCGAACCGGGGCTCGCTGTACCCCTCGTAGCGGCCGAACTCCGACACGCGGTCGGTCGCCTCTCCTTCGGCGCCGTCGGCGCCGGGCTCGGCGACACACGCCACCAGAAGTATGGGGAGAACGCCGGGGAGGAAGCTGGCGGCGGTGTTCCTCATGTCGTCCTCGCTTCCTGCTCTCTTCAGTTGTAGGCCGGGAGTCCCGTGGCGTCGTGTCCGAGGATCAGGGAATGGATGTCGTGGGTGCCCTCGTACGTATAGACCGACTCCAGATTCGCCATGTGACGCATCGAGGCGTATTCGGCGAGAATCCCGTTCGCGCCGAGCAGCCGCCGCGACTCGCGGGCGCACTCGCACGCCATGTTCACGTTGTTGCGCTTCGCGAGCGAGACGTGCTGCGGCCGCATCGTGCCCTCGTCCTTCATCCGGCCGAGCCGGAGGCAGAGAAGCTGCGCCTTCGTGATCTCGGTGAGCATGTCCGCGATCCGGACCTGCTGGATCTGGGTCTGCGCGATCGGCGTCCCGTCGAACTGCACGCGGTTCTTCGCGTATTCGACCGACTCGCGATAGCAGCCCATGGCGGCGCCGACGGCCCCCCACGAGATCCCGTAGCGCGCCTGCGTCAGGCACTTCAACGGGCTCTTGAGCCCCCCGCTGGCCGGGAGGACGTTCGCCCGCGGCACCCGCACGTCCTGCAGGACGAGTTCGGAAGTGTCGGACGCCAGGAGGGAGAGTTTCCCCTTCTGGTCGCTGGCGGAGAAGCCGTCGCGCCCCGTCTCGACGATGAAACCGCGGATCGAGCCGACGTCGTCCAGTTCCCCGGTCTTGGCCCAGATCACCGCCACATCGGCCATCGAGCCGTTCGTGATCCACATCTTGGCGCCGTTGAGGACCCACTCGTCCCCGTCCTCGACCGCCCGCGTGATCATGCCGCCGGGGTTGGAGCCGAAGTCGGGCTCGGTGAGGCCGAAGCACCCGATGGACTCGCCGCTCGCCATCCGCGGCAGCCACTCGCGCTTCTGTTCTTCGGAACCGAAGGCGAAGATCGGGTACATGACGAGGGCGCCCTGCACGGAGACGAAGGAGCGGAGGCCCGAGTCCGCCCGCTCGAGTTCCTGCATGATGAGGCCGTAAGCCACGTTGTTTAGGCCGGCGCAGCCGTACTCCTCCGGGAGGTTCGCCCCGAAGAAGCCGAGTTCGCCCATCTGGGGGATGAGTTCCCGAGGGAACGTGCGTTCGATGTAGTGGTGGCCGATGATGGGCAGGACCTCCTGGTCCACCCACTCACGCACCAGATCCCGAATCGCGATCTCCTCTTCGTCGAGGAGCGCATCGAGATTGAAGTAGTCGACACCCTCGAAAGTCATTCGCGAGTTTCTCCGGATTCCGGGCAGCGCGTGGCTGCGGGGTGAGGGACGGCGGACGAATCCGCGCGGAAACAATGGACGCCGAGCGCGACGCCGGCGGCGGCCAGGAGGATGCCCGCGGCGACTCCCGGCCAGCCGTACACGTGCGCGTTGATGACGAGGACGATCCCGACCATGGTGGCGAGCGCCGCGGCCGGAAGCCCCAGCACGGTCCGGATGCCGGCGCGCCTGCCGGGCCGCGCGCCTATCGGCCGAGCCGCCATCGGGTGTAGCCCTTCACGACCTCGCGGCCGATGCGGAAGCCGAGATAGTACGCCGCCACAAGCGGCAGGCCCCACGCGTACGCCGGCAGGAAACCGAGGTCGGGGGAGGTGCGGAGCCAGATGACGACCCAGACGGCGAACGGCAGCGTGATGCTCGCGGCGACGACGTGGCGCCCGCGCCGCATCCGCCGCTGCATGCGGGGTCCGCAGGCCTCGCACCAGTCGTCGCGGTGCAGCTGTCCCTTGGGGAACATCTGGCCGCAGGCGCCGCACATCACGCCCTTGAAGTGAAGCTCTTCCATCCGCTCGCGCTCCGTGCCGATCATTCCGCGCCGGTCGTTCCGCCCCGGTCATTCACCGGCGGCATCCAGTCGTTCGATCACCGCGCCGGCGAACTCTGCCGTGCTCGCGGAACCGCCGAGGTCCGGGGTATGGGCGGCGCCGTCCTGCAGCGTCCGGTGCAGGGCGGCGCGGATGCGCGCGGCCACGTCGCGTTCTTCCAGATGGTCGAGCAGGAGGCAGCCCGCGAGCAGGAGGGAGGTGGGGTTCGCGATCCCCTTCCCCGCGATGTCCGGGGCCGATCCATGCACCGCCTCGAAGATCGCCGCCCGCTCGCCGAGGTTCGCGCCCGGCGCGAAGCCGAGCCCGCCGATGAGTCCGGCCACCTGATCGGAGAGGATGTCGCCGAACATGTTCTCGGTCACAATCACGTCGAAGCGGTACGGATCCAGCGCCAACTGCATCGCCGTTGCGTCCACGATCTTGTCGTCGAATTCCACCCTTCCCTCGTACTCGGCCGCGACGTTGCGCCCCACCTCGAGGAAGAGACCCTGCGTGTACTTGAGGATATTCGCCTTGTGGACCAGGGTCACGAGACGCCGGTTGTGGGCGAGCGCGTACTCGAACGCGAAGCGGACGATGCGGCGCGACCCGTAGCGCGTAATGAGCATGACGGATTCGGCGACGGCGCGGGGGTCGTTCTCCATCCCGATGAAGTGCTCGATCCCGGCGTAAAGGCCCTCCGTATTCTCCCGCACGATGACGAGATCCACGTCCGGATAGCGGGCGGCCGGGAGAAGGGTGACTGCGGGACGGACGTTCGCGTAGAGATCGAAGTGCTTGCGGAGCGCGACGTTTACGGACCGGAAGCCGGAGCCGATGGGGGTCGTGAGCGGCCCCTTGAGCGCGACGCCGGTCGCCTCGATCGATTCGAGCGTCGCCTGCGGAAGCGGCTCTCCGACCGTTTCCATGGCGGTGACGCCGCCGAGGCTCTCGCGCCAGCGGATGGGCGCGCCCGCAGCCTCCAGGATCGCGACGGTGGCTTCGGATATCTCCGGGCCAATGCCGTCGCCCGGGATCAACACGACGTCGTGTAGCGGTTTCATCGTCAGGAAGGTGCGAGTTGATCGGCCACGCGCAACGCGAGCGTGGTGAGGGCGAAGGGGGACACGGCCTCCGCGACCGCCCCCGCGACGGGGCCGTGCCAGAGGACGGCGCTGCGCCGCACGTCGATGATCGCGAGGCGCAGAACGGCCCGACGCTCCCGATACGAGACCGCGAGCGGCAGCACAACGAGGCGGGCTCCGAAGAGGGCCGCCACCTGGCGGAGCTGCGTGTGGAGCGGTTCGTAGAGTTGCGCCCGGGAATCCGGCGCGGTGAGCAGGCCCCGGTAGGCGAGTCGCCCCGGGTCGACGCCGATCGTCGGGTTGCGGGCGAGGCGAGCCTCCACCGCGGGCGCGAGAGCCCAGTGTGCGGCCCCCACTTCCTCTCCGAACGCAAACTCGATCTCGGCGTTGAGGAGGTCGATCGTGCCCTCCGCGCTCTCCGTCCCCCCGATCCACGTCCCTCCGGGGTCCGGAAGGGCCGACTGCACCGGGAGGACGACGACCGGCACGCCCGCGGGCACCGCCGGAGGATCGTCGGCCGGAGGCTGCTCCGCCGCCAGCGCCCCGGCTGAGAGAAGAGCCAGCGCGCAGGACGACACCGTCCGCCGTCTCATGCCCGCGCCGCCGCGACGCGTGTGATCTCAGCTTCGATTTCCTCCTGCGAGAGTGTGTGATCGCACTTCTTGGCGAGCCCGAACACCGCCTCGCACAGCGTCTCGTCCCCCGCGTCGTATCCGTGCTGGCTCAACCAGAAGCGGACGTTGCTGAGGCCGGACACCGGAGAAATCTCGATGGTCTGTTTCCGCCCCACGATCGAAGCCGGGACGCCGCTGTAGACGCGGTCCTCCAGCCAGCCGTCCCCCTTCTGCATGGCCTTGATGATCGCGGCCGCGTGTACGCCGGTCCCCGTCCGGAAGGCGTCGTCCCCGATGACCGGATAGTTGTGGGGCACCTCGACTCCGCACATCTCCGCCGTGAGCCGGCAATAGTCCGAAAGCCGGTCGATCGGGTGATTGTGCGTCCCGAGCAGGTGAAGGTTCACGAGCAGCAGATCCATCTCGACATTGCCGATCCGCTCGCCGATGCCGAGCGCGGTGGCATGCACGCGGTCCACACCTTCCTCGATGGCCGCCAGCGCATTCGCCAGCCCGAAGCCGCGGTCCCGGTGTCCGTGCCAGTCGATCTTCACGGACTCTCCCGTGCCGGCCACGATGTCCTTCGCGAAACGCACGAGTCGCCGCACGCCGTGAGGCGTCGAGTGACCGACGGTGTCCGCGAGACAGATCCGCCGCGCCCCCGCTTCGACCGCGGCCGAGAAGAGCCGGGCGAGCGTCCTGGGCCGCGACCGCGTCGTGTCCTCCGTCACGTACATGACGTCGAGTCCCTCGCCGATGGCGAACCCGATGGCGTCGCGCGTCGAGGAGAGGATCTGGTCGACATCCCAGTTCTCGGCGTACTGGCGGATCGGCGAGCTTCCGATGAAGGTGGCGACCTCGATGTTCAGACCGGTCGCCTGCTGGACGCGCGCCACGGGTTCGATGTCGGCCCTGACCGTGCGGGCGGCCGCGTTGGCCCCGATCGGGAGTGCGCACTCGGTGATCTCCCGGGCCAGCGCGAGGCACGACTCGTAGGCACGGGGGCCGGCGCCCGGAAGGCCGATGTCGACAGCGTGGATGCCGAGGTCCACCATGAGGTGGAGGAGTTCGATCTTCTTCTCGATGGGCGGGTCCTTGACGGACGGATTCTGCAGGCCGTCGCGCAGTGTCTCGTCGTCTAGTTCGACGCGGGTCGCCTCGTAGTCGTGGCTCCCCGGAAGCGCGTTCCAGTCGTATATGAGTTCGTCCTGGCTCACGTCCGCTCGCCTTCGACGACCCCGTCGTCGCCCACGTTCACTCTTCCGCGCACGCCCCGCAGCGTCACGCGGTCCCCGACGAGCGAATCTACGAGGTCGCAGTCTTCGATGACGCTGTCCGCGCCGACGATCGTGTGGCGGAGGCGCGACCCCCGGACCCGGCTTCCGGATGCCACGCTCACGTTGGGGCCGACCGCCGAAGTCTCGACGACGGCGTCCGCCGCGACCGCGATGGCGCCGTCGACGGCGACGGAGTCCGGGAGGTCCGGGTCCCCTCCGTGCCCGCGCTCGAGCATCGTCCGGTTCGTCTCGAGCAGCGTCTCGGGCTTCCCGCAATCAAACCAGCCGCCCACTTCCGCCGTATGGAGACGTGCGCCACGGTCGATCATGTACTGGAAGGCGTCCGTGAGAAAGAACTCCCCGAGCCCGGGATCCCGGTCCATCACATGCCGAACCCCCTCGAACAGCAGCTCATGATCCTTCACGTAGTAGACGCCGATGTTCGCGAGCTTCGACACGGGTTCCGATGGCTTTTCGATGATCCGCTTCATGTATCCCGCTTCATCGGTGAGGATGACGCCGAACCGCTGGTAGTCCTCGACTTCCTTTGCCCAGATGATGCCGGACGCGGAGGCGTGGCGGTGCAGCACGCTGAAGTCGGCATCGAAGAGCGTGTCCACGAAGACGATGATGACCGGCCCGGTCACCCAGGGTTCCGCCAGCGCGACCGCGTCGGCCGTCCCCCGCTGGGTGGCCTGCTCCACGTAGGTGATCGAGAGGCCGGGGAACTCCTCGGCCATGAAGGCCCGGATCTGACCGGCGAGGTGCCCGGTGATGAAGATGAACTCGTCGACGCCCTCGGCTCTGAGCTGCTCGACAACGTAGGAGAGCACGGGCCGATTAGCCACGCGGAGCAAGGGTTTGGGACGGGTGTGGGTGTGGGGACGGACCCTTGTACCCATTCCCGCCAACGGTATTATGGCCTGCATGTTTAGCCGTCAGAGTTTCGGGAGAGTGGTCCTGCTGTCTGCGGGGGCCGGGAGCCCGGGCCAACCGGGCCCCGCGGACCGCCAAGCTATCCGACCGCAGCGGACGCGGGCAACCGGGGAAAGGGGATTTTCGGGGTGACGGAGGCATCTCCCGACGGCGGGCAGGCCGGCGGGCTTTCCCGCTGGTTCCACCAGAATTCGGCAGATACCCGTGCGCCGGACGGGCCGGAGCCGCGCCTCTATGAGGTGGCCTTCTCCCGGGTCTGGGACCAACTGCTGAAATACGCGGGGCGGCGCTGGTTGTGGACACTCGCCCACCGCGACGAAGACCTCGGACTCATCTCCGTGAGCTGCACGGTCCCGCTCCTGCGGTGGGTCGATGACCTGACGATCTGGGTCGCCCTGGATGCGAACGGACTCACGCGGGTCGAGGCGTTCTCTCGCGCGCGGCGGCGAAATTTCGATCTGGGCGTGAACCGGCGAAGGATCCGGCGCATGCTGAAGTCGCTAGACCGGGCCCTGGGACCGCGAGCCAGGCTGCCCGACCCCGCTCCCGGCGGGGACGCCTGGGACGCGCCGGGGGAGACGTGATCGGGCGATGGTCGTCCGGTGTGGCGGGCGCCGCCCTGATCCTCTCCGCCTGTGCAGGGCCTCCTCCGGATGGAACAGCGGAGGCTCGCGGAGAAATCGCCGGCGGCCCGCTCACGCCGGCGGTCGACGCACGGTATCTGACGCACCTGCTCTTCGCCGCCGACGACGGGACGACGTTCATCGGCTCGTTCGATCAGACGGCCGAGGGCGAAGATCTGCTCCTCGACTACGACGTGCGCCTCGCAGAAGGAGACGCGTGGCGGTCCCTCGTTCTGACGCACGACACGGTGTCCGTGGCCCGTGCGGCGTGGCGCCTTCTGCCTACGCCGGCGATGGCAGTGCGTATCGGCGACGCCGGCCAGGTCGTGAGCCTTCTGTTCACCGAACCCGACGGCGGAGGCACGGATTCGGTGCGTCTCGTCGCGGGCGAAGAGGTGTCCGTCTGGACCGGACCGACGGGGCAGCGCGAGTCGCTGGGGATCGCGGCGATGGTGATGAACGACAGGACCGTGCCCGGCATCCTCTTTTTTCGTCGCGCCGCCCGGGCGCTGAGCATCCCCGGCGCGTCGACGGATGGCCGGACGTTCGTGTTCGCCGACTCGCTCGGGAACGGACTCGTCGTCCATGCGGGCACCATCGGCCAACCCACCGTTGCCCACACCTGGCTCCATGGGATAGAGGCGGCCTGGGGCGATGTCACGCTCGAATCGCCGGAGGCGGGTCGGACCGGGGGTTCGGACTCGGCCTGGCGGTTCGAGATCTCCGGTACGACGGTCCGCGGGAGCTTTCGGCCGCTGATGGACGGAGACCCCGGCGACGGGACGCTCATCCGCATGGAGGCCACCGTCTACGTCGGAACGGAAGTGCTTTACTTCAACGGGTTTGCCGCCACGCTGCCATCTCCCTGATGGAATTCGACTGGCTGCGCGCCCTCGTCACGGTGGCCTTCGGCGCTCTGGCGGGCGGGATTACGAACCGGATCGCCGTATGGATGATCTTCCATCCCTACCGTCCGCCGAAGGTTCTTGGCCGCCCCGTGCGCTGGCTGCAGGGAGCCGTGCCGAAGAATCAGAAGCGGCTGGCGGATTCGGTCGGTGGCGTCGTCGGCGGCGCGCTCCTCACGCCGGAAGACATCACCTCCGAACTGCGGCAACTCGAATCCGCCTTCAGGGAGCGGCTGCGGGAACTCGCGGTCGAACTCAGCGAGGGCGAGCAACCCGCGCTCGCCGACCTCCTCCCCGAGGCCGCGCTCGTGGAGGTCCGCACGATCCTCACGCAGATTCTCGGGCAGGGCCGGGAGTTCCTGGCGGGGACGCTGGATTCCCCGGACTTCGGGGACGAATCCGGGCGCCTCCTCGAATCGATCCGGGAGTCGCTGAGCGACGAATCCCTTGCGCAGACGCTGGAGCCGGAACGGATCGCCGCCATCCGCGACACGATGGACGGCTGGCTCGCGCGGCTCGCCGATTCGTCCGCCTTCGAGATGACGGTACGCCGCCATCTGGACGAGGCCGCGCGGCAACTGCTCAGGCCGCACCGGACCTTCGAGCAGCTGATTCCCGCGGGGCTCGTGGCCGCACTGGAGCACGCGATCAAGGACTATCTCCCGGTCGCGATCGAGCGTTTGAGCCGACTGTTGGACGACCCGGATGCGAGGAAGCGGATCGAACACGTGCTCGGGGAACTGTTCGACCGCTTCATGCAGGATCTCCGCTTCCACCAGCGCGTCGTGGCCCGCCTCGTTGTCACCGAGGAAACGGTGACGCACGCACTCGATACCCTCCGGGAGGAAGGCGCCGACCGTCTCGGCGGCGTGTTGCGCGAACCGGAGGTCCAGACGGCGATCGCGCGGCACGTCAACGATGGCGTCGTCGAGTTCCTCCAGCACCCTCCCTCCGAGGTCATCGGCGACGCGGGCGATCCCCAGGTCGAGAGCGCGCTCGATGCCTTGGCGGAGTGGCTCGTGAAGGCGGCGCGGGACCCGGGCTCGCGTGCCTTCCTGCTCGACCGGCTCGAGGGACTGCTTGAACGCTTCGGCGAGAGGAGCTGGGCGGACGTGCTGAATGCGGTTCCAGCCGACCGAGTGGCGGCCTCGCTCGCCGCGGGCTTTCGGTCCGACGCGGGACGCGTCCTCTTCGACTCGATCGCCGAGCCGATGGCGGACCGGCTCCTTCGCACGCCGATCGGGCGGCTCGGGCGTTTCCTGCGCGAGGACGCCGCGGTACGGCTGGCGGATACGCTGGCTGCGCCCGCATGGGACTGGATCGTAAACCGGGTGCCTGAGGTGGCGAAGCGGATCCGGATCTCCGAACGTATCTCGACGAAGATCGAGAACTTTTCCATCGAGCGGATCGAACACCTTGTTCGCGATATCAGCCAGCGCGAATTCGACCTCATTGTGCGGCTCGGATACCTGCTCGGCGCCGGCATCGGCACCGGGCTCGTGATTCTGGATTCCCTCCCGGTACTCGAGTTTCTCCGGGGGCTGTTCGGATGAGGCCGGCGCGCGTCGGCGTGCTCGGCGCCGTTGTGTGCAGCGTCGGTCTCGCCGTGTCCGCCTGCGCCTCACCCGACACGGCGATCGACCGCACGGAGGGCACGGGGGAGCTGCGCGGGCTCGCGCTCGAACAGCCGTTCGAGGTGCCGGAGTTCAGCCTCAGGGATTCCCGGGGGCGCCGGTTCGACTTCCGGCCGGAGACCGCGGGGTCGCTCACGCTGCTCTTCTTCGGTTATACGCACTGCCCCGACATCTGTCCGGTGCAGATGGCGGTGCTCGGCGCCGCGCTCGACGATCTTTCGTACGCGGACCGCCGCGAGATCGAAGTCGTCTTCGTGACGACGGATCCCCAGCGCGACACGCCGGACCGGCTCCGGAGCTGGCTGGACCTCTTCGATGCGTCCTTCGTCGGCCTCAGCGGGGAGTTGGAGACGGTGAACGAGATCCAGGCCGGATTCCACCTTCCGCCGGCGCGGATCGAGGAGACCTCGCCCCCGCCGGGTGCGGGAGAGCCTTATCTGATGGGACACGCGACGCCGATCGTCGCCGTCACGGGCGACGGCGTGGCGCGGGCGCTGTACCCGAGCGGCGTGCGCCAGACCGACTGGCGTCACGACCTCCCCCTGCTCCTGCGCCTCAACCGGTCGGTTTCGCCGCCGGCGGGCGGAGCGGACACGAGCGGCGACTGAGGCCACGCGATGCAATGGTGGTGTGCGGCCCAGAGCATCCCGTGGGACTGGTCGTGGCGCCCCTATCCGGGCGTCTGGCTCTTCATCGCGTTCGTGTGCCTCGCCTATCGCGCCTTCACGCGTGGCGCCGCGCCTTCGCGACTCGAGATCGCCCGGTTCGCCGGCGGGGCGCTCGCACTCTGGATCGCGCTGGACTGGCCGGTGGGCGCGCTGGGCTCGGGATACCTGGCTTCGGTGCACATGGTGCAGTTCCTCCTCATCGCGCTGCTCGCCCCGCCTCTCCTCATCGCGGGGCTTCCCCGCGAGGCGCTGGAGCGAGTGCGCGGCGGCAGGGCCACCTCCGTCCTCGAGTTCCTCGCGCGACCGCTCATCGCGCTGCTCTTCTTCCACGCGATCGTCGTCGCGACGCACTGGCCGGAGGTCGTGGACGGCCTCATGGCTTCGCAGGCAGGCTCGCTCGCGCTCGACATGGCCTGGCTGGGCGGCGGACTCGCCTTCTGGTGGCCCGTCGTGAGTCCGGTCCCGCACCGGCCGCGTTTTCCGCTCGGCGTGCGGATCTGCTACCTGATCGCGAGCACGGTGTTGATGACGCTGCCGTATGTCTTCCTGACGTTCGCGGAACTCCCCTTCTACGCGACGTACGAACTCGCGCCTCCGGTGGGCACGCTCTCCGCGGGCGAAGACCAGCGGCTCGCGGGGCTGATCATGCGGATCGGCGGAGGCACGATCCTGTGGACGGCGGCGGGCGTCGTCTTCTGGTTCTGGTACCGCTCCGAGAACGACGCCGCCCGCTGAGGCGCGGTAGCGCTAGTCGTTCACCTGTTCGGTGACCCACTCCATGTAGGGTGGGGAGCCGGCGGCTACGGGGATGAAGAGAACCTCCGGGACGGCGTAGGGGTGGAGTTCGCGGATGCGGCGCTCGACGGCATCGCTGCGGGACGCGGTCGTCTTGAGGATACCGAGGGCTTCCGCTTCCTCGCATACCTCGCCTTCCCATCGATAGACGGAGGTCACGCGGTCGACGACGTTCAGGCAGGCGATGAGCCGTTCGTCGACGAGGACCCGGCCGATCCGCACGAGTTGTTCGCGGTCGGGCCCCGTGACGAGCCCGGCCACGACATCGTTCACGGGCGGTCTTGCGCTCTTTCGCGCCCGCTCATGGCGTCCTCGGCCCGCTCGTAGAGCGCTTCGATCGCGCCGGCGAAGCGGGTCTCGATCACGCGACGCTTGACCTTGAGCGTCGGCGTCAGCTCCCCGCCCTCGACGGTGAACGGACCAGGGACGAGGAGCACGTCGCGCGGCCGCTCGTAGTGCGCGAAGTCCCGGCAGCGTTCCCGCACGGCGCCTTCGATCATTTCCCGCGTCCGGGCGTCCGTGACGAGGTCGGCGTCCGCCGCTTCCTCGACGCCGTGCAATTCCGGGCGGACAGCCTCGAATTCGGGCACGACGATGACGATCGGGAACTTTCGTCCGTCGCCGAGCATCACCGCTTCCGCCACCATCGGGTGCCGCTTGATCTCCGCTTCGACGGGCTGAGGGGCGATGTTCTTTCCGTAAGCGGTGATGATGAGGTCCTTCTTGCGATCCGTGATTCGGAGGTACCCGTCCTCGTCGATCTCGCCCACGTCGCCCGTGTGGAACCAGCGGTCCCCGTCGATGGCTTCGACCGTCGCCCCGGGCTTGTTGTAGTAGCCCGCCATGATCTGCGGCCCGCGGATGAGGATCTCTCCGTCCTCGGCGATCCGGATTTCGGTGCCTGGGATCGGTTTCCCGACCGTGCCGAGTCGGATGGCGTCGATCGGATTGAAGCTGACGGCGGGCGAGGTCTCCGTGAGCCCGTAACCCTCGACGATGGGCAGGCGCGCGGCGAAGAAGAAGCGGGCCACGGCGGGAGAGAGGGGGGCTCCGCCGCTCACGAAGTAGCGGACCTCCCCTCCGGTGCGGGCGCGCAGCTTCGAGAACACGAGGCGGTCGGCGAGCGCGGACTGGAGCTGGAGACCCGGCCCGACCCGGCGACCCTCGAGTTCCGCCATCGCGCGGGCTTCGCCGACGCGACGCGCCCAGTTGAAGATCTTCTGCTTCGCGCCCCCCGCCTCCCGGGCGGTGGCTTCGGCCCTCTCGAGCACCTTCTCGAACACGCGCGGAACGGCGGCCATGAAGGTGGGCGAGACCTCGCCGAGGTCCCGGGCCACCGTGTTGGGGGACTCCGCGTACGCCACGGTGACCCCCGCCCGCCACATGATGTAGTGGCCGACCGTGCGCTCGAACACGTGCGCGAGGGGCAGGAGCGCGAGGGCCACGTGGGTGGAGTCGATCGGGAAGACCCGCAGCGCCATGTCCGCGTTCGAATGGAAGTTGGCGTGCGTGAGCATCACGCCCTTCGGGTCGCCGGTCGTGCCCGAGGTGTAGATGAGCGTCGCCAGATCTTCCGGACGCGTCTTCCGGGCGTGCGTTTCGTAGGTCGACGCGAGCGATTCGGGCGCGGACTCGCCGAGATCGGAGAGGGCGTCCAGCTGCATCGCGGCCAGCGAGGAGCCCTCGGGTGCGGTCACGGGCCCGAAGGCGATGGCCAGCTCCAGAGCGGGGAGGTCGTGTTCTACCTCCGCGACCTTGTCCAGCTGCTCCTGGTCTTCCACGAATACGGCTCGCGCACCGGAGTCCGCGAGGATGTAGCGAACCTGGTCGGCGGGAAGCACCGGATAGACGGGGACGGAAGTGAGCCCCGCCATGACGATGCCCCAGTCGGCCAGGGCCCACTCGAGGCGGGTCTGCGAGAGGATCGCGATGCGGTCGCCCGCCTCGAACCCTCGTGTCCGGAGCCCGAGCGCGATGGCGCGGGCGCGGCGTCCGATGTCATCGGTGGAGGTCGAAACCCAGACGCCGTCCGCTCCCCGCGTCCGCGCCGCATCATCCCGCGGCCGCGAGAGCCCGTCGAGGAAGAGGTCCGGCAAGGTGCCGGGCCGATAGTCGTCCGGGAGCGGGCTCGAGGCTTGCACGCTGCTGGTGCGCGGCCGCTAGTGCGCGACCGATTCCGCGGCCGGCACCCCCAGCCGCTGCAGCGTGCGCCGGGCATGCTCGAGGTGCCTCGGTTCCTCCCGGTCTCCGCGCGCGTAGGCCAGGAACTCCTGAAGGTGGCGCGAGGCGTCCCGCTCGGCGCCCTTCTTCAACAGGAGGAACGCCAGGCCGTAGTGCGCCGCGGTGCTGCGCGGGCGCTCCTCGAGTGCGGCCCCGTACGCGCGAACCGCATCATCGGTCAGTCCAATGTGCGTGTACACCACGGCCATCTGTTCGAGCGTGGCCGGATGCCGCGGATTGTACTTCAGGGAGAGACGAAACGAGATGAGCGCTTCATGGTAGAGCTCCTGCCGAACCAACTCCACGCCTTCCTCATAGAAGTCCGGCTGCTTGCGTCGGCGCCGTCCGTCACTGTCCCAGATCTTCCACCACACCATTCCACCCATGCCATCCTCCCCCGAGCGAGCTGGATCTTACATCTCACTCAACGACCTTCCACACATTCCCCACACATCTGGCGACAACAGGGAATTATAGCGTCTTGTCAAGCTGTGGCAACTTTCTTGTCAAGCCGTGGCAACTTGCTGACTCCGTTCACCGACCCAGACGGTGGCGTCGGAGGCGACCTCCGTGAACTCCGACGCGGCGAGCGCGTCGAGATCCGCGGGGGTCGGCGTCTCCACGACGAGGCGCGCGCCGGGCCGGGCGCAACGCGTGATCTCGGATAGTGGTAGCGCGATGGGAGCGGCGAGCGCGATGCCGTGCAGTGCACCGGAGCGGATCGGCCAGCGGTTCGGCGCGGCGCCCAGGAGGGGATCGACGCCGGCAACGAGATCCTCGACGACCGCGGCGCCCGAGGGGGAACGGTCGGCGGCGTCCGTCAGCCAGACAAGTACCTCGAGACGGTCTCCGAGGCGGGCGATCGCAGCGGCGTGCGCGGCGAGCCGGGGGCCGAGGAGCACCACCATGCCTGTCCGGTCGCTCACGCCCAGCAGCGCCGCGAGTCGCAGTGGCGCCTCCGGAGCGGTCTCCCCGGCGGGGTGCTCCGTCCCGGCGGGCGGCGTGGCGCGTCGTGCGGCATCGGAAAGATCGAACCGCATCGTCCCGCGACGGATGGGCACCTCGATCTCGCACAGGGGGCAGCCCAGCCGTCCCTCGACCACGCGACGCGACTCCGCCCGGTCGACGAAGGTGACGAGCCCGACCGACTCATCGCAGTCGGGACAGTCCAGGACCTCAGCGAGTTCAAGAAACATGTCGCCGCCCCGTACCGCCGGGCGTCGCCCCGTCCCGCCCGGGATGCAAAAGGGGCGACCCGTGGGTCACCCCCCCTGTAGAATCGGATGCAAGGTGATTTCTTGAAGCCCTCCGCAACACGGTTCGGCCCCTCCCATCGGTTTTCGCCGTCCCCGCAGGGCATGACGTCCGCCTCCGGATCGGAGACTCTATGGGCAATTGTTGGCTCAAGAAATATGGCCCTGCATCCGTCTTCGTGAAGGTTAGTGCGGCTTCGGGTTCGCGGCAAATCCCTCTGGCGCTCGAGGAACGGGCGACGGTGGCGCGCGGCGATCATCGAAGTCATGATCCTTCCGAACCTCTTCCCAACGGAGGCGCCATGGCCCGCCGACCCGCTCCGCCGCGTTCGGTCACGTCATCGCAGGAGGTGACGGACGAACAACTCGACGCGTACATCCACACGCGCCTCGCGCTGCTCGGGGTCGATCTCTCCGTGCTTCCCGCCGACGACGAGGATGCGCCGGCCGACCAACGCCGCATCATGGCGTCCGCGCGGCGCTTCCTGCGGTCGACGCCCGGCGCGATCGCCGATTTCGAGTTCGACCCGATGGGGCCGGCGCCCGCCATCTATCCCGCCGAAGTGAGCGCGTGGAACCGTGGGTGAGGTGAACCGGCGCCGCTTCCTCGAGCGGATGACGGCGCTGACCGCGACGGCCGTGGCGACGCCTGCAACGCTGGGCGCGATCGCCAACGCGGGGTCCCGATTCCCCGGCGAGACCCGAGCGAGCAGCCGGGTCGTGGCCGGACACCCTGACGAGCTGAACCTCCCGCCGGCGGGCCGTCCGCAACCTGCGGAGCTGACCGAATTCACGCTCGCCGAGGCGGCGCGACTCCTTCGCGACGGCGACGTCGGCGCGGTCGAACTCGTGGAGGCGTATCTCGCGCGGATCGGCCGCTGGGACGCCCGCTATCAGGCGTTCAACACCGTGGCTTCGCGGGGCGCGCTCGAGGCGGCCCGGACCGCCGACCGGACGCGCGGCCGGGCGCCGCTGACGGGCGTGCCGCTCGCGATCAAGGACAACTACTTCACGGCCGGGGTCCGCACGACGGCGAACTCGTTCATCTTCGAGGATTTCGTACCGGACTTTGACGCGACCTCGTGGGCCCGGCTTCGCGACGCGGGCGCGATCCTGCTCGGCAAGACGCAGATGGGACCGCTCGCGACGACGGCCGCCTCGACCCCCACCGGAGAGCGCACGACAGCGAACGCGTGGGCACCTCACCACGACGATGTGAGCCCCGGCGGGTCCTCGAGCGGATCGGCGACGGCCGTCGCCGCGCGCATGGCCGCGTCAAGCACCGGGACGCAGACGGGCGGCTCGATCACGAACCCCTCGAACGCCCAGGGCCTGACGGGGATCAAGCCGACGATGGGCCGGGTCTCGCTGCACGGCATCCTCCCTCTCACCTACACGCGGGATCACCCGGGTCCCCTGGCCAGGGACGCGGTCGATGCCGCGCTGATGCTGCAGATCATGGCGGGACCGGACCCCGCGGACCCCCGGTCCCTCGGTCTCCCGCCGGTCCCGGATTACCTGGGGGCCGTACGCGAGGATGCCGGCGCGCTCACGCATCCAGAGCGCGGAGGGCCGGTGCGGATCGGCGTCCTGCCCGG
Source organism: Gemmatimonadales bacterium (assembly GCA_009841005.1). Classification (GTDB taxonomy): domain Bacteria; phylum Gemmatimonadota; class Gemmatimonadetes; order Palauibacterales; family Palauibacteraceae; genus Palauibacter; species Palauibacter polyketidifaciens. Next base: position 20,185 of record VXMR01000148.1, read on the forward strand.
CTTTCTCGACGAGCCCGAGCCGCCGGAAGATCCCGGGCCTGACCCGGACCCCGATATCGACCGCATCGGGAGTTCGTTCCCGCGGCGGGAGCGGACGCAGGCGGCGTACCGTCGCGAGGTCGCGACGGTGGAGGCGCGGCGGCGCATGCTCGCGACCCTCGAGGAGATGGGAGCGGAAATCGTCGAACTCGACTTCCCCACCCACTGGGAGGCGTTGACGAGCTTCAACTTCAACAACGTGCGGCTCCCCGAGCGCTCGGAGATCTTCCTCGAACACCTTCGGGATGACGTGAGGAAGTTCGGCGTCTCGCTCGCGCCATGGATCAACGGGCTGCTCCTTCCCGCGGCGGAGTACGTGCGGGGCTCGCGGGCCCGGCTCGTCCTCCTGAAGGAGGTCCTTGACGAGGTGTTCGGCCGCTGCGACCTGGTGACGCAGACCGCGCCCTACCCCTTCGACATGGTGGGGCTGCCGCTCATCGGCTTCCCGATCGGGTTCGAGGCCGGATCGACGGTATACCCGAGGCCCATCGGCGGCATGTTCGGCGCGGAACCCTACGCGGAGCACCACCTGCTCGCCGTCATCGCGGCGTATCAGCGCGCAACGGACTGGCACCTGCGGCGACCCGCGGACCCCGGCGAACTCCGGCCCGCCGAAGGGGACGGGGGCGGTCCCCGCGGCGGAGCCGACGGCGCGACCGGCCGCGAGCGTCTACCGGGGCGCTACGATCTGTTCGATGTGATGGAGCGCGGCGAATAGCGAGCCGTCACCATGCGATGCCGTAGTCGTCGCCGTGGTGGCTCGATCCACCCCAGAAGGCGTCGTTCTCCCAGTCGAAGAAGATCGCGTTGATCGGCCCCGACGTGCGCTCCGCGAAGGTCAGGTCGTAGCCCATCGATTCCAGGGCGGAGCGGATCCAGGGCGGGGTCGCGTCCTGCAGGAGCATCCGTCCCGGGCGCGTCTCGTGCTGGCCGAACGAGCCGCGCATCTGGAAGCTGTTCATGTTCGGCGCCTCGACCGCCTGCTGCACGTTCATGTCCCACTCGACCACGTTCAGGAAGAACTGGAGCAGATTCTGGTCCTGCCCGTCGCCGCCCTGGACGGCGAACGAGAGGAACGGACGGCCGTCCTTGAGCGCCATGCCCGGCGTGAGCGTGGCGCGCGGGCGCTTTCCGGGCTCGATCACGTTGTACGGGTTGTCCGCCTCGTCGAGGACGAAGCTCTGGGCCCGCTGCGAGAGCCCGATCCCCGTCTCCCCGGCGACGACGGCGGGGATCCAGCCGCCGGAGGGCGTGATGGAAACGACCCAACCCTCGGCGTCCGCCGCCTGTACGGAGGTCGTGCCGAGATAGAAGTCTTCATCGAGTGTCGCGTGGTCCTCCAGCGACAGTTCGACCCCCTGTTCCGTCGTGACGGCGGCCCGCGTCCCCCAGCGCTCGAGCAGGTCGGCGAAGGGGTTCTCCTCCCCCTGGAAGGGATAGGGATCGCCGGGCCCTGCGTTCGGATCGTTCCGGTCCCATTCGATGGTTTCGAGCCGGGCCCGTGCGTAGTCCTTCGAAAGGAGTCCCTCGATCGGCTCCGCGGGCGGGAAGTAGGGGTCCCCGTAGTAGAAGTCGCGGTCGGCGAAGGAGAGGTTCATCACCTGATAGAGCGCGTGGAGGTAGTTCGCGCTGTTGTATCCCATGGCTTGCAGGTCGAGTTGCTCGGCCATGTTGAGCGCCTGCAGCATCACGGGTCCCTGGACCCACGTCGTGAGCTTGTAGACATCGATCCCCTTGTAATTCGCGGTGACGGGTTCCTCCAGGTGGACCTGCCAGTTCGCCATGTCCTCCATCGTGATGAGCGCGCCGGCCGCCTGAGCGCCCGCGACGAAGTCCGCCGCGATGTCGCCCCGGTAGAAGGCGTCGTAGGCGGCCTGGATCGCCTCCTTGCGGCTGGCGCCTCCCGCCAGCGCCTCGGCTTCGGCTTCCACGAGGCGTTCGAGCGTCCGCTTGAGACCGGGCTGCCGGAAGACCTCGCCCTCCCGCGGGCCCGGGTTCTCCACGTCGTCCGGGTGGGTGAAGTAGACAGCCATGGACGACGGCCACTGCCGAATGTCGTCCGCCGAATTCCGGATGCGGCGCGCCGCGTCCGCTTCGATCGGGTATCCGTCCGCCATCTCGATCGAGGGCTGAAGCACGTCGGCGAGGCTCAGCCGGCCCCATTCGGCGAGCATCGTCATGAGCCCGCCGGGCGTGCCGGGGGTCACGGCAGACAGCGGACCGACCTCGGGCGGAAAGTTCTCGTGTCCCTCCGCGCGATAGTGGTCGGGGGTTGCGCCGGTCGGCGCCACGCCGAGCGCGTTGACGCCGATGACGCGCTGTTCTCCCGGATGATAGACGAGCGCCTGCGTCTCCCCTCCCCACGAGAGCACGTCCCACATGGTGGAGGTCGCGGCGAGCATGGCGGCGGCCGCGTCCACCGCGTTTCCGCCCTGGTGGAACATGCGCGCCCCGGCGGTGGCGCCAAGCGGCTTGCCGGTGATCGCCATCCAGTGGCGCCCGTGCAGAACCGGCTTGGCGGTGCGCTGGGCTTCGACGATCGGGGGCAGAGTCAGGAGCAGCAGCACTGCGAGCGCGACGCGGGGCGCCGCGACGCTGCAGGGGGGGCGGGAGCCGAAAGCGACAGACATCATGGAATCCTCCGGATAGGAACCGAGCGAGCCGACAGCCGAATATGGACCCCGCCATGCACGTGGCGAAAGCCGGGCCGAGGCTATCGCCGGCGTCGGATCCCGCGCCTCAGGGCCGTGGGCTCGGGGCGCTCGACCTCCGGCGCCTCCGCGGGCGGCGGCTCCACATCGGGTTCGAAACCCGGGATGACGCGCCGCTCGATCGTGTCGCCCAGGAGGCGCTCGATCGCTCTGATCTCGACCCAGTCGCTCGAGGCCATGAGCGTGATGGCGTCGCCGGTGTCGTCGCCGCGCGCGGTGCGGCCGACGCGGTGCACGTAGTCTCTGGGGTCTTCGGGCACGTCGAAGTTCACCACGTGGCGGATGCCGCGGATATCCAGGCCTCTCGCGGCCACGTTGGTGGCGACGAGGACGCGGATCGAGCCTTCGCGGAACCGGCGCAGCGCCTTGTCGCGCTGGTCCTGGTGCTTGCCGCCGTGCAACCCCGCCACGGCGACGTCGTGCGACCGCAGATAGTCGGCGAGGTAGGTCGCCGTCACCCGCGTCCGCGTGAAGACGAGCACCTGCCCCTCCGGCCACTCGCCGAGCAGGTGGTGAAGGAGGGCGTGCTTCTGCGACCAGTCCACCGGATGGAGAACCTGGCGGATGCCCTCCGCCGCGGTCTCCCGACCGACCTGTACCTCCTCGGGGTCAGTCATCAGTTGATGGGCGAGCCAGCGGACGCCGTCCGGCATCGTCGCCGAGAAGAGGAGCGTCTGCCGGTCGTCCGGCGTGTGGCGAACGATCTCCTTCACGTCGTCGATGAACCCCATGTCGAGCATGCGGTCGGCTTCGTCGAGCACGAGGACCTGGACGCGGGACAGGTCCGCGTTCCCGCGCTTGATGTGGTCCAGCAACCGACCCGGCGTGGCGACGAGCACGTCGCACCCGAACGAGAGTTCCGCCTTCTCGGGCCCGAGCGGGGTGCCGCCGTGGACGACGACGGACTCGATGGAGGACGACGCGCCGTATGTCGTGACCGCCGCCCCGACCTGCTGCGCCAGTTCCCGCGTCGGCGTGATGACGAGGCCCCGCGGGGCGGTGGACGACTCCGTGGCCACAAGCCTCTGCACGGCCGGGAGGGTGAAGGCCGCCGTCTTGCCGGTACCCGTGTGGGCGGTGCCGAGCACGTCGCGGCCGGCGAGGATGGCGGGGATCGCCTGGCGCTGGATCCCGGTGGGCTCGACGTAGCCCGCCCTTGCCACGGCCTCGACGAGGTCGGGGGAGAGACCGAGTTGGGCGAAGGGGTGCCCTTCCTGACTCATGTGCGTACAGCCTCCTGTGTCGCGGAGCGCAGCGGGCCGACGGCCGGACCGCCGAGTGAGAGGTCGCACGCCATGAGGTCGTCGTCCGTCTCGCGGCGAACCACCTCCCGCGCCCTTCCGGCCCGCACGAAGACGACGGCGGGGCGTCCGACCCCGTTGTACCGGCTCGACATCGCGAACACGTAGGCGCCGGTGCCCGGGATGGCGAGCACGTCGCCTACGGCCGTGTCGCCCGGCAGCGTCGCCGCCGGCGCGATCACATCGCCCGACTCGCAGTGCCTTCCCACGACCCGGAAGGACCGCTCGGCCTCGCCGCGCCCGCGCGATGCGTTGAGCACCTCGTAGCTCGCGCCGTACAGCGACGGGCGCGGGTTATCGGAGAGCCCGCCGTCCACGGCCAGCGCCTCCCCCGCCCCTTCGAGGCGCTTGCGCGCGTGAACCGTGTAGAGGGTGAGACCGGCGTTCGCGATCACGGACCGGCCCGGTTCGACGATGAGCCGGTACGCGCCAAGCCGCGCCTCTGCCTCGGACCGGCGCAGGCCGGCCTCCAGCGCCTCGGCGTACTCCCGGGGCGAGGGCACCTCCTCCCCGGCGCGATAGGGCGCCGCGAGCCCTCCCCCGAGATCCAGATCGACCGTCCCCGGAAAACAGCGCCGCAGCGGCGCCACGAAACCCACCGCCGCCTCCGCGACCCGGGAGAAGAGCGCGGGATCCCGAATCTGGCTGCCCGCGTGGATGTGGACCCCCGCCAGGCGCCACTCACCCGCGCCCGCGATCCGGCGCGCGACGGACGCCGCGACGGACGGCGACATCCCGAAATGCGTGCCCGGCCCCACGGTTCGCACCTTCTCGTGCGTCTCCGGGGTCAGGTCCACGTTCAGCCGCAGGAGCAGGTCGGGACGATGGTCGGCACCGGTCGCGGCCGAGGCTTTCCGCAGACCCCCGATTTCGTCCGGATGGTCGATGACGATCCGTCCCACGCCGTAGACGATGGCTCGTTCCAACTCGGAGGCCGACTTTGCGTTCCCGTGCAGGATGACGTTTCGTCCCGGGAAGCCGGCGCGCCGCACAAGTTCGAGTTCCCCGCCGGAGACGACATCCACCAGCCAGCCCTCCCGGTCCAGGAGCCGCGCGAGGGCCCCGCACAGGAAGGCCTTGCCGGCGTACGTCAGTCCGGCGTCCGCTCCGAAAGCGGCGCGAAAGCGGGCGAGGCGATCCTCCAGGTGGCCCTCGTCGACGACGATCAGCGGCGTCCCGAATCGCGCGGCGAGTTCCGGCAGGGCCACTCCGCCGACGCGCCCGCGTCCGGCGCTCTCCGTCCACGAGACGGGCAGGACGTGCTTCACATCAGCGCTCCGACGACGGCGAAGCCAGCGGTCGCGATCCCTCCCGCGACGAGCGCATAGGGAATCTGCGTGCGGACGTGCTCGATGTGATCGGTGGCCGACGCGAGCGAGGCGATGATCGTCGTATCGCTGATCGGGCTGCAGTGGTCACCGAAGATGCCACCCGACAGCACCACCGCCACGAACGGCGCGGGCGGCAGGCCGAGGGCGTTCGCGAGCGGTATGGCCACCGCGAGCATGATCGCGAAGGTCCCCCAGCTGCTCCCGGTGGCGAAGGCGATCCCGCCTGTGACGACGAACACCAGCGGCAGCAGCGCCATGAGCGGGAAGGTATCTCCGACGATGCCCGCCGCATAGAGACCGGTCCCCAGCGACCTCGTCACGTCGCCGAGCGACAGCGCGAGCCAGAGCACGACCGCCATTCCGGTGAGCGCCCCCGCCCCCTTCAGTCCCACTCGACTCAGGCCCTCCAGATTGAGTGAGCGGTGGGCGAGCGCGAGAACCCAGGCGAGCCCCAGCCCGACGATCACGGCCCACAAGACGCTCGTCGAGCCCGAACCCTCCCTGATGTCGCCGCCACCCGTCACCCACATGAACACGGGCATGGAGACGACCATCGCCGCGATCGGGATCAGCATGTTGCGAGGCTTGAGGACGACGCCCTCGGCCGGCGGCGGCGCGATCTCCTCCGGGTCCGCGAGCGCCACGGCATGGTCCCAGTGGAGACGCCCGTCCTGCGTGCGCGCCTCGGCCTTCTTCATCGGGCCCCAGTTCCAGCCCCGGAAGGCGGTCAGGCCCGCGAGCACGAGAGCCACGACGGCATAGAGGTTGAGCGGAATCGCAATGAGAAAGACACCGAGCGGGTTGCCTACGCCCTGCTCCGTCAGAATCCCCAGGACCAGCGCGCCCCACGCGTTGAACGGAATGAGGATGCAGACGGGCGCCGAGGTCGAGTCGACGATGTAGGCCAGCTTCTCCCGCGAGATCCGGAAACGGTCGAAGAGGGGCCGGGACACGGAGCCCGCGACGAGGATCGTGAGATTCGATTCGATGAAGACGACGATCCCGATCAGCCAGGCCATGATCTGCGCGCGCCGGGCATTCGTCACCCATCGGGCCTCCTCGACCCAGCGCACGAAGCCCCGCATGCCGCCGTTCGCCTCCACCGTCGCGATGAGGGCGCCGATGAGGAACGTGAAGACGATGACCCGCGCGTTGCCCGCGTCGCCGAGCACGCCGATCGCGCCATCGATCGCCCCCGCGGCGCCCGCGGCCGGGTTCCAGCCGGCGAGTATCGTGTGGCCGAGCCAGATGCCGGCCGCCAGGGAGAGAAAGACCTGGCGCGTGTAGATCGCGAGTCCGATGGCCAGCAAGGGGGGGAGAAGCGAGGCGAAGCCGTACGTACCGACTTCCTGCAGAGCGATTTCGGCCATTCAGCTCCTCCCCTCTCAGCGCTTCGAGACCCAGCGGCTCCGTCGATCGTAGAACCTGAGGGGTTGGTCCGCCGCGCGCGAGATCCCGATCCGCGTCGTGACCCGCACGGCAGCCTCCGGGACGGATTCTCCCCAATGCAGGGAGAGCGGAGGATGGTCGAGCCGATGCCCCTGCATCTCGGGGCCTACTCCGAGCGCCTGGGTGAGGCGGGCCGGGCCATTGGTGAGTTCGGCGCGACCGCGACGGCGGCGCATGACGTCGAGACCCGCGGTCGGCTCGACGGCTCGCAGGAGGACGCCGGCCGGGAAGCCTTCCGGTCCCGTGACCACGTTCAGGAGCCAGTGGATACCGTAGTTCCGGTGGATGTACGCGGTGCCCGGAGGTCCGAACAGCGGCGCGTTGCGCGCGGTGCGGCCGATCCGCTCGGCCGCGTGGCAGGCGTCGTCCTCGGGTCCGGTGTAGGCTTCCGTCTCGACGATCCGGCCGACCGTCCGCCCGTCGGCGCAGTCGGAGCGCACCGTGCAGCCGAGCAGCGCCCGGGCCACCTCGACGGCGGGGCGAGCGAGGAAGTCGGCGTCGATCGGTCCGGACCCGAGGCCCGAACCGGCCGCGTCGTTCAGCTCTCCAGCTCTGCGCGCCGGGCTTCGCGAACCACCTTCGCCCGGCCCTCCGAGAGCACTTCCGTCAAGCGCGCCGGCTCGGAGTCGATGACGTCGAAGACGCGGTCGCCGAAATGGTCGAAGAGCACCTCCGCGGTCCGCTTCCCCACGCCCGCATAGTTGCGGACCATGTGCCCGATGGGCCCTCCGGCCGGTTTCGCGGCCGACCTCGCAGCCGGCTTTGCGGTTCCGCCGGCCGACTTGCCGGCCCCTCCGGTCTTGCGCGCCGCAGGCCTGTCGCGAGTCGGAACGTCCTCGATCTTTGCGTCTTTCTTTGCCTCTCCCCCGGCCGCTTCGTCATCGGCGACCAGGCCGATGCGAGGCGCCCCCCCCTTCTTCGCCGCGCTCGGCGCAGCCGTCCGCCCGCGGGACCCCGACCGGTAACGTCCCAGCGTTCGCCGGGAAGATGTCTTCTCCCGGGCGCTCGGCTGGCTGTCCCGGGTCTCCGGCTCGCGCTTCGGCGCGGACGCCGCGGGCTGCTTCGGCGCCGCTTCCTCGCGATTCGGCCCCGCATCCCGCTTCCGCTGTTCGCGCGCCTTCGGCTGGCGGCGGCGCTCGGCGGAGCTGCCACCTCGCCGATCCGGCCGACCCTGGTCCGCCGGGCCCTGATCCGCCCGACCCTTCGCGGCTGTCTTCGCGCCCCGCGCGCCGGACGGGTCCTTACCGCCTCGTTCGGGTCGAGCCGACTCCGCCTTCCGCTGCTGAGCCGGCCTTTTCCGCTGACCCGGCGCGTCCGCACCGGCCGCCCGGGACGACGGCGCACTCCGAGGCACCGGCTCTTGCCGGGGTGCCGGCTTGCTACGGGGTGCCGGCTCGCTACGGGGCGCTGCCTCGCTGCGGGACGCCGGCTTGCCCGGGGACGCCGCCTCGTGGCGGGGTGCCGGCCCGCGCCGGAGGCGGTCGAGCGTCTTGCGCGCGGCCCTCGCCGCAGCGGACAGGGGAGACCGCCCACCCGCCTCGTCCGGGCTCCCGTCCGGCGCTGGCTCCGCCTTGCGCGCGGGCACGGCCGGGGCGGCCGGGGCGGCCGTCGCGGTCAGATAGTGATTGCCGTCCTCGTGCCGGGACATCCGGACAACGCCCGCGTCGTGCGCCGCCCGCAGGAACAGGCTGAACTTGCTGAAGCCGAAGACGCCCTCATCGAAAGCGGCGTCGTACTGCAGGAGCTTGCGCTTGGCCATGGAATCGCGGACCGGGGCTCCGTCCCGGGAGAGTTCGGCCACCGCGCGCTTCAGCGCCTCGTAAGCACCTTCGACGGCGGCTGCGGAGGAGTCCGTCGTCTTTGCCGAAGGTTTCCCGGCCTTCGCGGGTGCGCGTTCTTCCGGGGCTTTCGGAGCGGACGCGCGGCCGCGGCCACCGCGACGGCCGCGCCGACTGCGGCTCTTCGCCGTCGCGGCCTCCCCCCGGGAGGAAACCGGGTCGCCGCCCGCCGCCGACGCCGCGCCGGACGGCAGGCCGACATCGTATTGGCCGTTTTCCCGCTTCTGCAGCACGATTCGATTGCGTTTGGCCGCTTCGCTCAGAAATCGATTGAATCGGGAGAAACCGGCCGTCTTCTCGTCGAAGCCCGGGTCCATCTCCAGCATCACCTGCTTGAGGCGATCCGACCGCATGACATCGCCGCGCTCCGCCATGCGCGCGACGGCCCTGCTCGTCAACTCCCACGGGTCGTGTTTCTCGGTCTGGAGTTCGTCGGCCGCCGTGAGCCCGGACAGTCGGTTGTAGCTGTAGTACTCGTCGCAGTTCTGGACGAGGATGTCCGAAGTGGACTCCTGGAGCCCCACGCCGATCACGTACTTCCCGTACTCCTTGAGTTTCAGCACGAGGCTCGAAAAGTCGGAGTCCCCGGAGAGGAGGATGAAGGTTCCGATCTCGGGGCGCGTGAACACCAGTTCGAGCGCGTCGATCGCGAGCCGGATGTCGGTCGCGTTCTTCTTCGACGACCCGTAGGCGGGCGCGAAGATGAGGTCGACGGAGGACTCGGAGAGCGGCACGATGTACTGGGGGTAGCGTCGCCAGTCCGCGTACGCTCGCTGGACGGCCACCTTGCCGCGGATGATGTCCGAATCGAGGAAGTTCCGGAGTTCCTGTCCCAGGTTGGACCGGATCCCCATGGTCACGTTGTCGAAGTCGATGAGAAGCGCCGCGGCGTCTGCCATATCGGCGGAGGGGCGCCGGTGAGGCGCCCGCGTATACATGTCGTTCATGTCCCTCTTGTCCGTTCGTTTGCCGCGAACGGTCCGAGGTGGCCCCTCTGCCTCGCCCCCGGTGGCGGGGGGGATGGTGAGAGGGGTCTACGGACAGCCGTTCGCGTTCTCGCCGGTCCGATCGCGGGCCGCTTTGCCCGACGACCGCCGCGGCGATCTGGTCTAGTCGGCCTCGGCGCGTACGATGCGGGCCAGACTCACGCGGCGCGCTTGTGCGCTGGAGGCCTCCGGAAGCTCATCCAGAAAGTGAATGAGATCCGGCACTCTGTGCTCTGCCAGAGATTCGTGGCAGAAATCCCGGATTTCGTCGGCCGTGATCAGGGCCCCTTCGGCGGTGACCACGCAGGCGCAGATGAGTTCACCCAGCACGTCGTTGGGGATCCCGAGAACCACCGCTTCTTCCACCGCGGGGTGGGACCGGAGCTGCGCTTCGATTTCGGCGGGGTGAACGCTGTTACCCCCGCGAAGAATCACGTCGCTCAGGCGGCCGACGATATGCAGGTAACCCTCGGGGTCGACCATCGCAAGGTCGCCGGTCTTGAGGAAGCCGTCTTCCGTCATGGTTTTCCGGGTCCGGCCGGGCTGATGGAAGTACTCCCGCATCACGTTGAAACCGCGCACGGCGAGCTCACCGACGGACTCGATGGGGAGCTCCGCGTCCGCCTCGTCAAGCACCTTGAGTTCGACCCCCTTGAGCGGGCGGCCCACCGTGTGGGCCCGTTTCGCCTCGGGATCCGACGGGGTCGTGATCGAGACCGTGGGGGAGGTCTCGGTGAGGCCGTAGGCGCTTTCGAGATCGGGGATCAGGCGTCGGCGCACGTCGCGCACCAGGTCGGCGCCGACCGGGGCGCCCGCGATGACCCCGGTGCGCAGGGAGTCGGGCCGGACCCCGCCGCGTTCCAGCGCCCGCAGCAGCATCACGAACATGGTCGGGACGCCGTGGACGACCGTGGCCTCGTGCTCCCGCGCGAGTGCGAGCGCGACCGCCGCGTCGAAGGTCTCCTGCAGCACGAGCGTCCCGCCGGTGCCGAGCGTCATGAGCAGGGCGGTGAGCCCGAAGATGTTGGGCAGCGGGACGATGCACAGCGTTCGATCGTCGCCGTCCAACCCCAGCCGCGCCGCCGTGGCGAGGGCGGTCCGCACCAGGTTGTCGTGCGTGAGGACGACCCCCTTCGGAGCCCCCGTCGTCCCGGGCGTGTACAGGATCGCGCACGGATCCCGCTGCGGGTCCACCTCCGTCGGCGCGAATTCCCGGCCGCGGCCGCTCGCGATGAGGTCCTCGAACTGGAAGATCCGGTCGTCGTACCAGAGGTCCTCCTCTCCGACCGTCACCACGTACTGGAGGTCCGGCAGCCGCGTAAGGAGGTTCTCGAAGCGCTGCAGATAGTCCACACCGTCCCAGTTCTCGGCCGAGATCGCGACGGCGGCCTCGGAATTCCGCAGCGTGAAACGCAACTCGCGCGCCGAACAGTTTGGACCGATGGGCACGAGGACGGCGCCCGCCTCCGCGACCGCGAGGGCCGAGATCACGAATTCGGGCCAGTTGGGCAGCTGGACCGCGACGCGGTCGCCGGGTTCGACCCCCAGGCGGTGGAGCCCCACGGCCAGCGCGCGCGCCTGCGCCGCGACACGGGAATAGCTCCACGACCCGTCCCGCGCCCGTATGCAGGGCGCGTGCGGGCTCAACTCCGCGTGTCGGGCGAAGAGGTCGGCGACGCTGAGCGCGGCGGTCGGTGACGGTTCGGCTGGGATCACTTCGTGCCGGTCGGTAAATGGGTCTGCGAGCCCCGGGCGCTTTCCGTTACGGTCGCCGACAATGTCAAACGCCCCGGGCCGGTCGTAAAGCCGTTGCGAGAGGTTCTGCGAGATCTTCCTCGGCGAGAGCGAAGCTGTGTCGTCCATCCGCGTCGGTGGCCACCTCGCCGAGGTGCGATAGGAATACGCAGCGGATCCGAGCCTGACGCGCCTTCTTGTCCTTCGACATCGCATCCCGGATCTCGGTTGGCTCGCGGTCGGTCTCCCAGTCGCCGCCGAGCCCGCACGCCTCCAGCAGCGCGGTGAGCCGTTCGGAGGTTCCCTGCTCCGTAATCCCGAGCAGTTCCCCGAGGCGCGATTCGACGCGCATGCCCGCGGCGACGGCCTCGCCGTGGAGGAGCCTGTAACCCTCGAGAGCTTCCAGCGCGTGGCCGACGGTGTGTCCGAAATTCAGGATCTCGCGGCGGCCGCGCTCCAGCGGATCGTCGCCGACCACCTCCGCCTTGTGCCGCGCGACGCGCTCGATGAGCTCCGCGGATGCGTCCGGGTCGCCGCTCGACAACGCCGAAGACCCGCGCACCATCCAGTCCCATAGTTCCACATCGAGGATCGCCGCCGTCTTCATGGCCTCCGCCAACCCGGCGCTGCGCTGGTGCCGCGGCAGCGTCTCGAGCACGGCGGGATCGATGAGTACGGCCGATGGGTGATGGAAAGCCCCGATCAGATTCTTGCCCGCTTCGGTATCGACCCCCGTCTTCCCTCCCACCGAACTGTCCAGCATGGCCAGAAGCGTCGTGGGAATCTGAATGACGGGGACGCCGCGCATGTACGTGGCCGCGACGAAACCCGCCAGATCGCCCGCCACGCCGCCTCCGAGCGCGACGACGGCGGAATCGCGGCCGAACCGCGCGTGAAGCATGCGATCGCTCAGAGCCGCCCACTGCTCCCGGCTCTTGTTCCACTCGCCCGCGGGGAACGGGAAGAGATCGGCGGCGAGACCGGCATCCTCCAGACCGGAAACGACCCCGGCGCCATAGAGCCGCGCGACCTGGGAATCCGCGATCACGGCATACCGGTGCGCCGGCGCGTGTCGTCGGCAGACCGACGCCGCTTCGGCGAGCAGGCCCGGTTCGATGTGAATCGGGTAGCTCCCGCTTCCGGTAACCTGAACTTCCAGAGTCCTGCGGCTCATGGGCCTCCATCGGAAGCACCGGTCAGGCGCAGATCCGTGACGGCGACACCCTCCGGTTCGATAGCGGCCGCCAACTCGGCGATCGAGCGCCCGAGCGCGGGATGTCGCCAGGCGCCGGCGACCTCCGCCAGCGGCAGGAGAACGAAGGCCCGCTCCGCGAGGGCGGCGTGTGGAATCGTCAGGCGCGGTGTCTCCGAAATCTCGTCCGCGTAGAGAAGGATGTCGAGATCGAGAGGGCGGGAGGAGAATCTCGGCGCGTCCGGGTCGCGTCCCGCGTTCGATTCGAGCTCCTTGAGGGAGACGAGCAGAGCGCCGGGCTCAAGACGGGTCCATCCCACGCAGCAGGCGTTCAGGTAGGCGGGTTGGTCCAGGCCGTACGCGGGCGCGGTCTCATAGACCCTGGAGAACCGGGGTTCGACAAGCACCGCCTTCGCCAGACGCCGCGCGGCGGCGCGCAGATGGTCGATGCGAGAACCCAGATTCGATCCCATCCCGAGGGCAACCTCCCGCAGCGAGACGTCGGTACCGGAGGATGGGACACCGGAGGATGGCCGATCGGACCCCTTCAAGGCGCGCCGGGCGCCGAATCGCTAACGACTCTCCGGGAGGATCGGGACGATGTTGTTCCCCGGATTCGTGTTGCCCGGCTCATCGAGCGCGGTGTCTTCCGTCGAATCGACGGACGGAACCGTGGGCCCGACGGTGAGGTCCAGACACCCGGTCGCCGACACCCCGGCCAAACCGATCAGGATCGCACATGTCGCCAGGAAGTGCGTGGCCCTCAGTCTCGCTCTCAATCTCATGTATGCCTCTGTACTCTTGCTCGGGGGTCGTTCTCCGCGGCCGGAAGCTAGTGGGGCGGACGACCGCCGCACAACGAGGAAACGTCCGAAGTCCGCCTTTTCTGACACGCCGAGTCCGGGATGCGCGGAGGCCCCCCGGGCGCACCCCGGGGCGCCCC
>VXMR01000148.1:33718-38704 GCA_009841005.1 Gemmatimonadales bacterium
TTTGTTTGGTGGGGTTTTTTTTTTTTTTTTGTTCTTTTGGTGGGGGGGGGGGGCGGGCGGGGCGGGTCGCGCCCCCCCCCCCCCCGCCAGCCCCAAAGACCCCCGCGGGCACCCCCGCACGGATCCTCCGCTAACGGACTACGAGATCGGCGTTTGCCGCCCGGCTCTCAGTCGCGAGACTCCTCTGGATACGCTCCAGGGAGTACGCCGCACGCAGCAGCGCAGCGTCGAGACTGCCCGGCACGATCGCGGGCGGGATGGGATTGCCGGCCGAACTCGCCTCCCCCCCGCCGAAGGTGTAGATGTCCCGCTGCAGCACCTCGAGATCCGCGGCCGGGATCGGCAGTTGCAGGGCACTCCCCGCCGGCATGATGTCGTTACGCCGTCCGTGCCAGAACTCGAGTCCGCCGAACACGTTGAACACGTTCTCGAAGTGCTCGAACCACATCGCGTCGCGCAGGTTCCCGCAACGGCCCTGCACATCGTACCGCTTCCGCGGCGTGCACTCGCCCGCCGCGTTGGTCGGCACCGCGTCCGTCGGGTTCGACGGCGCGGGCGGCAGGCCCGCCTCCATGCGCGTCTTGTTCACGATGTCAGCGGCGGCTCCAAAGTTCCCCATGCGGTAATGGGCTTCCGCGACGTAGGCGTCCATCTCCTGGTGCGTCATGGACTCCATCGCGCCGAACTCGCAGCGGCTGCAGCTCAGCGTGTAGTCGTCGTATCGCGAGTCGCCGTAGTGCGACTGCCGGTACGTTCCGCGCTCCGGCCGGAAGATGATCGTCGCGTTGTACCGGTGCCGCGGGCCGTACGAGGCCGCCGAAGGGCTCACCGGCTCCCCGAGCGTACCGTGCTCGTTGACCGCCGGGAACCGCTTGTCGTCCCCGAACGTCATCTCGCGTGCCGTCCGCTGCTCCGTGGGGAACGTGAGCCAGTCCTGATACTGGCCGCTCTGATCCGCCATGCCGACCCAGTCCATGTGCATCCGGTGCCAGGTCCGGTTCTCCTGCATGAAGATCTTGATGCCGCTCCACCATGGAGTGCCTGAGGAGCGGTCCTCGCCGATGGCCACGAGTTCGCGAATGCCGTTCTCGGCATCCGAAATGACCTTGCCCCAGCTCACGCCCGCAGCCTCCGCATCCGTCCGCGGCAGGTTGGCCGCACAGCGCGCTTTCCAGCTCACCAGGTAGTCGGCGAACTGGTTGTTGTCCCAGGGATTCCCGTTGATCCACGTTTCCGGGAGCGTGAACGAGGACGAGCGGGCGGCAGACTCCGCCGCATCGAGCCGTTGAACGGCGTACTGATAGACGGCGTTATAGTCCACCGTGTCCAGCTCGCCCGTCAGATCCACTGTCTCGTCGACGATGAAGGCCTGATCGTACCAAAGCGAGAGCAGGCAGTTCAGTATGGCCTGACTCGCCATCGCGAACGTTCGTGCGCGCACGTTACGCTCGCCTCCGGGGCCGATCTCCAGTCCCTCGTCGAGGGCCCGGATCCCGTCCGAGGCCGCCGAGATGCCGCCGTAGGCGTCACCCCAGTTCGCCTCGAAGATGTACGACGGACTGTACGAAGCCGAGTTCGGCAGCGGCTCGCGGGGCTCACGGCCGAGGTCGTTCATCCCCATGTTGCCCCACGTCGCCGTGTGGCGACTCGACATGTGGTTGAAGGCGAAGTTCGCGTTGTTCCAGTAGTGCCCGATTTCCCAGACCTTGAGGTAGGAGCTCGCGATGAGCGTCTCCACATCGTCCGGGCCCGCCAGGGCTCGCGCACGGTCCGGCTCGTTCAGGTTGTCGACTGCGAGGTCGCAACCCGTAAAGCCGACCGTCAGCGCCAGCGCAATGGCAGGCAGCGTCAGCTTCCTTTTCATGACCCCTCCATTACTCAAATCCATGTCCATCCGAACCCCCGTTCCTGGAGGGCGTCAGAAGACGAGTTCCGCCGAGAAGGTGAACGTTCGGAAATTCGGGTAACCGAAGCTGTCGTAGCGGTTCAAGGTCGCGCTTCCGACCTCCCCGCCGTCTCGCCCGACTTCGGGATCGTACCCGCGGTATGCGGTGAACGTGAACAGGTTGCGTCCGATCGCATTCAGCGTGACCCGGTCGAACACGTCTCCGAACACGGACGAGGTGAGCGATGCCGGCAGCGTGTAGCCGAGCGACAGCTCACGGACCTTGAGCCAGTCGCCGTCCTCGCGGAACCAGGAGTTGTCCGACCCGACGTTGTAGATGACCGAGGCGTAGCCGGTCGGCTTGTTCAGTTCGAGCGGCTTGCCCGTCTGGTCCACGTCCTCGCCCCGCAGTTCGCGAAGCGCCCACTGCGCCGTGTTGTTGTAGATCGAGTGACCCACCGACGACTCGAGGAGCGCGTTCAGGCTGAGGTTCCGATACCGGAAGTTCGTCGCGAACGAAGCGCTGAAATCCGGCGTCGTGTTCCCGAACGGGAGGAAGTCCGTCAGCCGGCACTTCTCCATATAGTCGCCCGGATTCTTGGAGACGCAGGCCGGCGAGTAGTCCTGCACCATGAAGGGGTGTCCCCACCTGTAAGTGCGGTCGCCGTCCGGAGTGGACACGGTCCCCTGCGTGCCCCACAGCTTCTTCGTGAAGCCTTCCGTGTGGTTGTGCCCGCCGGTGTAGACGAGAAGGCCGTCGTCGTTGACCTGGAAGTTGGCGCTGCAGTCGGAAGCCGACACGCCGACCGGCGCAAGGTCCGCACAGCTCGTGGCCAGGACTTCGCCCCACATCTCGCCCAGCGGACGACCCTCGGAAACGTAGTAGGTCGATACCGTGTAGTCGGGAACGTCCAGACGCGTGATCTCCTGCTGGGTCCGGTCCCAGTTCAGCCGGAACTGCAGGCCCATATCCTGCTCGTCGATCGCCGCGTAGCGCAGCGAGATCTCGTACGTCTGCGCCGCGATCTCGCCCGCGTTCTGCCACTGGTTCGAGAAGCCCACGAACGCCGCCTGCGGAACCTGCAGCAGCTGGTCGTCGGTCGTCTGCCAGGCGTACGTCAGGTCGAGACCGAGGTTCTCGAAGAACACGAAGTTGAGCCCCGCTTCGCGCTCCGTCGTGAACTCCGGCTTCAGCGCCCGGTTCCCGAGGTTGATCGGGAAGATCGCGCCCTGTGCGACGCCGAACGTCTCGTACTGGGCATAGAAGTTCGGGCGGCCGCCCGCCGTACCCAGCGAGAAGCGCAGCTTCAATTCATCGATCGCGTCGATGTTCCAGAAGTCTTCCTGCGTCACCCGCCACGCGACCGAGCCACGGTAGTACGTCTGCCACCGCTCATCGGGCCCGAACAGAGAGGAGCCGTCGCGACGGATCAGGCCGTCGAGGATGTAGCGGCCCTGGTAGTCGACGCTCGCGATCCCGAACAGCCCCTCCGCCTTGATCGAGCGGACCTGGTTTTCGCCGCTGGTCTCACCGATGATCGCGCCGAAGTTCGGCACATCCTGCACCGAAAAGCGGCTGCCGAACACGCCGTTCGACTTGAAGCTCTGGTCTTCGATGAGGTAGCGGGCCTTCGCGCGCACCGTGACGTCGCCGTCCATGAACGTCCGGCTCGCGCCGAGCGTCACGGACGCATTGATCGCCTCATCGGTGAAGTTGAACTCGCGCAGACTGCCGCCGGTGAGTTCGCCCGTGCCGCTGGCGCTTGACGTCCGCTCGTTCTTGGGCCGGATCGTGTAATCGCTGAAGTCCGTCCGGTCGAAGGAGGCGTTCGCCTCAAGCGTCAGCCAGTCGATGGCCGCGGGCGAGAAGTTGAGGTCCACGGAACCCATCGTCCGCGTGCGCTTGTCCCGACTGTCGTTCACCGCGAGCAGGTAGAGCGGGTTCGCCTCGATCGACTGCGGATCCGCGTCGATGTCGGGGTATCCGTCGAACGGCGACACGCCCGTCAGTTCGATCGCGGGCGACATGAAGGTGAGCCGCGAGAAGGCGCCTGTCGTGACCGCCTTGTCGTCCTGGTCGGAGCGCGAGTAGAAGCCGCTCGCCGCGATGTCGAGATCGCCGAAGCGCGTGTCGACGTTCAGGCGTACGTTCTGTCGCTCGAACCCTTCGTCGTTCGGAACGCCGACGTTGAAGGCCGACAGGCCCTGCGCGACGCGATCCGCGTTGAGCGTGGCGAGGTTGTCGATGCACTGCGAGCAGCTCACTACACCCGCCTCGCGGAACTGGTCCACGCTCACCCGGAAGCTCGACTCGCCGAAACGGCCCGTCACCGCGCCGTAGAGGTCCATCGTCTCGCCGGGATCGAAGAACGTGTCCATGTGGTCGAACAGTTCGCCCGGGAACGCCTGGTTCGCGAACGCGGTGGATGTGGTGCCCGGCTCGCCCGGATTGATCTGGTTGTAGAGCAGCGCCGAGCCGAACCCCTGCCGATTGAGGTCGCGGAAGTCGACCTCGTTGCCCTGCGAATCGATGAACTTCGTGCCGGACGCGTTCATGGTGTACGGATGCGAACGCACGAGGCCGATGTCACCGACCAGTTGGCCCAGGCCGTACTCGCCACGCGCGAGGACGTTCAGCGAGTTCGTCTGCAGGTCCGTGCCGCGCTTCGTCGTGATCTCGATCACGCCGTTCTGCGCTCGCGAACCGTACAGCGACGCCGCCGCCGCGCCCTTCACGATCTCCACGTGGTCGATGTCCAGCGCGCCCACGTCCGAAAGCGATGCGCCCTCGGACTGGATCACGCCGTCGATCACGATCAGCGGTGACGTACTCCGTCCGTCCGCGTTGATCGACGTCGGGCCGCGAAGCATGATCGAGGCCGGCTGGCCCGGCTGGCCCGAAGCGGAGATGACGGACACGCCCGCGGCCTTACCCGCCAACAGCGAGGAAGCGTCCGCCGCCGGGACCGGAAGGTCCTGCGCCGACAGCCGCTCCACCGTGAACGGGAGCTTCACCTGTGGCGTCTCGCCCACCACCCCCGTTACGACGATGTCCTGTAGGCGAAGCGCCGTCTGCTCCACGGAGAAGTCCGCCGTCGCCA
>VXMR01000100.1 GCA_009841005.1 Gemmatimonadales bacterium
GCCCCAGCATGGCCCCCACCCCGCGGAGATCGAGGAACTCCCCCGCTCCGTCGAGCGTGACAGCAGACGGTGGCTCCGCTCTCTCCTCTTCCCCGGACACATCCTCTTTCGCGGACACGTCGGCCGCGAACAGTGCGCGGCCTCCGTCCTGTCGCCCGTCGAGTCCAAGAAAGATCCAGTCCTCAGGTGGTTCCGAGGCGGAAGCTGCGACCGCGGGCGGGAGCAGTACCGGCTCATAGGCCGAGCCGTCCGCCTTTTTCGCGACGTGCCGCGCCGGCTGGGACACCAGGCTGCGCTCGCGCCACACGGGGACGACGCGCGAGGCGGGATCGGACAACCGGTCGGAGAGCCACCGGGGATCGGCCCGCAGGTGCGTGGCACGGTCGAGGCCGCCGCCCGCGAAGGGGTTCGGTCTCCGGTGGCCGTCCCCTGCCACGCCCGATAAGATCTCGCCGGCCGACATGGGGGAAACGTAGCGGTTTTGAGGGAGAACATGCACAGTTTCGAGGGAACGGCGGGATGGGGCACCCTCCTCACGTTCGACTGTTACGGCACGCTGATCGACTGGGAGGGCGGGATTCTCGCGGCGCTCCGGACCGCGCACGCGGAGGCGGCCGCCGTGGAGGATGATTTGCTCCTGGCTGAATTCCATGCGGCCCAGAACCGGCTCAAGACGAGCGAATACCGTCCCTACCGGCAGTTGCTCACCGAGACCGCGATGGAGGTCGCGCGCGCGAACGGATGGGATACGTCGGAGGAGCTCGCGGCCGGAGTCCCCGCGAGCATCGCCTCCTGGCAGCCGTTCCCGGACACGAACCCGGCGCTCTCACGTCTCGCAGACGACGGGATCACGCTCGGCATCCTGTCGAACATCGACGACGACCTGCTAGCCGGGACGCTGAAGCACTTCGACGTGGAATTCAGCCTCCTCGGCACGGCCCAGCGGCTGCGGAGCTACAAGCCGGCCGCGCCGCACTTCGAGCGCGGGCGGGAGTGGGCCGCCGGCTTCGACCGCTGGCTGCACGTGGCGCAGAGCCTCTTCCACGACGTGGTCCCCGCCACCTCGCTCGGGATCCCGGTGGTGTGGGTCAATCGCAAGGCCGAGTCCCGACCCGACGACGCCGACCCGGTGCACATCGCCCCCGACCTGGCCGCCGCGGCAGCCTGGATCCTCGCTCCGGCGTGACACAGGACCAGTCCCGCTACTTCCCGGGAGGCCGACCGTCGGCTAGAATCAGACTGGTCGTATCGTCTGGTCTAACCGGTGAGAGTCTAATGGATCACATTGGAGCGTACGAAGCCAAGACCCACCTGCCGCGGCTTCTGGACCGTGTGGCCGACGGCGAGAGCCTCACGATCACCCGCCACGGCCGTCCGGTCGCCCGACTCGTCCCCGTAGACGAGGACGATCGCGCTCGCGCTTACGCGGCGGCCCGCCGCATCCGCGAACGCCGAAAGCGCCTGCCGCAGCGCGTGTCCATCTCCGAACTGATCGATACGATCCACGAAGGGCACAGGCATTGATGTCGCTCGTGATCGACGCATCAGTTGCGCTTTCCTGGTGTCTCGCGGATGAAGATGATCCGCTGGCGGAGTTGGCGATGCGACTGACGCTGGAGCACTTCGCCATCGTCCCGCGGATCTGGTGGTACGAAGTTCTGAACGCTCTCGCGGTCAATCGGCGCAGGGGACGCATGACGTCGGCCGATGCTTCGGCCACGCTCGCAGATCTGAAGGGAATGCGGATTCTGGTCGATGATGACCACAGCGATGGAGCGATCCTTCACGTGGCGGCGAGGCACGGACTTTCAGCCTACGACGCCGCCTACGTGGAGACTGCCCTTCGGCGTTCGTTGCCGCTGGCATCGCTCGACCGTCGGCTTCGCCGGGCGGGCGAGACGGCGGGGGCCACGATTTTTCGACCTCGGTAGACCGATCGGCGTCAGCCCCCTTGATCTCCCCGGGGGAGGTCCGCGGCGCCGCTGCCCAGGACGTTGCGGGTGAAGCGGTGGAGTTCCCGCCACAGTACTTCGTGCGAGAAGATGTCGTTGTGCCCCGCCCCCGGGATCTCGAGCCACTGGCGCGCCCCCCGCAGCGCCTCGAAGACCTCCCGGCTCTGGCCGGGCGGAATGACCCGGTCCTCCTCGCCAGCGGCCACGAAGGTCGGCACCTCGATGCGCGGCGCCCGCTCCAGCGTGTCGAAACGGTTGTGCACCCAGTCCAGATACCAATCCGGGAGCCACGACAGGCGGTGCCGGGCGATGGCCGCGGTATCCGTGAACGGCCCGAGGAGGACGACGCCGGCCACCGGCCGACTCACCGCGAGTTCGGCCGCCACGGAGCTTCCGAGGGAGTTCCCAAGGGGAAGGAGACGCCCGGGATCGACGCCCCGCTCGTCCACCAGCCACCGGTACGCCGCTCTCGCGTCGGCGTAGAGACCCTCCTCCGAGGGCCTCCCTTCGCTCGCTCCGTAGCCTCGATAGTCGGGCAGGAGGACGTCGAGTCCGAGGTTTGAGAGCGCCGCCGCCACGGCTCCGCGATCTCCCAGGTGCCCGGCGTTGCCGTGGAAGTAGATCGCGGTCCCGCTCCGGGACTCCGGCGGGTTCGCGGGAAACCACCACGCGTGCAGTTCCACGCCGTCTTCGGTCGGGATGCGCACCTCGGTGGCTCGCCGAAACCCCCAGTATCGAGGGTGCGTCTCGTGCGGCTGCAGCGTTTCCGGATAGAAGACGAAGAAGGGGACGATCCGCGGCATCAGGAGACGAACGACGGCCATCAGACCAACGAGGGCGACCACGACGATGAGGAGTTCCACGAGCGGGAGTCGGCGGCGGCGGACGGTCGGAGTCAGCGGCCGGGCACGGACGACGTCGTGGCGAGGCGCTCGCCCCAGCGGGCGTACACGTCGGCGCGGCGATCGCGCCAGAACAGCCGGCGGGCGGTGGAGGTCTCGCACCGCGAGAGGTCCACGTCGGCGTAGAGAATCGCCTCTTCTCCTTCCGGCGCCCGGGCGAGGACGACGCCCTCCGGATCGACGACGAAGGACTCTCCGGCGAAGGTGAGGCGGGGCTCCGCGCCGACGCGGTTGGCCAGCGCCGCGAAGTAGCCGTTCTGGAAGGCCGCCACGCGCAACTCGGCCTCGAAGAGCCCCTCGGGCCACTCACCGACCGCGCCCGCCTGCGGGATAACGACGAGTTGCGCGCCGCGTTCTCCCAGACGCCGCATGTACTCGGGATAGTGGCGGTCGTAGCAGATCGCGACACCCACGCGTCCGACGGCGGTGTCGTAGACGAGCGCGTCGGTGTCGCCCTTCGCGTAGTAGTGCTGTTCGTGGAAGCACGCGTACTCGGTGATGTGCATCATCCGCGTCACGCCGAGCAGCGAGCCATCCGCGTCGAAGACCGGCGTGCTGTCGTAGCACCGCCCGTCGGGCCCGAGTTCGTATTGGTTGAACACCGTGACGAGCCCGAGTTCGGCGGCGCGCGCGGCGATTCGGTCGCAGGTGGGACCGGGGATCGGTTCCGCGAGCGCCGCAGCGCCGGGATCGTCCGGCCGCTGCGGGAAGAAGCGGTCGATCGCGAGTTCGGGGAACGCCACGAGATCGGCGCCCTCCGACGCGGCACGCCCCATCGCGTCGAGCGCGCGTTCGAGGTTGCGCGTGCGGGCGGGTCCCGCGGACTGTTGAACAAGCGCGATCTTCATCTCGTGTATGCCCGGTTCGGGGGGACGGCCGCCGGAGGCGGGGCCGGGGGAATCTCGGGGCCCCCGCCGGGCCCCGCAACGGGGCCAACCCTCGCGGAGCGCGTTA
>VXMR01000135.1:0-6426 GCA_009841005.1 Gemmatimonadales bacterium
TATAAGCCCCCGGGGCTGGGCGGGGCGGCCGGCGGGTTCGGCCTGTTCATGGCGACGGGAGGCGGTGTCCTGCCGCTCCTTGGAGGACTGGCGATCTTCTCGGGCTTCACGGCTGTCGCGGCGGTTTCCGCGCGGGCCGACATGCGGAAGGTCAGGCAGCGGATGGAACTCGCGCTTCAGGGTCTTCTCGACCGACTCGAACGCGGAGAGAACCTCCGCAGCGCGGAGGAACCGTGGCACCGGAAGCTTCTGCGCTGATGGGCGCGGGTTTCCGCGCGCCGAGACACGAACGGATACCCAACACACGAACGGACACAGAGGGAGTGGACATTGACTGAGATTCGGAAGGTCGGGGTCGTCGGGGCGGGACTGATGGGGAGCGGGATCGCGCAGGTCAGCGCGGCGGCCGGCTATGAGACGCTCGTGCGGGAGGTGGAGCAGGGATTCCTCGACCGAGGGATGGCCGGGATCCGTAAGACCCTCGACCGAGCCGTCCAGAAGGAGAAGCTCGGTGCGACGGACCGGGACGCGACGATGGCCCGTCTTCACCCGACGCTTGAACTGGCGGACCTGGCGGAGTGCGACCTCGTCATCGAGGCGATCACCGAGAACCTCGGCGCGAAACACGCGCTTTTCGGCGAACTCGGCGGACTGTGCGCGGCGGAGACGATCTTCGCCTCCAACACGTCGAGCCTGTCCATCACCGAACTCGCCGCGGAGACGGATCGCCCGGAACGCTTCGTCGGTCTCCATTTCTTCAGCCCCGTGCCGGTCATGCCTCTGGTGGAGGTCGTCCGCTGCGGGCAGACGGCGGAAGCGACGTTCGAGGCCGCCTTCGCGTTCGCCGGATCGCTCGGGAAGAGCCCGATCGCCTGCGGCGACAACACCGGTTTCGTGGTGAACCGGCTGCTCGTTCCCTACATGCTCGACGCGATCCGCGCGTACGAGGCCGGGGTCGCGTCGATCCCGGACATCGACAAGGGGCTGCGTCTGGGTTGCGGATACCCGATGGGCCCGTTCACGCTGGGCGACTTCGTGGGGCTCGACACGCTGTACCACATCACGGGGATCATGTACAACGAGTACAAGGAGGCGCGCTTCGCCTCTCCCCCCCTCCTGCGCCGCATGTATCTGGCCGGATACCACGGCCGGAAGACGGGGAAGGGCTTCTACGACTACAGCGGCGACGAACCGGTCGTATCCAGCTTCGTGCTGTAGCGGAGGCCGTCGGACATATTCCGGCGGGTCATCCCCGGCGAAGACGCCTCCGGGCTATTCGCGGAAGCGGATCTGAACGCCCAGCGCGTCGCCGGCGATCAGCGGCCGGATCCGGACTCGGGCGGGCGGGGACGATCCGGAGGCCGACGCGCGCTCGACGCGGAGCCAGCCCGCGGCGGCGCTCGTCGCGCGGCCTCCGACCCACCAGCCGATGAAGCCGCCGACCACCACGTCGGACAGCCAGTGCCGGTCTCCGTAGACCCGGGCGAGTCCCGTACCCGCGGCCGCCACGTAGAAGGGAATGGCCCACCCGCCGTCGGTGACCTCGTCGACCGCGGCGGCGATGGCGAAGGCGTAGGCCGTGTGCCCGGATCCAAGGGAGGCGTTGCCCCGGAATGGATCGAAGTGCAGGACACCCCTCTCGGCTCTCGGGCGGCTTCGTCCCAGCGTCCAGTTGAGGACGGTGTTCGACATCGAGCCGGCGAAGACCCCGAAGAAGGCCGACGTCGCCCGCCGGACTCCCCGTTCCCCGTCCAGTGCGACCCCCAGCAGAACTCCGCCCCCGGCGAGAAGGGGCGCGGTTCGCTTCCAGTCGCCGTACGTGTGGCCGCCCTCGGCGAGGTCGCGTCCCAGCGTTCCCTGATGGTCCAGCGCCAGATCCCGGACGGTCTCGTCGAGGAGGAAGGCGCCTCCGAGTACGCCCGCCGCGAGGGCGAACTCCCGCCCGCTGCGGCTCGCGCCGGACGTCTGCGCGTCAGGAGGCGCTTCTGCCGCCTGAGCGGCGAGATGGGCCGGTGACAGGAACCATGCAAGTCCGAGCGAGGCGACAGCCCCTCGCAGGGCCCTGTTTCGCGCGATCGGGCGGCTTGCGCCGCTGCAGCCGAAGCGTGTCATGGACGACTTCGAAGCTGCCTGCCCGGAGGCTCGCGGGCAACCGCCCGGCGCCGCCTTCGGGGCGACGTCTCCAACGGGCAAATTTCCTTGCGATACAAGGGTTTTCGCCGTATTTTGCGGACCTGTGACGAAGACACCGGAGGCACCGTCTATCCGCCAGCCTGAGGCGTCTTCCGCGCCCTTCCTCAGGCGCCTGATCCTTCGCGACTACCGCAACTTCGAACGGCTCGAATGCGAGTTCCCCGAGGCCGGCGTCGCGATCATCGGGCCCAACGGATCGGGCAAGACGAACCTCCTCGAGGCGATCTACTACCTCGAGGTCTTTCGGTCCTTTCGAGGCGTGCGGGACCAGGCGATCGTGCGGTTCGGACAGACGGTGTTTCGGGTGGAAGGCGAGGTTGAGGGGGGGATGTCCGTGGCGGCGGCCTACGACCGGTCGCAACGGATCAAGAAGGTCGAGGTCGACGCGCTCGAAGTGGAGCGGGTTTCGGCCGGGATCGGCTCGGTGGGGGTCGCGGCGTTTCGCCTCGACGACGCCGAGATCGTGCGTGGAGGGCCGACGCTGCGGCGTCGCTTCCTCGACGTCGCGCTCTCGGTGGGCGTGCCGGGCTACCTCCCGGCGCTGCAGCGCTACCGGGGCCTTCTGTCGCAACGGAACGAAGCGCTTCGGCGCGGCCGGTCGAACGACGAGATCGAAGCCTGGACGGAAGGGTTGATCGAGGCGGGTGGAATTCTCACGGAAGGGCGGGCGGAGTGGGTGTTGGAGGGGGCGGAGCGATACGCCGATTTCTACGCGCGGATCTCGGGAGGAGACCGTGCGGGACTTCGGTATTCGGCGTCGGTCGCATCGGACGACGGGGCGGAGGGCCCGGAGGGAGCCGGCTCGTGGGAGGACCGCTTTCGGCACGCGCTGGAGAGGACCGGAGAACGTGAGCGTCGCCAGGGGATGACCATCGTGGGCCCGCACCGCGATGAGATCAGGTTCGAGGTCGAGGCGCCGGAGGGCCCTCGCGACCTCCGGAGCTACGGGTCGAGCGGACAGCAGCGCACGGCCGCGCTCGCCCTGCGCCTGCTCGAAGCGGACCGGCTCAGGGAACGGCTTGGCCGCGAGCCGCTGTACCTCCTCGACGACGTGTTCGCGGAGCTCGACGAGGGGCGCTCGGGCCGGCTGTTCCGCCTCTTCGAGTCCGAGCGGGGCGGGCAGGTGATTCTCACGGCGCCCAAGTCCGGTGACGTGGGGCTGATGGGTGGGAAGCTCGCGCGCTGGCGCCTGCGCAACGGACGACTCATCGCATGAGCGGCACGGCCTCGCCGGCGATGCCTCGCGGCAAGGCGCGACGCCGCGACGCGAGACGTGGCGAGCGGCATCCCGAACCCGTCGGGGGCGTGCTCGCGGAGCTGCTCGATCGCATGGGGATCCGCGAGCGGGTGGAGCGCAGCGCTACGGCGGCGCGCTGGGAGCGGGTCGTGGGTCCGCACATCGCGCGCGTCACGAAGGTTGGCGGGATCAAGGGCGGGACGGTGTTCATCGAAGTGGCCGGTGCGGCCTGGATGACGGAACTGAACATGATGAGACGAAAGTTGCTGGGCCGCCTGAACAGGGATCGCGCCCGCGGCCGGATCGAACGAATCGTGTTCGTGCAGTCCGGGGAATCGTCGCCGTCCGCGACGCGCCCCGGCCGAACCGAGAAGGGGAGGGGTTGATGGCGAAGTCGACGGCGGGCGGGAAGCCCGTGGAAGATAAGGACGGTAACTCGGACTATACCGCGCGGCAGATCCATGTCCTCAAGGGGCTGGAGGCCGTGCGGAAGCGTCCGGGGATGTACATCGGGTCCACCTCGGGGCGGGGGTTGCACCACCTCGTCTACGAAGTCGTCGACAACTCGATCGACGAGGCGATGGCGGGACATTGTTCCGGGATCGAGGTCACGATCGGGAAGGACCAGTCGATTCGGGTCGTCGACGACGGGCGCGGCATCCCCGTGGACCTTCACCCGACCGAGAAGGTGCCGGGGGTCGAACTCGCCCTCACGACGCTCCACGCGGGCGGAAAGTTCGACAAGTCGAGCTACAAGGTGTCCGGCGGGCTGCACGGCGTGGGCGTTTCCGTCGTGAACGCGCTCTCCGAGTGGCTGCAGGTCGAGGTCCGCCGCGACGGCCACGAGTGGACGCAGCGCTACGAGCGCGGGGTCAGCCAGGGGAAGCTCGCGAAGGGGCGGAAGACGAAGGACACCGGAACCACCGTCACCTTCCGGCCCGACCCCGAGGTCTTCAAGGGGCTCGGGGACACGCTCGAATACAGCTTCGACACGCTCGCCAGCCGGCTCCGGGAACTCGCCTACCTGAACCGGGGCGTACGGATCTCGATCGTCGATCAGCGGAAGGAGGATCTGCGCCGCGACTTCCACTTCGAGGGAGGGATCGCGCAGTTCGTCGAGTATCTGCTGGGGAACAAGACGCCGCTTCACGCGGACGTGATCTCTGTGTCGGGCGCGCAGGACGACACCGAGTTCGAACTCGCGATGCAGTACACGGACGCCTACAGCGAGAACACGTTCACCTTCGTGAACAACATCAACACGCACGAAGGCGGGACGCACCTGTCGGGCTTCAAGGGCGCCCTCACGCGGACCATCAACAACTACGCGCAGCGGAACAACATCCTCAAGAAAGCCGATCCCACGCTGAGCGGAGACGACGTGCGCGAAGGACTCGTCGCCGTGCTCTCCGTCAAGGTCATGGAGCCCCAGTTCGAGGGGCAGACCAAGACGAAGCTGGGGAACAGCGAGGTGCGCGGGATCGTCGAGAGCCTCGTCAACGACCGGCTGGGGACGTGGCTCGAGGAGAACCCCGGTCCGTCCCGACAGATCATCGACAAGGCGGTCCAGGCCTCCCGCGCGCGGGAGGCGGCACGAAAGGCGCGGGACCTGACGCGCAAGAAGTCGGCGCTCGAGACCGGCATCCTGCCGGGGAAGCTGGCGGACTGCTCGATCACGGACCCGGAGATCGCGGAACTCTACCTGGTGGAGGGAGACAGCGCGGGCGGGAGCGCGAAGATGGGACGCGACCGCAACTACCAGGCCATCCTCCCCCTGCGCGGGAAGATCCTCAACGTGGAGAAGGCGCGCATCGACAAGATCCTCTCGAACGAGGAGATCCGGGCGATGATCACGGCCATCGGAACCGGCATCGAGGGGGAGTTCGACCTCTCGCAGGCGCGGTACCGGAAGGTCGTGATCATGACGGACGCCGATGTGGACGGCGCCCATATCCGCACGCTGCTCCTGACCTTCTTCTTCCGGAAGATGAAGCAGCTCATCGAGGCCGGATACATCTACATCGCGCAGCCGCCGCTGTACCGCGTGTGGAAGGGGAAGACAGAGTTCTACTGCTACAACGAAGCGGAGCGCGTCGCCGCCCAGGCGAGGCTCGACAACGGCAAGGGGAACACCTCGCTGCAGCGCTACAAGGGGCTGGGCGAGATGAACGCCGATCAGCTGTGGCAGACCACGATGAACCCGGAGAAGCGCACGCTGCTCCAAGTGAGGATCGACGAAGCCGCGGAGGCGGACCGGCTCTTCGATACTCTCATGGGCGAGAACGTCGAGCCGCGCCGCGACTTCATCGAGCAGAATGCCCGCTACGTACGTAATCTCGACGTCTGAAGCTCCTCCCGGTCCGCTGCTCGTCGCCGGACCGCGCGGGTTTGATGGCCCGTTGATGCCCGCACCGATCCTTGTGCCAGAGAGGGCGGCAGGGCGTCGCCCTCCGGGATCTCTTAGGGGAGGTGGATGATGATGAGGACGAGGAGAAGCACGAGAACGGCGGGGCCGCTCGCCGCGGCGTGGGTCTTCGCGGGGGCCCTGGCGCTCTCGCTGGCGCAGCCGTCCGAGGCCGCCGCGCAGAGCGAGTGTGGGGGGTACATCTCGGGAGGCCCGAACAATCCGGCGAGTGGAACGCTGGTGGGCTCCAGTCGCGTTACGCTCAGCCTGGGCGCCGGCGCCGGGGTCGAGCGCCTGGGCTTGAACCTCGGGCTCAACGGCGGCATCACGGTGAGCTTCAATGTCGGCACCTACCGGATGCACAATGGCGGTGCCCGGAGTTTCCGGTGCGATAACTACACGGAGTGGGACCTCCAGTGACCCGCGCGCGCGGAGTCAACGGTTCGAGGTCGCGTCCCTCGGGGGCTGCGTATTCGGCCGCGAACCGTCCCCCGGCCCCCCCGGGCGCGCGGGGGGGGGGGGGGGGACCCCCCCCCCCCGACGCGGCGCGGGGGGGGGGGGGGATTAAAAAAAAAGAAGGACCCCGGCGAAA
>VXMR01000135.1:6436-38056 GCA_009841005.1 Gemmatimonadales bacterium
ACCGAGTTCCGCTCGGTGGCCGGGGACTGCGGCACGCACCGTCGCGCTGGGCCTGGTGGGCGCCTTCGGTCTTTCGGGATGTAACGAGGACCCGGACGCCGGCGACGATGGACGGACCTATTTCAGTGAAAGCACCACTCAGGCCTACGAAATCGGATTACCTGAAGCCCGTCTCGGCCCACTGGACGAACGCGTGAGCTTCGGCTCGATCGCCGATATACTGGCCACGCCGAGCGGCTACTTCGTCGCCGACGGGCTCGACCCGCGGATCGTTCTTCTCGACCGGAACCTCGACCCGGTGCGGATCGTCGGCAGAGAGGGGGAGGGACCGGGAGAATACAAGTTCCCGAGTCGACTGGCCCGGGCCGATGACAGGATTCTGGCCCTCGATGGCGGGAACGGGCGAGTCGCGTATCTGACCCTCGAGGGCGATTTCGTGGCCAGCCAGCGGATTCCCGGCTTCGCAAGCGCGGTCGCCCTGCATCCGGAACTTGGGCTGCTCGTCGCGGGCAACGAGTTTCCGGACCACTATCTGGCGCGGGTTACGGCGCAGGGGGATGCGGCGTTCGGGCGGATCCCGGAGGAGTTGCGCGTCGACGCCGGCGGATTGTTCCGCTGGCCTGTGGATCTGGTCACGGTCACGGCCGATGGCATGATCCATGTCCTCGATGCGGACCAACTCGCACTCGTGAGCTTTCGGCCCGACGGAGCGCTCGCGAGCGTCACCTTCCTGCCAAGAGACATGCGGGCCCGCGAATTGGAGAGCGCTCGGGAGACCGACGAGGTATTCGGAGGGCCGACCCGGGTCCTCGGCACGCAGATGGTGACCACCCTCCGACCTCTCCAGGACGGTCGACTGTTTGCCGGGATCACGTCTGTGCGTCCGGACAGTGCGACTACGAAGGGTCTCGTGCTGGACCTGAAGCGTCTCGAGGCGATCCCTCTGATCTTCCCCGCCGACCGCGACCGACAATCGGCGCGGGGCGCTCGCGTTTACTTGGAGGGACTGGATCGGGCGATGGTCAACCCTATGGCGACTGCGAGCCTTGAAACCGCGCCGGTCGAGCTGGTAGCACGGGACTGATGATGGCCCGTTGATGGCCCCCCGGATCCTAATGTCGGAGAGGGGCGGCAGGGTGTCGCCCTCCTGGACCAATCGGGGGAGGTGGATGATGATGAGGAAGAAGAGAAACTCGTGTGCGATGGGGCCACGCGCGGCGGCACGGATTTTCGCGGGGGGCCTGGCGTTCTCGCTCGTCCAGCCGTCGGAGGCTGCGGCGCAGAGCGCGTGTGGGAAGTACATCTCGGGAGGTCCGGACTATCCAGCGTCCGGGACACTGCTGGGCTCCCAGGGGTTCTCCTTCGATTTGGGCTTCGGTTTTCGCCTGACGTTCAGTGTTGGCACGTACAGGATGCATGACGGATCCAACCTCCACGTCTCGTGTGGCTTCTGGTGAGCCGCGTGCGCGGCGTGACCGGTTCGAGGCGGCGTTCCCCGCAGGTTGAGGTTACGGCCGCGCACCGTCCCCGGCCGCCGAGTGCCGCTCGGTGGCTGGGGATGAACTCACGGTGTTGCCTTCCACTCGGACCTCGTCGGACTGAATCGAGCGGTGCTCAGAGCCTTCGGGAGTTAATGGACTTGAAACCGCGCGGATCGCCTGTAGCCTGGGATCCATGACCGCACCCGCCTTGATCGCGATCGACCAGGGAACGACCTCCACGCGCGCCGTCGCGTTCGATCTCGAGGGGACGGGGGTCGTCAGCGCTCAGCGCGAGTTGCCTCAGAGTTACCCGAGGCCGGGGAGGGTGGAGCACGATCCCGAGCGCATCCGGGACGACGCGGTCGGGGTGGCGCGGGAGGTCATCGAGGCCGCCGAGGCGCACGGGTATCAGGTGGCGGCGATCGGCATCACCAACCAGCGCGAGACGACCGTGGTCTGGGAACGCGCGAGCGGCCGGCCGATTCACCCGGCCATCGTGTGGCAGGACCGGCGAACGGCGAAGGAGTGTGCCGCACTTCGCGAGGCGGGGCACGAGGGGTTGATCGCGCGCCGCACCGGTTTGCGGCTCGATCCGTACTTCTCCGGCACGAAGCTGGCATGGATCCTCGACAACGTGCCGGGAGCGCGTGAGGCGGCCGGGAAGGGCGAACTGGCTTTCGGGACGATCGACACCTGGCTGCTCTGGTGCCTGACCGGAGGGCGCGTGCACGCGACGGATGCGTCGAACGCGTCGCGGACCCTCCTCTACGACATCGATGAGGGCCGGTGGCATCCGGAGCTGCTCGAACTGTTGCGTGTGCCCGCCGGAGTGTTGCCCGAGCTCCGCGATTCCGCCGGCGATTTCGGGGAAACGTCCGAGGGACTCTTCGGCCGCAAGATCCCGTTGCGGGGCGTGGCCGGCGACCAGCAGGCCGCGCTGTTCGGGCAGGCGGCGTTCGAGCCGGGTGGGATGAAGTTCACCTACGGGACGGGAGCCTTCGCGCTGCTGAACACGGGCGCGGACCGGCTCGCCTCGCGCCACGGCCTGCTCACGACGGTGGCCTGGCAACTCGGGGGAGAGCGCACGTACGCGCTCGAGGGCAGCATCTTCGTCGCGGGCGCATCGGTTCAGTGGCTGCGCGATGGACTGGGCATCATTTCCGACGCCGCGGAGACAGAAGCGCTCGCCCGCTCCGTGGATTCGACGGGTGGGGTCGTGCTGGTCCCCGCCTTCGTAGGGCTGGGCGGCATCCATTGGGATCCGGAAGCCCGCGCCGCTCTGCTGGGAATGACGCGCGACAGCGGGCGGGCCGAGATCGCGCGGGCGGCGCTCGAGGCGGTCGCCTACCAGTCACGCGAACTGATCGACGCGATGCAGGCCGACGGAGCCCCGCGACCGGATACCTTGCGCGTGGATGGCGGGTTCACGCGAAACGACTGGGCGATGCAGTTTCTCGCCGACATCCTCGACCTCGAGATCGGGCGCCCGGTCGTGACGGAGACCACCGCGCTGGGGGCGGCGATGCTGGGCGGCCTGGGTGCCGGCGTATTCGCGGATCTGCCGGAGGTCGCGGCGCTGTGGCGCCACGACTGCGCGTGGCGGCCCGTCATGGACGCGGAGATGCGCGAAGCGCTCTATTCCGGGTGGCGGCGCGCGGTCGCCCGCGTGCTCACGAACTGATATTCTGGCGAACAACACCCCCTGTAGCCGCACGAGTAGCTCATGGAAACCACCGGGAGACCGACCGTCCCTGCGGCCGAGGAGATCCTCGGCGGGTATTTCCCCGTACTCGACCACGGGTTCGTCGCGCTCGTCGACTACATGGGCTCAGACGCCGATGTAGAGGCGGCGGCTCGCGTCAGCTACGGGGCCGGCACGCGCCGCGTCAGCCAGACTCGCGGTCTCGTGCGGTATCTGCGGCGCCACGCGCACACGACGCCGAGCGAGATGGTCGAGTTCAAGTTTCACTGCTCCATGCCGATGTTTGTCGCGCGGCAGTGGATTCGACACCGCACGGCGTCCGTCAACGAGCTCAGCGCCCGCTACAGTCTCCTGCCTCTGCTGTTCTACGAACCGGACCACGAGCAGTTCGCCTATCAGAGCCGCCTGAACAATCAGGGCCGGGAGATGGATCCCGCCCCCGGTGACCTCTATCGCAGCGCGGTCGACCGCTGGGAGCAGCTGCGGACGGAAGCGGCCGATGCCTACGGCTGGCTGCTGTCCGAAGATGTCGCCCGGGAACTCGCGCGGATCGACCTCCCCCTCTCCACTTATACGCAGTGGTACTGGAAGATCGATCTGCACAACCTCCTCCACTTCCTTCGACTGCGCGTGGATGCGCATGCGCAGTGGGAAATCCAGCAGTACGGGCGGGTGATGGCCGGCATGCTCCAGCGGGTCGCGCCGCTGAGCTACGAGGCCTGGGTCGACTATGAAGTGTTGGGGGCGCGCCTGAGCGCGGGCGAACTCAAGGTTCTGCGGAGCCTGCTTCGCGCGGACGCCGAGTCGGAATCGATCCGCGCCGAAGGGGTCGCTACGAAGGAAGACCTCAAGGCGGCCGGTCTGGCGCCCCGCGAGATCCGCGAACTGCTGGACAAGCTCTCCGCCGTTGAACGGCCCGACTTCACGCTCGATCTCTCGAAGATGAAGAGCGCGGAGGAAATGTCCGGAAAGATGGCGAAGGCGGTGCCGGAACCCACCGCCTGAGGGGGCCCCGACGGCGATCCGTCGTCCGGCTCACGTCCCTCGCGTCGCCCGACCCGGAAGCGTGCGCGCCGCGAACCATGCCAGCGACGCAATCCACAGCGCGTAGAAAACGATCCGAACCGGGTGCAGGGCCAGCGATTCCTGGAACTGCGGGTCCACGCCTCCGACCAGCATCACCGTCCGCGACAGCTGTTCGGCCGTGAACCATCCCCACAGTATCGCGGCCCACAGAAGACTCCACCGCTTCCATGTCGGCGGCCCCAACTCGGCGGGCAGCCGGCGCACATTCATGTAGCCGACGACGAGCGTGAACAGGAACATGCTCGACATGGTGAAGGGGCCGGCGATGAGGAGCAGGAAGTCGGGCTGGAGCACATCGAGCGCCTCGCCGCCTACCCAGGACGCGGTGATGATCCCCATCGCCGCGAGCACGAAGATCGTCAGGAACACCAGGAAGGTCCGCTTCTGGGTGAAGAAGCGCGTCCTGTATCCGAAGCGTTCGTAGAAAATGCAGCCCGTGATCCGCGTGACGGTGTCGAGGATCGCGAGTTGCGTCGAGAAGATGACAAAGGATCCGCCCAGGAGGAACGCGACCCGAAGCCACAACCCGCCGACGCGCTCGATCGCCTCGCCCTGAAGCGTCACCATGGTGGTCAGGTCGCCGGCCAACTCGGGGTTCCCGGTTCCGAGCGTCGTCACGACGAGCATGCACGTGATGACGACGCTCAGCAGCGTCAGGAGCACGAACGTGACAAGCAGTTCCTGGTGGACGATCCTCATCCAGCCTCTGAAACGCCCGAGTTGGGTGGCATCGTTCGTGTCGAAGACGAACCCGGTCGTGCTGATGTCCTCATTGCGTCCACGGATGCCGGCGATCCGTCCCTGGAACCGCGCCATCCCGAAGCCCTTGTCGCGCAGCCAGAGCGACTGCGCGAGGAGCAGCGTGCCCCCCGTCCCCGCATACGCCACCGCGAGGATCAGCGTCGGAAACTGATCGCCCGTGAACAGTTCAGCCGGGGCGCTACCGAAGGAGCCGGCGCCGACCACCAGTTCAAGCAGGTGCGACGGGACGAGGCCGACCACCAGAAGCGTGATGAGCAACAGGGGGAAGAACCCGGCCACCAGCGCGATCTCGCACCGTTCCAGAACGTTGTAGACGATCCGGGACACCGCGAGCCCGAACCAGATGAAGAAGAGCATGAGCAGCGCCATCGGCTGCCACTGGATCTGCGGGCCGCCGCTGATCACGATGATCTGGCCCACGAACTCCGCCGACTGCGAGGCCCAGCCGGGCCAGAAGAAGCTCACCAGTGTCGCGACGAGGAAGAGCCACGGCCAGAACCCGAGCCGGTCGAGCCGAGCCATGCCGGCGAACGTCGACTCGCCGGTCGCGATCGTCCAGCGTTCGATTTCTCCGATGACGACGAACTGGGTCACAACGCCGATCCAGAAGAGCCACCAGATGGAGAAACCGTTCGCGGCGACGAGGTTGGGCCAGAGTAGAAATTCGCCACTGCCCAGGCCCATGCCGAGCGCGATGACGGAGGGGCCGATGACGTGCCTGAGGCGAGGCACCCGCGACATGCGCCGGACGAACTTGAAGGGCGGTCCGTGGCCGCGCCGCGGGAAGTCGGCGGTGTCCGGCGCGTCCGGTACCGTGCTCTCGTCGAGCGGTTGATAGATGCCGGCCCGGTACCGGCGTCCCTCCTCGTCGCTCGCGGCGATCGCGTCCGGCACCATCGCCCCGGATCCGGGTTCGTTCAAAACGTCGGCGGGTCGAAGCGTCCCTCGGGCACCGTCTCGCCCGCGGCGACGTCCTCGAAGTAGATGAAGCGGCCTCCGCCATCGAGGAGCCGGGTCATGGCGAACCGGATGTCGCCGACGGGCTCCCAGTCGGACCACCAAATGACGTCCCCGGGCGCCTCCGCCCGCCCCAGGTGATACTGCCAGGCGACCATCCGTCCGGACGCATCGAGGAAGCCCCAGTACTGGTCCTCGGTCACACCCAGGCCCTGGTCGAAGCCGAGGTGGATCACGTCGTAGACCCTGCCGTCGGAGAGCGTGCGAGTGCCCTCATACGTGAGGTGCACGCCCGGGTCTTTCCACTTGTAGGGCATGATCGCCCAGTAGGTGTCGTTGATAAAGGCGCCATAGCCGCGCCGGAGCGCGGAATCCCGCGCGGCGCCGGCCAGCTCCTCGCCCGCGACCCACGCGCGTCCGGACGGAACCTTCTCGAGCTCGGGATGCGGCTCGACCTCGTTCACGTTGAAGAGCAGGAGGTGGGACGTTCCGTCCTCCGCCCAGGCGACGCGATACCGTCCGTCGTACCGGTCCCACGAATGTTCGCGATTTGCCACGACCTCGCCATCGCGTTCCACGATCCAGCGGAACGACAGGTATCGCGTTCGATCCCACGCCTCCCGTCCACCGAGATTTTCGGCCAGACGCGCGGCGTGCGTGGCCGCGGGGTCGTTCGCCGCCGCCGCCGCGGTCCCTCCGTCTTCCTGCGCCCCGCCGCACGCGACGAGCGCGGACACCGCCAACACCACAATGGGTCTGTGCATGGGATCTCTCCGGACGGGCTGCAAAAGCGAAGCCGGAAGCTAGTGTCGTGTCCCGGAAATTCGCCATGCGAGCACCGGAGACCGCTGTCAGCCTTCGAACTCGAACTCGGCCTGCGAGTCCTCGCCGGCTTCGCCGCGGAGAGGAGATCCGGCGCGCGCAGGGCGTCCCGAGTGCATCGGGTGTACCGCCTCGACCGCAACGCCCGCCGGCAGTCGCACGGCCGGGCGCCCGGCCTCGCGAGGAGAGCGACGGATCACGCTGGCCGCCGACGTCGCCTCCACGGAGCCATCGGACAGTTCCCACGCCACCTCGTCCGCGTCGTGTGCTTCGGTGAATCCCACGAGGCCGCCGGTCCGCTCTCGCTCGGGGAGGACGGTGAACCCCTTGCCCGCCCGTCCCTGGACCTTGAATTCCGTGAACGGAATGCGCTTTCCGTAGCCCGCGGCGGTTGCCACGAGCAGATCGGAATCCGCGCGCGGAGCCGCCGCGGCGACCACGACATCGTCGCGCGCGAGGTCGATGGCTTTGACGCCGCGCGCCGTGCGGCCCATCACGCGGGTGACGGACTCGGGGAACCGGATCGCCTGGCCCGACCGCGTCGCGAACAGGAGGTCGCTGCTCCCTTCGGTGACGAACGCGGCCACGACCTCGTCGCCGCGCGCGATTCGGGCACCGATGATCCCTGCGCTCCGGGCGTTCGCGTACTCGGACAGCGCCGAGCGCTTCACGTGCCCCCGTCTCGTGGCGATGACGAGGAACCGGTCATCGGCGAAGGTCTCCGCTGCGAGCAGCGCGACGATCTCGTCCCCCAGCTCCAGCTCGATGAACTCTTCCACGTGGCGGCCCCGAGAACTCCGCGTGCCCCTCGGCAGCGCCGAGACGGGTAGCGCGTGCGCGTTGCCGCGGGCCGTGATCGCGAGGAGCGTATGCGCTCCCCGCGTCAGGAACGCGTGGCGTGCGAAGTCGCCTTCGCGGGCGGACAGCACTTCGGCGCCCGCCATCCCCCCGCCGGTCGCGGCCGGCTGCGCCTTCACGTAGCCGCCGCGACTCACCAGCACCAGCTGCGCCTCGCCCCCGCCACCCTTCGACAGCCGGAACTCCGCGTCATCGTCGAGAATCTCCGTCCGCCTGGGGTCGTTGTAGCGGCGTGCGAGCTCCCGGATCTCGTCGCGGAGGAATCCCCGCCGGGCCGCCTCGTCCTCCACGAGCGCGGTCAGACGCGTGATCTCCTCCCGCAGCGCCTGCAGTTCCTCCGCCAGCCTGTCCCGCTCCAGACCCGTCAGCCGGACGAGCCGCATCGCAAGAATCGCGTCCGCCTGCCGCTCCGTGAGGCTGAACGCCGCGAGGAGTGCCTTCCGCGCGCCTGCCGGCGTCTTCGAGCCGCGGATGATGTCGATGACGCGGTCGATTTCGTCGAGCGCCGTCCGCAGCCCCTCGACGACGTGGGCGCGGTCCCGGGCGCGGGCGAGGTCGTGCGCCGCGCCGCGGCGGATCACGGAGAGGCGGTGGTCGATCCACGTACCGAGGACTGTTCTCAGGTCCAGCTCCTCGGGCTTGCCATCGACGAGCGCGAGCATGATGACGCCGAACGTGTAGCGGAGCTGCGTCTTCTTGAACAGGGTCGCGAGCACCTTCTTCGGCTTCGCGTCGCGCTTGAGTTCGATCACGAGCCGGATTCCGTCCCGGTCCGACTCGTCGCGCAGGTCGGTGATCGCGTCCGCCCGCCCGGCGCGCACGAGCTTCGTGATCTGCTCAATAACGCGCGTCTTGTTCACCTGGTAGGGAAGTTCCGTGACGATCAGCGAACTCTTCCCGAACCGACCTTCCTCCAGGTGGACCCTCGCGCGCATGTCGAGTCGTCCGCGCCCGGTCCGGTAGGCGGACTCGATGCCGGCCCGGCCCTGGATGTATGCGCCCGTCGGGAAGTCCGGCCCGGGCAGGCGGGCGAGGAGCTCGTCGCTGTCGCAATGCGGGTTCGCGACGAGGTGGTCGACCGCGGCGAGGAGCTCCCCCGCGTTGTGCGGCGGGATCTTCGTCGCCATGCCGACCGCGATCCCGTCGCTGCCGTTCAGCAGGAGGTGCGGCAGCCGGCAGGGCAGAACCACCGGTTCGGTCAGGCGCCCATCGAAGTTGGGCCGCGTGTCGACGGTGTCGCGCTCAATGTCGGCGAGGAGGTCCATCGCGACCGGCGTCATCCGCACTTCCGTGTAGCGGTAGGCGGCGGCCGAATCGCCATCGATCGAACCGAAGTTTCCCTGGCCGTCGATGAGCGGATAGCGCAGCGAGAAGTCCTGGACCATGCGGACGATGGTGTCGTACACCGCGCCATCCCCATGCGGGTGATACCGGCCCAGCACGTCGCCCACGACCGTCGCGCTCTTCTTGTGCGGGCGCGAGGGGCGCATCCCTTCCTCAAGCATCGCGTACAGGATTCGGCGGTGAACGGGCTTCAGACCGTCGCGGGCATCGGGGAGCGCACGCTGCACGATGACGCTCATCGAGTAGTCGATGAACGACTCGCGCATCTCCTGCTCGAGCGCGCGGCGTTCGATGCGTTCGTGCTGCAGGGTGCCTTGCGTCACTGCCGTGCCTCCTCTTCCACCTCAACCATCCTCGTCATCATCATCCCGCGCCGGCCCCGGCCGGCGGGACCCTGTGCTACTCACACAGCAGGTCGGCGGTCGCGCGCTGCGCCTCGGAAGGTGTCGCGGGCATGGCGATCACGAAGCCCTTGCGGTTCGCCGCGTCGGGCAGATGGATCAGCATGGGACCCGACGGGAACGGGTCCGGCGCGCGTGCCGCGAGTCCTTCCTCCGAGATCGTGAAGAGGTTCCCGGGCTCGAGGCGGGAAGCGAGCCACGCCCCGTAGGAAAGCCACGCCGCCAACGTATCGTCGCCCCCCGCTACGCCTTCCACCTCCGACCGGTAGCGTGCAACGGCACGCTCGTAGGCTTCGCCGTCGCGCGTCTTCAACCGCAGGAGGAGTTGTCGGTAGAGGGGCTGTACGTCCTCGATCCCGTGCTCGGCCAGCGCCTGCGCGTAGGTCTCCGTCATCCCATCCTCTCCGTCCGCGTCGCCACGCGCGTCCGTTTTCACGGGTCCGCCACACTCACATGTTCCCGGGGCGTCCGCCCGCGGGGATCAGTCGTTATGGGCCAGTTCGTACTCCCGCTGCGCTCGAGTCCGTTCGCTCCCGAGCTTCGCGTCGCGTTTCTTCGCCGCGGCAAGCGACCGTTCCCTGCGGGCATCGGAGTGGACGCGCGGGAGGGAGATGAGTCGGTCCAGCTCCGCACTCCCGCATGAAGAGCACGCGGGCGTCATCGACCCCCTCACGAGGAGTTCGAACTCGTGTGAGCACTCGCGGCACCGGTACTCGTATATCGGCATGGACCCTCCAGTCGCGCGGTACTCCGCAGCATGCTTTTCAACGGTCCCGCGGGCAAGTCGCCGCCCGCCTCACGGATCCCCGGCGCGGTCTCCGCTTTGACAGACTCCGACCGCCGGTCGGATAATGCCGGATTGCCACCCGGATCCGCACCGAGAGAGACTCCATGCCATACGCATCGCGCACCTGCGCCCCCTCGACGATCGTACTCGCGCTCTTTGCGGCCGTACTCGCGCCGTCAGCGCCCGCCCATGCCCAGGACGGAGCGCGGGATGAAGACGCGCAGGCCGTCATCAACGCCCCCGGGCACCCGCTGCTCCAGGGGTTCCGGTGGCGGTCCATCGGCCCGACGGAGCAGGGCGGCCGCGTCGACGACCTCGCGGTCCACCCCGAGGACACGCGGATCTTCTACGTCGGCTTCGCGACCGGCGGCCTTTGGAAGACGACGAACAACGGGACGACCTTCGAATCGATCTTCGACAGCCACGAGACGCACTCCATCGGCGCCCTCGCCCTCGCGCCCTCCGATCCGGAAGTCCTCTACGTGGGCACGGGCGAGGCGAACAACCGGCAGAGTTCGTCCTTCGGTTACGGGGTCTACAAGAGCACCGACGGCGGCGCCACGTTCGCCCACATGGGACTCCGGGAGACGCAGAGCATCGCGCGCGTCCTCGTCCACCCGACGAATCCCGATGTCGTGTGGGTAGCCGCGGTCGGCCATCTCTTCGGCCCGAACGCCGCGCGCGGCGTCTTCAAGTCCAGCGACGGAGGGGAGAGCTGGCGCCACGTCCTCGCGGTGGATGAGGACACCGGCGCGACGGATCTCGTCATGGACCCGTCGAATCCCGACGTCCTGTTCGCCTCCACCTATCAGCGTCGACGCAACGTGTGCTGTTTCGTCGGCGGAGGGCCCGGAAGCGGAATCTGGCGGTCCGGGGACGGCGGAGAGAGCTGGTCGCCCGTCGAGGGAGGCGGCCTCCCCGCCGGCACGCTGGGCCGCATCGCGCTCGCCATGACGCCCGCCGATCCCGATGTCGTCTATGCCCAGATCGAAGTCGCCGCGGACCGGGAGACGCCGCTCTCCGAGGAGGAGCAGGACGAATGGCGACGGCTCGCGAGAGTCGATTCCCTCCCGCCCGACCCGCAATGGTCCGGGGTCTGGCGCTCGGCGGACAAGGGCCGCACGTGGGAGTTCCGGAGCAACGAGAACGGACGCCCCATGTACTTCAGCCAGATCCGCGTGTCCCCCGAGGATCCGGATCTCGTCTACACCGTGGATCAGCGGGTGTCGAAATCGCGCGACGGCGGCCGCACGTGGGAGGTGCTGAGCGGGTACGGTCACGTCGATCAGCACGCCGTCTGGATCGATCCGGCCGACCACGATCACCTCGTGATCGGCAACGACGGGTCGGTCGATGTGAGCTGGGACCAGGGCGAGACGTGGGAAGCGCTGCGGCCGTGGGCCGTCGGGCAGCCCTATCACGCCTCCGTGGACATGCGGCGCCCCTACTACGTGTGCACGGGCCTCCAGGACAACGGGAGCTGGTGCGGGCCGAGTTCCGTGCGCTCGGGGCCGATCCTCGCGCAGGACTGGTATCGGGTCGGCGGCGGGGACGGGTTCTACACGCAGGTGGACCCGACGGACCCGGCGATCGTGTTCGTCGAATCCCAGAACGGGCGGCTCCGGCGCGTGGATCTGCGCGAGGGCGTCACGCGCCCCATCACGCCCCAGGCTCCGGATGAGGAGGATCCGGCGGACACGAACATCGCCCCCGCCCCGTCGCCGGACACCGGGATCCGGTGGAACTGGAACACGCCCTTCCTCCTCTCCCCGCACAACCCGCGCACGCTGCACGCGGGCGGCAACCGCTTCTTCACGTCGCGCGACCGGGGAGAGACGTGGACGATGAGTCCGGACCTTTCGAAGGACATCGACCGGGACGCCGAGGTTCTGATGGGGGTGGCCAACCGCATCCCGCGATGCAACCAGTTCGAACGCGGGACAGAGTGCACCCTGTCGCGCAACGACGGCGTCTCGATGTGGGGCAGCATGACGTCCATCGCCGAGTCGCCCATCGTCCCGGGCCTTCTCTGGGCCGGGACCGACGACGGCAACATCCAGGTGAGCCGCGACGGCGGGGCGACGTGGACCGAGGTGAGCCGGAATCTCCCCGGAGGTACGACGCGGCACTACGTGTCCCGGGTGGAAGCCTCTCATGTGGACGCGGCGACCGCGTACGTCTCGATCGACGGGCACAAGAACGACGACCTGCGACCCTATGTGTACGTGACCCGCGACTACGGTGCGACGTGGGAGGACATCACGTCGAATCTGCCCTCGTTCGGAAACGTGAACACGGTCCGGCAGGACCCGCGGAATCCCCGCCTCCTCTATGTCGGCACGGAGTTCGGCTTCCACGTCTCGTTCGACGAGGGCGGCACGTGGCACGATTTCATGCCGGGCCTGCCCGTGGTCCGCATCGACGACGTGCTCGTCCACCCCCGCGAGAACGACCTCGTGCTCGCGACACACGGCCGCAGCATCTACGTGCTCGACGACGTCACGGCCCTCCAGGCGATGACTGACAGCATCCGGGCGAGCGACGCACACCTCTTCGACCCGCGTCCCGCCGTCCTCTGGAAGAACGACATTCAGCGCCGCCGCTCCCTCACGGGCGACAAGAACTGGACGGGCGAGAGCGCCCCCGCCGGTACGATGATCCAGTACTACCTGGGCTCTCCGGCCGACGTGTCGATCGAGGTCTCGGAACTCGCCACGGGGAGAGTTGTGCGCGACCTCGAGGGGACCGGCCGGCCGGGCCTGAACCGCGTCGCCTGGGATCTGCGCATGAACCCGGGCCTCCGGAATCAGGGCGGGGCCGGGCTGCCCGTGTCCCCGGGCATGTACCGCGTGACGCTGACGGTGGGGGAGGCCACGCGCTCGGCGCTCCTGGAGGTGCTGGAGGACCGCTGGCTGCAGGCGCCGTGAGACGGCGCGCGAGCCGTGGAGTCGGCTATCCGCCGGCCATCGAGTCGAGGAACTCCTGGTTCGTTTCCGTGCGCTGCAGCCGCTCGATCATGAACTGAATCGCCTCGGCCGGCGGCATGTCGGAGAGGAAGTTCCGCAGCAGGTACATCCGGTTGAGTTCGACCTCGTTCAGGAGGAGTTCCTCCTTGCGCGTGCTCGAGCGGTTGAGGTCGATCGCGGGGTAGATCCGCTTGTCGGAGATCTGGCGGTCCAGGAGAACCTCGCTGTTGCCCGTGCCCTTGAACTCCTCGAAGATGACCTCGTCCATCCGGCTGCCCGTCTCGATCAGGGCCGTCGCGATGATCGTGAGGCTGCCGCCCTCTTCGATGTTCCGGGCCGCGCCGAAGAAGCGCTTGGGCCTGTGGAGCGCGTTCGCATCCACGCCGCCGGAGAGGATCTTGCCCGAGTGGGGGACCGTCGTGTTGTAGGCCCGCGCGAGGCGCGTGATCGAGTCGAGGAGGACCACGACATCGTGCTGGTATTCGACGAGCCGCTTCGCCTTCTCGATCACCATCTCCGCCACCTGAGTGTGGCGGTCCGCGGGTTCATCGAAGGTGGATGAGATGATCTCTGCCGGAACGTTCTCCTCCATGTCCGTGACCTCTTCGGGCCGCTCGTCGATGAGGAGCACGATCACCTTCGCGTCCGGCTGGTTCTCCACGATCGCGTTCGCGATCTTCTGCAGCAGGATCGTCTTCCCGGCCTTGGGCGGCGAGACGATGAGGCTGCGCTGCCCCTTCCCGATCGGCGCGATGAGGTCGAGAATCCGCATCGACACGTCGCCGTCTTCCTGCTCGAGGACGAGCCGTTCCTCCGGATACCGCGGCCGCAGGTTGTCGAACGCGATCCGGTGCTTCGCCTTGTCCGGGTCCACGCCGTTCAGCGTCTCCACCTTCAGCAGGGCGAGGTAGCGCTCTCCCTCCTTCGGCGGCCGCACGCGGCCCTGGATGGTGTCTCCCGTCCGCATGTCGAAGCGCTTGATCTGCGACGGGGAGACGTAGATGTCGTCCGGGCCGTACAGGTAGTTCCAGTCCTGGCTGCGCAGGAAACCGTAGCCCTCCGGCAGAATCTCGAGGACGCCCTCGCCCCGGAGGACGATGTCGGAATCGAGGAGATTCTGCTCGATCCGAAAGATCAGGTCCTGTTTTCGAAGGCCCGAGAAGTTGTGAATGTCGAGTTCTTCGGCCATGTCATGAAGTTCGCCGATCGACTTCGACTTGAGTTCGGCGATGTCCATCGCCTTCCTCCGGAAGAGAGTGAGCCGGGCTGCAGCCATGCCGCGTGCGGCATGATCGGTTCGTGAGGTGTCCTGCTTGCGGCCGGGGGATGTGGTCCGAGGTGGACCCACCGACCATAATGGTGCCGCCGGGCACGGTCAAGGCGACCGCGCCTCAACGATCACTGCGACCCTC
Source organism: Gemmatimonadales bacterium (assembly GCA_009841005.1). Lineage (GTDB taxonomy): Bacteria > Gemmatimonadota > Gemmatimonadetes > Palauibacterales > Palauibacteraceae > Palauibacter > Palauibacter polyketidifaciens. The sequence continues at coordinate 21,015 of VXMR01000135.1, forward strand.
GAGCGCCGGATGGCCAGACACAATCGCGAAGGAAGGGGACTCGACCAGCTCGGCAATCTGTGGCGGATAAGCTATCAGCCCGACTGGTTCCGTTTGTTGAAGTTGTCGCGGCCGGTGCCCGGCGGGCGCCGCTCCTCCCGCACGCTGTGCCGCAATCCGGCGCGTACGGCGGACGCGGAACCCGGCCGATCCGTGCGGACGCGGATCACGGCTGCGGATGGGTCCGTCGACGTGGCGGTTTCCATCGAAGACCGCGACCAGGTCGTCGACCATGTCATCATCGGGATTCGCCGAAAGCGCGGCAGGAAGACGGAACTGCTCAAGTTCGCCGTCCACGGCGGCCTTCCGAAGCGGAGGATCTAGGAAGCCGCGGGCTGGAAGGCGCGGGCTAGAAGACGCGGACGCGCAGCCAGCGCGACGGGTTGTAGCCGAGATCTTCCGCCAGTCCGGCGGCCGCCGTGCGCAGGGCGGAGAGTTGACGTCGGACTTCCTCATCCATCAGCGCCCGGCCCGCCGTTCCCTCGCCGCGGTCCAGCCGCTCGGTGATCGCCGAGAGTCGCGACATCACCGCGTCCAGCGCGTCGAGCGTCGTTTCCAGATTCTGAACGGCGCTCGCCATTTGGGGCGCGGCCTCCCAGGTCGCGAGCCGTCCCTGCACCCGTCGCGCGGCCGCACTCACGAGCGTGTCCGTCGCGAGCCCGACGAGGGAGGAGCGCCGAAGATCTCGCTGGAGCAGTTCCTCCAGCGACTCGAGACTGCCTTGCAGTCCGGCCAGCGTGCCCGGATCCTCGCGAAAGCGGGCGAGCGAGCCCTGATCCGAACCCAGCACGTCCCGCGCCTCGGTGGCGTCGACTTCGAGCGTGCGCACCGCCTGTAGCAGCGAATCCGACAGCGCCATCACCGTCTCCGGATCGATCGGCGGACCGGAAGCTCGCAGCGTGTCCGCAAAATTCCAGGGGGGCGCGGAGCCCGAGCCCGGGTTCACGGAGAGGACGACGGGCGCCACGAGATCCGATGGCCGGACGTCCGCGGTGGCATCCGCCCGCAAGATGGGCTCGGCGACCCGGTCAATGACGGCGTCGATGATGACGTGGCTCTCGAACGGCCCATCGCGGTCGCTCTCCTCGGGAGGCTGGAAAGAGACCGACAGGACGCGCCCGACCGCCCTCCCCGCCACCCAGACCGCGGAACCCGGCCCGAGCCCCTCGGCCGAATGGGCGAGCGCCGTGATTCGCGGGCCCTCGAGCGTCGCGCGGACGATGAGCTCGATGACGGAGATTGCGGCCGAAAGGACGATCGCGCAGGCAATCAGGATCAGGCCCCGTCGGGCCCGGGTGCGCGCGGCGTCTGAAGTGAGGCCCGTCCGGATCATCCCTGAGCAGACCCACTTCCGGTCTCGGCGTCAAGGCGGGACCCGCCAGTTCGGGCGGTGGGGGAGATGCGGTTTGAGGCGACCTCCCCGTACCGGAGATTCGCGTGCCTTGTTGCGCCCTGCCGCGCCCATTCACGCATCACAAAGGAGAGGAACCATGTCGAGAACCGTGAACCGGGTCATTCTCGTCGGAAACGCCGGCAGCGACCCCGATGTGCGCGAGACCGCTTCCGGCACCGCCGTCGCACATCTGTCGCTCGCGACCAACCGCGTGTTTCGCAAGAACGGGGAGACCCAGCGTCGTACCGATTGGCACCGGCTCACGTTCTGGCGTCGTCAGGCCGAGACCGTCGGCGAGTATGTGCACAAGGGTTCGCGCCTCTACGTCGAGGGCCACCTCGAGTACGGGTCGTTCGAACGTGACGGAATCGCGATCCCCACCGTGGACGTGGTCGTGGAGGACATGGTGATGCTGGATCCGCGACCGGACGACGCGGCGGCCGACAGCGCCGAGCTTCCGCAGTAAACCTCGTGCACCGCGCCGCAATCGGCGAACCGTCGGAGACGCTCGCCGGCGCACTGGAGACCCGCCCCAGGAACGTGCATCTTCCCGTACGTGGGGCGGGTCCGTCGACCAAATCGAAGCGGAGGCATCCGATACAGACACACGATCCGGGGTTCCTGACCCTGTCGAATCTTCTGTCCCTGAGCCGCATACCGCTCGGCCTCGCCTTCATCGTGGTCTCGGACCCCGGCGTGATGGCCGTGCTCGTGGCCACGGCCGGCGCGACGGACGTCCTCGATGGGTTCATCGCCCGGGTTAGCGGGACGCGCTCCCAGGTCGGACTCCTGCTCGACCCGCTCTGCGACAAGCTCTTCGTCCTGCTCGCTCTCTCCGGCTTCCTGGCGGCGGGCGGGCTCGACGCGGTGTCGTTCCTGATCCTGATCCTCAGGGATCTCTATACCGCCGGGTGCTATCTCCTGGCCCGGCTGGTCTCCATCATCATCCCCTTCAGGCCCCGGTGGCCGGGAAAAATCGCGACCGGCCTGCAGTTTCTCACGCTGCTCGCCCTCATTTTCAACCCTCGGTATGTTCCCGCACTCGTTTTGCTCGTCGGCGCGACGTCGGCATGGGCGATCATCGATTACGGAACTCACTGCCTCCGGCGGAAGTGGAAGAGCGCGACCTGACGATCGCCGGATGGCTTGAACGGTTTGGGTTTGAAGAACGAAACGGTCGACATAACGATCATCGGCGGCGGTCCGACCGGACTCTACGGATCGTTCTACGCCGGTATGCGCGGCGTCTCGGCCCGCATCATTGATGTCCTCCCCGAACTCGGAGGTCAGCTGACGGCGCTGTACCCCGAGAAGGATGTCTTTGACGTCGCCGGCTTCCCCCGGGTGCTCGCCAAGGATCTCGCGCGGGAACTCGTCACGCAGGGCCTGCAGTTCGACGCGGAGGTCTGCCTCGAGGAGCGCGTCCTCGCACTCAATCCGGGAAACGGCGGCTTCGATCTTCGCACGAACAAGGGGCCGCGGCCCACGCGCACCGTCGTCATTGCCGGGGGCAAGGGCGCTTTCAAGAGCCGGACGCTGCGCGTGCCGGGGTGGGGTGAGTTCCTGGACCGGGGCCTCGTGACGAACGTGAAAGACCCCGAGATGTTCCGCGGGAAACGCGTTCTCCTGGTCGGCGGGGGCGACTCCGCCTTCGACTGGAGTTGGGCGCTGCGCGAGATCGCCGGTGAACTCACGCATATCCACCGCACGAACCGCTATCGGGCCCACGAGAGCACGGTCGCGCAGGTCGAGGGTGCGCATGAACGGGGCGAACTCGAACTCCGTACCTTCTGCACCGTGACGGAGATCCACGGGGGCGACCGGGTCGAGGCCGCGACGATCCGGCACACGAAGACGAAGGAAACGGAGCGAATCGAGGTGGACGACGTCATCGCGCTGATCGGCTTCGTTCCGAACATCGGGCCGATCGCCGAATGGGGGCTCGAATTGCAGAAGAGGTGCGTTGTGGTGGACTCGCGCATGCGCACGAACATCCCCGGCGTTTATGCGGCAGGGGACATCGCCACCTACGACGGGAAGCTGGAATTGATCTCGACCGGTTTCGGAGAGGCCGCGATCGCGGTGAACAACGCGGTCCACCACATCGACCCGACCGCGAAGGTGAACCCGGGCCACTCGACCGACTACAAGGTCTTCAAGTAGCGGGAGCCACCCCGTTTCCTCCGCGCTCGACCCGCCGCCCGGCGAGTTCGATGAGGCGGGCGCCGGGTCCCGCGAGGTTCTCCCTCGCCCAGTCCCGCACATCCTCCTCGTGCGTGAAGAGGATGACCTGGGTAGAGCCCGCGAGCGCGTGCAGCGTCTGCAGCACCGCCTGTTTCCGGACCGCGTCGGACGCGCCCACGACATCGTCGAGGATGAGGGGGCACGTCTCGCCCTCCCGGGTGAGGTGCCGTGAGAGCGCGAACCTGAGCAGCAGGTAGATCTGCTCCGCGGTGCCGTGAGAGAGCAGTTCGGCGGAGCGCCAGCGCCCCCCCGGGGTCCGGACCTCGACGAGCAGATTCTCCGGGTCGATTCGGCATCCCGTGTAGCGGCCGTCCGTCACTCCGGGAAGCCATTCGAGGACCGTCCGCGTCAGAACGGGCGCGATGTCGCGCAGCACGCGCTCCTGCGCCTCTTCGAGGAATCCGATCGTGCAGTCCAGCGTGTCCTTGAGGCGGGCGATCCTCGCCTGTTTCCGCTCGGCCGCCGCCAGCGCGTCCTCCGCGTCGGCGACGCTGGGCAGATGGTGCTCACGTTCGGTGAGCTGGCCGCCGGCGCGCAGTACCTCCTCGCGGGCCGCCTCCGCTTCCCGCCTCAGATTTTCCAGCGTCTCCCCGGTCGGCCGCCCCGGCCGAGCTTTGACAAGGAGGTCCGCCCCGAGCCGGTCGACGAGCCCGCTGGCCCGGAGGCGGCGTTGCTCCACTTCGTCCGCGAATTCATCCAGCGTCCGCTCGCCGAGCAACTGTTGCAGGCGATCCCATGATTTGTTGCGTTCGCCGGCCTCCGCGAGCATCCGCTCCCGGCCCGCGCGCCACTCCTCCAGCGCGTCCGCCAGCTCCTCGGGGTCTTCGGCGGTCACGCCGATCTGCGACCCGGCTTCACGCAGCTTGTTTACGGCATCATCGGCCCGCTCCGACCGATGTGCGTGCCGCGTCTCCGCCGCCAGGCGCCTGGCCCGTTCGTCGCTCCACTCTCGGCGCTGCCCCGCGGTCCGCCGTTCGAGTTCATCCAACTCGCTCCGGGTGACGCCCCGGGTCCTCAACTCCGCGAGCGGGGCTCCGGCCGCATCCGCGAGGAGGGCATCGGCCGCGATGCGCAGCCGATCCGTCTCGGCGGCAAGTGCGTCGAAGGATGAACCGGCAAGCAGCCCCTGAAGCTCATCCCACTGCGAGCCCCGCCGCGCCGCCTCTTCCCTTCCGGCCTGCCGGGACTCGGCCTCGCGGCGCAGCGACTCCGCGAGCGCTCCCGGTTCCAGCGAACCCGCGTCCTCCCCGCCGGCGAATTCACGAAGGCGGTCGATCGCGTCGCGCCGGGTCCGCAGTTCGGCCGCGTACCGCCTGTGGGCCGAGCGTCCGGTCTCGAGTTCGCGGCGGAGACTGTCGCGCCGCACGTCCAGCGCGAGCGCGATCTCGGAGCCGTCGGCCCGCGTCCTCGCCAGTCGGTGAGACAGGACGCCTCCCGCCCCGACCGCGAACAGGATCAGCCCCGCGGAGCGCGACTCCGGCGCCAGCAGCGCGAGGACGAGACCTCCGATCGCCACGGCCGCCGAAAGAGCCAGCCACGCCGCGGCTCGCGCGGGCGAACGTCGCCGGGGGGCCGCCGGCCGCCTCTCTTCGAGATCGGCCAGATCCCCCTCGATTTCCTCCAACCTCCGCCCCGCGGGCGGCTCGACCTCGGAAAGCGACCCCCAAGCGCGGAGCGCGTCGCGGATCTCCGCCAGGCGCGCGTCCTCCTCCGGGGAAACCCGGGGGCCGCCCTCCGGGAAGAGCGCCTGCAGCTCACGTGCACCTGCAAGGCGAGCCTCCACTTCTGCGGCAGCGGCCTCCGCGACGACCGCCCGCGCGGCCGCCAGTTCCGCATCGGCTCCCTCGATCCTCTCCTCGATCTCTCGCGCCGAGGGCTCAGTCAGCTCCACCGGATCGGGGAGGTTGCGCCACGTCGTGAGCGCTTCGGTGACCGCCCGCGTGAGCCCGCCGCCCTCGGGGATCGGGTGGGGCGCCCCCTCGGGGAACTCCTCGTGCAGGGCCCGTGCCTCCCGCAGCCGCTCCGCGTGCGTCTCCGCCTCGGCGCCCGCGAGCGCGGCCTCCGCCGCCTCCACGCGGTGGCGGGCCTCCCTCGCCGCCCTCTCCAGCGTTTCGACCTCGGCGCGACGCTCCTGAAAGTCTTGGTGCGCCTCGCGGGCCGCCTCCAGAGCCTCGCGCGCCTCCGCGACCCGCCGCGCGGTCGTCATGAGCGGCTTCGTCGGAGCCCGGGTCGATCCGACGCGTTCCCGGACAACCTCCTCGAGCCGTTGCAGCGCGGCAGCCGCCGTCTGGTCCACGCCCGCCGTCGCCGCGGCGCGCTGCATGTCCTCCTGCAGCGATTCGGGGTCGTCCCGGACCCTGAGGATGTCCGTCTGACGCACACAGGCGGTGGCGAGAAACGAGCGGCGGTTCAGGCCCAGCCATCGAGAGCCGTCCGGCGCCCCGTCGAACAGGATCTCGCCCGAAAAGTCCCGTCCCGCGACGCTCATGTCCTCCGCCGAACTCTCGATCCTTCCCGCGAGATCATGCCTCAATTCCACGCGTCGTCCGTTTTCGAGCGCGACGATGGCTCCGACTTCCCACTCGTCGTCGTCCCACGGCCTGTGGCGCTCCGCGAACCGCTTCTCCTCCTTCCGCATCGCCCCCTTGCCGCGCCGCATGCCGCAGAGCCCGGCGTACAGCGCCGCGTGCCAGGACGATTTCCCCGCCTCGTTGCGGCCGAAGACGACGTTCATGCCCGGCGCCAGTTCCAGCGTCTCATCCCGGAAGGGGCCGAAGCGATGGGCCGTCACGGACTCGAAGCGCATCACAGCACCTCGAGGTCGTCGCGTCCGTCGAGCGCCCGCAGTCCCATCCGCAGGACACGGCGCTCCTCATCTTCCGCCAACTCCGCTCCCATCACATCCTCGACGAACCGTCCTCGCACGGTGGGCTCCCCGCGGATCTCTTCGAGGTCGTACGCCAGGTGCAATTCGGACTTTCGGACCTGCACGGCGTCGAACGTTTCGAGCAACTGCTCGCGGATCGTGTCCTCCTGGAGGTCGAGGGACGGCTCGAGGTCGCCGCACACCGTGAGACGCGCGAGTCCCGCGAGGCTCTCCGTCATCGCGCGCAGCGTGTCCCGAATCTGCTGGCGGCTCGTGAGGCCCGTGACATCGAGCCGCAGATCGTGAACCGGGGTGACCGCCACGACGTGGCGCTCTCGCGCGACCTCGCCCTCCGCGTCGATCGTCGCCACGACGGGTCCGCGCTCCCCCTCCTCTCCGAACTGCAGCGGGTCGGGGTTGCCCGGATAGGTGTGATGGGCGCCGTCCGCCGGCCGGTGATAGTGGCCGAGGAACGCGTGATTCAGTCCGCTTTCCGGGATCTCGGCGGTCTCGAATGGGGCGTACGGCGCCTTCCGTTCACCCTGTGCCGCGAGCCACGACCGTTCCGCTCCGTGAAAGAGCGCCACGTGCGCCCCCGCCCCGGAGACGCGGAAGCCGTCGCCGAGGAAGTTGTCCGTGTTGGCGGGAGCGCAGTGCGCGCCCCCCCAGAGCGTGATGCCGGGCGCGAGGGAGACCGCCTGCAGCGTCGCATCCCGAAAGATGTGGACGTTCCCGCTCCATCCCTCTGTCGCGTACGCGCTCGTCGGCCCGTACCAGTCGTGATTGCCGGGCGCGACGTAGACGGGCACCGGGTCGAGAGAGGCGAAGGTCTGCCGCAGGAAGTTCGCCGTGTCGAGCGTGACGCGATCGTGCTCGTACAGGTCGCCTCCGCAGAAGAGTGCGTCCGCGCCGGTCGAGCGCACGAGTTCCACGATCGCGAGCAGGGTGTCGCGAAGCGCCTCGCGCCGCCGCCGCGCCACGTCGCCCGTCGCCTCGCACCACGCGAACGGGGAGTCGAGATGGAGGTCGGCGAAGTGGACGATCGTCCGTTGCACAGTCAGGTGAGAAACGCCTCGATGCGGCCCCAGTTTGCCTCCGCGTCGGAGGCTCCCAGCTCCACGAGCGCCCGGATGTACTCGCTCTCGAACAGGAGATAACTCAGGAAGTCGGCGGTCTTGATGTCCGGCGTTCCGAGACCTCGCACGAGAAACCTGAGCGCCGGGGGAAGTTCGATCTCGAAGTCGCGGGCGAGTTTCCCGATGTCCCGCGAGGGTCTCAGGATAAGCAGGTCGACGCGGCGCAGACCCTGGCTCTCGGAGACCTCGCGGGGGAGTCGGTCGACGAGGAGGTTGATCCGGCGCAGCGCGGCGGCGTCCCAGTCCAGCGTGTCGAGAAAGACCGAGTTCAGCAGCAGGCCCAGGACTCGTGCAGGCGGGGGATATCCGGTCGTGTCCGGCGCCCGCGCCTCCAGTTCGGACCGTCGGTAACGGGCCGAGATCGTGAAGATGCGGTCCGCCCCCATGTGAATCGCGGGCGCCAGCGGCGCGGCAGTGCGAAAGCTCCCGTCCCCGTAATACTGCTGGCCGAGCTTGATGGCCGGGAACACGAGCGGGATCGACGCGGAGGCGAGGATGTGGTCCACCGAAATGTTCGTCCGCACGAGTCGGTAGTGTGCGCTCGCGCGCCCGGGCCCCGACCGCGGTTCGCCCTGTACGAAAAGGACCGTGCGGCCCGTCTGGTACGACATCGCGGTGAGGCCGACCGCTTCGAGGTCCCCCGCCCGGATCCGGGCGTCGATCTCTCCGCGGCCGACGTCGCGCTCGATGAACTCCCGCAGCGGCGACGTGTCGACGAGGCTCTGGAAACGGGGACTCAGCCCGGTCCCGCCGCCCAGCAGCGACCCTCCCATCCGCAGGCCCACCTTGAGCAGGGAAGCGGGGTTGGTGCGCAGCACTTCCTCGGTCGTGAGCGAGAGCCAGCGGCGCTTCAGTGCCTGCGTCGCGCCATGCAGGTTTCCGTTGTAGGCAGCAAGGAAACCCACGTTGATCGCGCCCGCCGAGACGCCGGTGAGGAGGGGGATCCGAAGCCCGGGCAGCTGTCTGCCGATATAGCTCAGCACGCCGGTCTGGTAGGCGGCCCTCGCGCCGCCACCCGAGAGGGCGAAGGCCAGTTTTCCCCGCGCGGCGCCGGAAGCGCCGCTCCCAGGGGCTCCCGTCACGCCGGTCCCCGCGTCAGGACCGTCCGCCGGGGCGGCCCAGGAGTTGCCGGTGCCAGGAACGGGCCGCCGGCCGCTCGAGTTCGCCCGCCCGCAGCGCCGCCAACGTGTCGATGGTTGGATCGAAGACGGGAGTCGCGTCGCCGATCGCTCCGGTCAGCGCCCGCGCCCGGAACTCCGGTCGCGCGCAACTCTCGATTGCGCCGGACTCGTCCCGGTAGAACACGCGTGTGCTGTCGAGAAGCGAGCAGCCCAGGCGTTCCTCGAGCGCGCCCAGCCGCCGGGACATCGCGTCGATCGAGCATCCGGACGCGGGCGCCGAAGCCTCGTCCACGGCGACGACCGCGAAACGGTCTTCGATCCATTCCACGCCCGCCCGCAGCGCCGTCCCGTGCGCGGTCCAGATGTCGACGAACGCGCGCAGGTCGACCATCAGCGCTTCGCGCTCCTCGGAGGTCAGCGGACGGTCCGCCCCGTAGATCCAGACGCGGGCGGAATCCGGAAGCGATGTCAGCGGAACACTCATGCCGGGACCATACGTCGGCCCGCGACCTCCCGCCAACCCGGGTGTGCGCGGGCTGGCAGCCCACGGCCCGCTATTCGTACCGAAGCGCCACGATCGGATCGAGCCGGGCCGCGCGCCGGGCGGGCCAGAGGCCGAAGAACATGCCCACCGCCGCGGCGAACACCACGGCGAGGCCGATGGCCTGCGGCGCGATGGCCATCGTCCAGCCCGCCGACCGCGAGAGCATCTCCGCCGCGCCGTAGGCGAAGGCGACGCCGAGGATCCCGCCGGTCATGCAGAGCGTCGTGGCTTCGAGCAGGAACTGGAGCAGGACCGCCCGCCTCGTGGCGCCGAGCGCCTTGCGCACGCCGATCTCCTTCGTCCGCTCGGTGACCGACACCAGCATGATGTTCATGATCCCGATGCCCCCGACGAGGAGGCTGACCGCGGCGATCCCGGCGAGCAGCATCGTGAACGTCTGCGTTGTCTCCTGCGCCATCTCGAGGAACTGCACGCTGTCGGAGATCCAGAAGTCGTTCTCCCGTCCCAGGGGAAGGCGGTGTTCGCGCCGGAGCACGTCCTCGATCTGCACCATCGCGACGGGAATCGCCGCCTCGCTCTCGACCACGACCTTGAACTGGCTCACGCGGTCGGTCCCCAGCAACCGGAACTGCGCCGTCTCCAGCGGGACGAAGATCTGCTCATCCTGGTTGAACCAGCCCGATCCGCCTTTTCCCTCCAGCACTCCCACGACTTCGAACGAGATGTTCCGGATCGAGATCGTTCGGCCGACGAGTTCGGCGGCTTCAGTGTTCAGCACCGCCGGCACCGCGCCCCCGAGCACGGCGACGCGCCGCCGGCCGCGGTTCTCGGACTCATCGAAGAAGCGCCCCAGTTGAAGCGTGTGGTTCTCGACGGCCACGTAATTCGGCGTCGTGCCGAGAATCCGCACGCTCGCGTTGTTGCGTCCGAACTGGACCTGCAACTGCCCCTGCATCTCGGGGGCGACCTCCGTCAGAGCCGGGGCCCCCCGCCGCACCGCCTCGACATCTTCGGTCGTCAGCCGGGCGTTCGATCCGCCGCGCACGCCGCGGAACATCCCCTGCCCGGGGCGGACCGTAAGCACGTTCGTGCCGAGCGACTCGATCTGGTTCTCGACCTGCCGCTGGGCGCCCTCCCCGAGGGCCACCATCGTGATCACGGCCCCCACCCCGATGACGATCCCGAGCATGGTCAGGAACGAGCGCAGCTTGTTGGCGCGGATCGCATCCATCGCCACGCGAAGAATCTCGAAGAAGATCATCGGACCGCCATCACCTTCCCCCGATGCCCGGCAGCGCCGTCCGGCTGCGGATTCGGTCGAGGAACTCCTGCTGCGCGATGAGCGAGGTGGGGACGGCAACGATCTCCTCGCCCTCCTCGAGCCCGCGGACGATCTGCGTGTGATCGAAGTCGCTGAGGCCGATCATGACCGGCTTCAGGTCGAGGAGGCCGCTGGCATCGTACCTGAACACGAATGCCGGGCGGGGCTCGTCGGGCCGCCGCGCGGGTCCGCCCCCGCCGCCTCCGGGTCCGCCGCCTCCGCGGTTCCGGAACTGCTGCATCATCTGCCGCCGCTCGTCGTCGGACAGGTTCTGAATGACCCGCATCCGCTCCTGCTGCGACATCGACTGGAATTCCGACATCGGAACCCCGCCGATCATCGGCTCCTCCTCGCCCTCCGCCGATCCATCCCCTTCCGCCGCCGGCCGATCCTGGCTCTGGAAGTCGCGCAGCAGCGCGTTGACATCGGCGTCGATCTCGAGCGCCCGGACGATCTGGACGGCCTCCTGCTGGGATTTGATGCCGCTGTTCGCCACCGCGAGAACGTCCTCCTGGCGCCCGATTACGACTTCGACGTCCGCGTTCATCCCCGGCCGCAGCAGATCCTCCTCGTTGGAAATGCGCGTGAGGACGGCGAACATGGTCACGTTCTGCTCGACGACCGCCTGCGGTTCAATCTTGAGGACGGCCCCCCTGAAGGTCCGGGTGGGATACGCTTCCACCGTGATGTCCGCCGGCAGTCCCGGCTGGAGCCGGCCGATGTCCGTCTCGTCGACGAGCATGCGCACCTGGACCTCGGTGAGATCGGCCATCCGCATCAGCACCGTGCCGCCCGTGAGGTCGCGCGTCCCCGTGACGACCTGTCCCTGCTCCACCGTCCGCTCCACGATGGTTCCGGTGATCGGGGCCCGGAGCGTCACGTCGTCCAGCTTGTCCTCGGCGAGCTCGAGGTTGGTCGTGGCGCGGACCAGGGAAGCCCTCGCGTTCGCCGCCGAGAGGATCGCGTTCTCCAGCTCCTCCGAGGTCACGATGTCGGACTCGTGAAGCGCCTCGACCCGCTCGAGCTGGCGTCCCGCGACATCGTTCTGTGCCTCCGCGACGTCGAGGTCGGCCTGGGCCTGGGCGTGCGCGTTATTCACATCGCGCGGGTCGATCCGCACGAGGAGCGTTCCCTGTTCGACGTTGTCCCCGAGTTCGACGGGCAACTGGAGAACTTCGCCGCCCGCCTGCGACTTGACCTCGATCACGCGGATCGGTTCGACCGTCCCGGTCGCCTCGACGCTGGAGACGATGGTCTGGTGGCCCGCGGTCAGCGTCTGGAGCGTCTGCTCCGGTTCGTTGGCCTCGCCGGTCGCACAACCTGCGACCGCGAGTCCAAGCGCCGTGAGGACCGTGGCGTGGCCCGGGGAACCGCCTCGCAGGCGGAAGCGACGCCGGCAGCGTTCGAATATGGACATCGGAATCTCGTCTCGTGTCGGGGTCCGTGAACGGGCCAGCGGGGCGGCGAAACCGCGCCGTGGTAGCACGCTGAGAGGACACTCCGCGCGGGTCCGACGTTGAAGAGATTACGGCACGCGACGCGAGCGGTCAGGGCTGCGGCTGGTCGAGCCTCCGGCCGAGGAGGGCCTCGATTCCCGCGAGCGCCGCCTCGTATTGGAACCGGCCGCTGACGAGATCGACCTCCGCCTGCGTGAGCGTGATCTGCGCGTCCTGGAGTTCGAGGATGGTGGCGAGGCCGAGCTGGTACCGCTCCTGCACGACCCGGAGGCTCTCCTCGCTGAGTTCGACGTTCCGCTCTGCGAGATCCACCCCCGCGAGCGCGGACTGGGCCGTCGCGTAGCGCGCGTCGAGCAGCGAGCTGATGTTCAGTCGCGCCGCCCGTTCGGATTGCCGGGCCTGGTCCGCCGAAGCCCGGGCGCGGAACACCTGCGTCTCGCGCTGGAAGCCGTTGAAGAGGGGATAGCTGCCGGAGAGCCCGATCGACCACGAACGGTTGGATGGTGGAAACTCCTGGTTCGCCCACCCGTAGCCGGCGCCGATGGAGATTGTGGGCAGGTAGCTGGAGCGCGCGCTCGACACCGCGGCCTCGGCGGCCTCGACGGCCGCGGAGGCGGCCTGCAGCGCGGGCGCCGTCACATCGGCCATCGCGAACAGTTCGTCACGCGTGAAGGGGATCGCGGCCATCGCGAGTTCCGCCTCGGCGGTCGGCCCCACGAGGGTTTCGGAGCCGACGACCTCGGTGAGTTCGAAGGTCCGCGTGCGCGCGTTGTTCTCCGCGTTCAGCAGCGCGAGTTGCGCGTTGTTGAGGTCCACCTGCGAACGGAGGGAGTCCGAGCGCGTCGCCCGTCCCAGCTCCAGCTGCTGCCTGACGAACTCCAGCTGGTCCGCCTGCCGCTGGACGCGGCGTTCCTCGACGGCGACGAGTTCGAGCGCCGCGACGTTCGCCGAGTACGCCTGTTTCACCGCCTGGATGACCTGGAACTCGGCCTCGCGATAGCGGGCGTTCTGTTCGACGATTCCAAGACGGGCGCCCTTCAGGTCCGTGAACCGGCTCCAGCCGTTGAAGAGCGTGTATCCGGCGTTGATCTGAGTGGAGTAGCTCGTCGCGACGATCCCCTGGCTGAGGGCGTCGAGCCGTCCCGTCGATGAGTTCGAGTAACCAAAGCTCATATTGACTGACGGGAGGAGCTGGCCGATCGCGCTCAACTGGTTGTGCTCGGCCATCTCGATCTGCGAGTAGGCCTGGAGCAGCTGAGGGTTGCGGCGCAGCGCGATCTCGACCGCTTCATCGACCGTGATCTGGCGGACGTTGTCGCTCGCCTGCACCTGCGCCTCGGCCATCCGGGGCGACGCTGCCGCAAGCAGAGCCACCGGCAGCAGGACAAACCCCCATCGACGAAGACCGGCGCTCGGCCGGCCTCCGCACCCTGATCTATGTCGAATGGTCATCGTTTCCTCGCCCCCTCAGGGGCTGATTTGACGTCTCTCGGTTGTCAGTCGTTTCGCTGCGGGTCGTCGCGCTCCTGCGACCCCCGTTCACCGCCGCGCTCTCGCCCGTCGCCGTAGCGCTGCCGCAGCAACTCCCGATAGTCCTCACCCTGCTCCTCCGTCAGCACCGACTCGATCTGAGTCCGGACCGAGTCCAGCAGCGCCCGGTATTGCGGCTGAACCGCCTCGCGCAGCGCCCGCGCCTCGTCGCGGTAGTGGTCGAGGAAGTCCTCGATCCGCGACCGCTGCTCGGCCGTAAGGCCCAGTTCATCGGCAAACTGCTCGATTGTGGTCTGCCGCCCCCTCGATCGGTCATCGCGCTCCCGCGTGTCCGCAGAACTGGTCTCCGCCACCGGCTCCTGCTCTTCCGCGCCGGCGAACAGATCGAGGCGGTCCGCCGCGACGCCGACTGCGGCGCCCGTCGCGAAGACGAGCGTCAGGAGCAGCGTCGCCCGGAATCTTGAAGTGTCCATACGCACCCGGTTCGTATCGCGTTTCAGCGAGTTACGGATTAGCGAGTTACGGATTGATGAGCGCGGCCGTCAGCACCGCGTCGCGACTCGGCTCGATGAGGTCGATGAGCAGCGCGGGCGGGGCTTCGGCGTCCGGTGCCAGCGAGCGCACCAGCCCGACCGGCTCCGGATCCACGTCCGCGGCGAACTCGGGGGCGTCCGGCAGGGAGCTGCGATACAGCAGAACGCCGGCCGCGACGAGCAGCCCGGCGGCCAGCGGCGCGAGCGCCGCGGACCAGCTTGCGGTCACGTCGAGCCAGGAGAGGGGTCGCCGCTCGAACAGCGCTTCGGCCGCGGCCATCACGCTCCGGCGCAGGCGGCGCCGCGTGAGTTCATCGGGCCGCAGCGGCTCGAGATACTCGGCCCACGCGGGCCCGCGCCCGCCGTTCTGATCTCTCCTATTCATCGTCATCCGCTCCTCCGGCGCCGGAGGCGGGCGCTTCGCCGAGAAGCCGGCGCAGCGCGTGCCTGCCGTGATGAAGGTTCGCCCTCGAAGTTCCGACTGCGATCCCGAGAATCTTCGCGATCTCCGCGTGGTCGTACCCTTCGAGGTCGTACATCATGACTGCCGTTCTCTGTCGTTCCGGAAGCTGCCCGAGTGCGTCGAGTACTCGCTTCCGTGCGTGTCTCCGCTCGAATTCACGATGCGGATCGTCCCGCGACGCCGCCGTGTCCGTCAGCTCCGAATGCGTCCGCAAGAGCTCACGCCGCCGGAGGTTCAGGCACGTGCTCCTCAGCACGCGATAGAACCACGGGCCGAAACGGCTTCCCGGCCGCAACTGCCCGATCCGCTCGAGCGCGCGAATGAACGCGGCCTGTACCGCGTCTTCCGCGTCCTGCTCGTGGCGCAGAATCGACAGCGCCACCGCGTAGGCCGGGTCCGTATATCTTGTCACGAACAGGGAAAACGCCCGCGAATCGCCGGCCTGCACGGCCTCCACGAGGCCGGGCTCGTCCGCGCCGGGATCCGGCGGCTCCACAGGTCCGGAGCCGGGGCCGGCCGCGTCGCCGGGCGATCCGTTACGCGTTCGCGTTTCCTCCGCCAAAGACATCCCCATCGCTTGGGTAACACGCCCTCGATGCCGGCCGTTGCACCGGCTCCGGGCGCCGTTTGCCCCGGCGCTTGTTCCTTCACCGTGGCCGTCGCATCTTCGGCTCCGTGAACAACGAAACGCAAGCCCGGCCCGCCGCCGCCGAAACGCCCGATCGAGCCCATGCTCTCGCTGGCCGAACCCTCATCCAGGAACGCATCCGCGGCATGCGAAAAGTCGTGGGGAGAAGGCTCTCGCCCGGCGACATCGTCCTCAGGAAGGCGTCTCCCGAAGTGCGGCGCCATCTCTTCGAGGAAGCGTGCGAGCTGTACTGGAACGAGATGAGCTGGGAGGAGATCACCCAGGAGGAACTCATCGGAGACGAGGCACTCACGGAGATGATCTTCCCCGGGCTGCTCGCGCTCATCGACGCGTTCCTTCCGAAGGCTCCGAACGGGGAGCCGGATCGAGACCGCGAGCACCGCGACGTCGTACACGATTTTCTCGATTGGCTGGCCGCCCGGCTCGTGACCCTGCGCGAGGCGCGACCCGCCGCGGAGGACGCGAGGGCGCGGAACCTCCGCCAGAAGAACGTGACCGACGCCCTCATCGACCTCATCGCGTTTCGCGTGTGCGCACTGACTTCCGACGAGATCGAGACCTACCAGAACGCCTGAATTCCATTCGAAGAAAAGACGGATGAATACGATCGTCTGCATGAAGCGCGTGCCGGACTCGGCCACGCGGGTGAGAGTGACCCCCGACGGCGCGGGACTGGATCCGGCCGGCGTCAAGTACGTCGTGAACCCCTACGACGAGTTCGCGCTCGAGGATGCGATCCGCCGCAGGGAAGAGGCGGGGGAGGGGAAGGTGACGGTCGTCGCGCTCGGCCCCCCGGAGACCGCCGAATCGATCCGCCAGGCGCTCGCGATGGGGGCGGATGAGGGCGTCCTGCTCTCGTGCGCGGGCTCGCACGACGCGCTCTCCGTCGCGCGGACGCTGGCCGACGAGATTCGAGGCCGCGAGGTCGACCTCGTGCTGTTCGGGAAGCAGGCGATCGATGACGACAACATGCAGGTCCCGCAGATGGTGGCCGAGTTTCTGGGCCTCCCGTGCGCGACCGTCGTCGTCGGCCTCGAGATCGCGGGAGGCGATGCGACGGCGCGCCGCGAGGTGGAAGGCGGCCACGAGGTCGTCGAGTTCTCGCTGCCGGCCGTCGTCTCGACGCAGAAGGGGCTCAACGAGCCGCGGTATCCGAGCCTCAAGGGGATCATGGCGGCGAAGCGGAAGCCGCTCGAGGAACGGGAGGTGACGCTCGATGCGCCGACGATCGAATTCCTCCGCCTCGATGAACCGCCGGCGCCGGCCGCGGGCCGGATCGTCGGCGAGGGGGTGGACGCCGTGCCGGAGCTGGTGCGGGCGTTGCGCGACGAAGCGGGGGTGCTCTGATGCCCGGGGCGCTGGCGTACGCCGAGATCCGCGACGGAGAGGTGAGCCGGGCCTCGCGGGAGGCGGTCGGGCTCGCGCGGCGGATCGCTGCCGACGCGGGAGGAGAGACCCACGCCGTCGCGCTCGGTCCCCCCGGTACGGAGGCCGCGGCCGCTCAACTCTGCGGTTTCGGCGCCGACCGCACCTGGGTCGGCGAGTCGGAGGCTCTCGCGCTGTCTCAGCCGGATATCGCCGCGGCGGCCATTGCCCGGCTCGTCGAGGCCGGGGACTACGACGCCGTGATCTTCGCGGCGACCGCCCAGGGGAGGGACATCGCTCCGCGCGTCGGTGCGCGGCTCGGGCGCAGCGTGGCCTCGGAAGTCGTCGAATGCCGGCGGGAGGACGGCGCCATCGTCGTCCGCCGGCCCATGTACGCCGGGAAGGCGATCGCGACCCTGCGCTTCACCCCGGGTCCGGCCGTGATGACGATCCGGGCCA
>VXMR01000116.1 GCA_009841005.1 Gemmatimonadales bacterium
GTAAGTTCAACTTCCATGGGAAGATGCGAATTCACTCGCGTCCGCCGGACGGGCGGCGCATGGCGTACGCCAGCGAGGGCGTGCTGTGGATGGTCGAGGTCGACGCGGAGGGTGTGCCCAGCGCGCCGCCGGCACGTCTCTCCAACCACCACGCGGACGCGATCTCGTGGACGGGCGACTCGCGGTCCATCGTCTATCAGTCGACGCGCGGCCTTCGCCGCTACCACCTCGACGACGGCCGCTCCGAGGAGATTCCGCTGCGGCTGGAGTGGCGACGCCCCGCGCGGGAGGGCGCCGTGCTCGTACGCGCGGCGCGCGTGTGGGACGGCGTCTCGGACGAGGTCTCCCGCGACATGGACATTGTCATCGAGGGCAACCGGATCGTCTCCGTCGCCCCGCGCAACGACGCGCACGTCGCCGCGGTCACCGACGCGGGGGGCGAGGTCGTGGACGCGAGCGACCACACCGTCCTTCCCGGCCTCGTCGACATGCACTCGCACATGGGCTACGGGATGGGCGAGGCGCTGGGCCGCGCCTTTCTCGCCTACGGGGTGACGACGATCCGCGATCCCACCTCCGACCCCTACGAGATCGCCGAGCGCCGGGAGTCCATCGACTCGGGCCGCCGCATCGGACCGCGGGAGTTCGCCACCGGCCGCACGATGGACGGCAACCGGATCTACTACTCGGGCGCCGGCTCCCTCGGCCCCAACGGGAACCTCGAGCTGGAGCTGGATCGCGCCGAGCACGTGGGCTATTCCCTCATCAAGACCTACGTCCGAATGCCGGACCTCATCCAGCGCCGCATCATCGAGTTCGCGCACGGGATCGGGATTCCGGTGGCGAGTCACGAGATCTATCCCGCCGTCGCGCACGGCCAGGACCACGTCGAACACATCTCGGGCACGAGCCGCCGCGGCTATTCGCCGAAGGTGACGGCGATGTACCGGACGTATGACGACGTGATCCAGCTCCTTACCGCCTCCGGCATGACGATCACGCCGACGATGGCCCTCATGGGCGGCTGGTGGAAGTCCATCGGCGACGACCCGTCGTGGACGACCGACGCCCGCTTCGAGGCCGTGTTCCCCGAGGGGATGGCCGAGGCCATGACCACACGCGCCCTCACGAGGGGCCGGGCCGGCGGCATCGACGAGCTGCTCGCCGACGCCGGCCGCACCGTAACCCGTGTCGTCCGCGGCGGAGGCAAGGTGGTGGCGGGCACCGACTCCCCGATCATCCCCTACGGCGCCGCCCTCATCGCGGAGGTCGAGAACTACGTCTGGGGCGGTCTCACCGAGGTCGAGGCCCTGCGCACGGCCACATCGGTGTCCGCCGAGGCACTCGCGATGGAAGGAGAGATCGGAACGCTCGAGGCCGGCGCCCTCGCCGACATCCTCATCGTCGAAGGCAACCCGCTGGAGGACATCGAGGATCTCCGCCGCGCCCGCATCGTGCTGAAGGACGGCGAGATCTTCCGCATCGAGGACCTCCTGCAGCCACCGCGGACGCTCGTGCCCTGACGCCGGCCGGGCACCCTCAACCCGGCTTCGTCAGCCTCCGAGCGGGATCACGAACCCGGCCTGTAGCGCCAGGTGGCGGGTGTTGGTGGTGTCCATGGACGTATCGTCGGACGTGTCGTCGACGTTCGCGAGTCCCAGCGAGTAGATCAGATCCACGCCCAGCCGCAGACCGTCGGAAATCGCCATCTCCACCCCGGCGCCCGCCGCGACGCCGAAGTCAGTCGATGTCGTCACATCGTCGCATGACATCGATTCGCTCACCGGTCCCAGTCCGCTGACTTCGAAGTCCAGGCTCGTTTCGCAGGAGATGAGGGACGCCGCCCACGGGCCCAGCAGCAGACCGAAGGACGCTCCGCGGCCTCGAGGTGTTCCGATGCGCACGAGCGCCGACGCCTGTACCCAGTCCGCCTCAATGCCGGTCGACCCCCGGATGCCTTCCGATGGGCTGTCCACGGCCAGGTTCGTACCCTTCTGGACGTACGCTCCGCCGATCCGAAGCTGGACCGCGCTTCCGACCGGAAAGGTGATGTCGAGGCCCGCGACCACGCCCCGCCGCGCCTCCTGTTCCGCCGTATCCTCCAAATCCGAGGAGATTGTGGCGTCGCTCAGCCCGCCACGGAATCCGAGCGTCGCTTGCCCCATCAGCGGGGCGGCAATCAGGAGGGGAAGGAGCGACGTGACGACTCTGCGCATGTGGAAACCGCCCTTTCTGAAGAGACCTGTGGCTCAGAAGAGACTCGTTGCAATGAACACTACGGCGACGCCGCTCAGCACCCAAATCACGCGGTCGCTGCGCTGCAGGAGGACGTGCTTGTTGAGGATCGCCCCGATCGGGGCGGCGAAGGCGTAGGTCGCGAACAGCGTCATGTAGAAGTCCTGCACCAGGGAAAACGTGAAGCCCCCCGTGCCGCTGCTCGCCTCGATGATGTCGAAAACGGTGAAGAGGATCGTGAACCAGACGCCGAACTGCAGGTAGAGCTTGGCCTCGGCGCGCCGCCGCTTGCGGAGGATGGCGAACGCGGCCAGCACCTGGCGGAAGGCGAGCGACACGGCCCCGCCGGGATCGTTCGTGTAGTAGAACAGCCGCAGCCGGTGCGCCCACCGGTCGAACCCGCGCAGGATGGGCAGGTTGGAGAGGGCGGCCCAGCGGGTTCCCAGCAGGGTGATCGCGATGAGCGCGAGCACCGCGATGATCGGCTCGTAGATGCCGAATCCGCGCGCGAAGGCGCCCATCGACCCGCCAGCCAGCATCATCACGACGGAGTCGGCCACGAGGCGGACGCGCGTCCCCCGCTTGGCCGCCCAGTGCGGCTCCGGCGGGAGCGTCTCCCCCTTGGCGGGCATGAAGGCGAGCTGGCGGGGCGGCAGGCCGAGGAACCGCCGCCGCGCCTGGTCTTCGTTGAACTTCCGCACCATGCGCGGGATCAGAAGGACATCCAGCAGCCACCACAGCCCCGCACCGCCGAGAGTGAGGAGCATGAGGAAGCCGGTGCCGGGACGGTCGAGATAGAAGCGGTGGCCGCCGAAGATCCCCGTCAGGAGCCACAGCGGATAGGCGATGCCCTCGCGCTTGGGCCGGTAGCTGTAGAGCTGGTCGAGCACCGCGCGGGAGAAGTCGAGATCGCCCCTGCCGGGCACCTGCGGCGGTCCCTGGTGCAGCGCGGAGAGCCCGAACAGGGTCTCGTCGGAGGTCCCGGCGGCGGGGTCTCGTCGCTTCGGCATCGGAGGGCGGGCGGCGGCTGGTGGCGACTGGCGGCCAGTGGCGACCGGCGGCTAGAAGGCCACGGGCTCCTTGAAGCGGCCGTACACCTTCTCGAGCACGATCCGGATCTCGCCCAGCGTCGCGTAGGCCCGCACCGCGTCGAGCAGCGGCGGCAGCAGGTTCGCGTCTTCGCGGGCGGCCCGTCCCAGCGTCTCCAGCGCGCGCTCGACCGCACCGGCATCCCGCCGGGCCCGGAGATCCGCCAGCCGCGCCTCCTGCTTCGCCGCGGCCTCCTCCCCGATCCTCAGAATCTCGATCGGGGGCTCCTCCGCGTCCTCGA